>JAACDG010000083.1 GCA_009937025.1 Methanobacteriota archaeon
AAGCACATGGACAACTGGGGCGCCAAGTGAAAATGCATATTCCAAAAGAGGTCGATCTGCTTTTGCAGTTTGCACACCCCATGGGGGATTCATAACGACAATGTCTGGAACTTCCTTTGGTTTTTCAGTTTGAGCAGAAATATGCTCTGGAATGATTTCAATGGTTCCATCGCATCGTTGCCGCAAGCGTTCAGCATTGTTGTTGGCACTTTCAATCGCCTGTGGGTCGGCTTCGACTAAAGTGATATGTTGCGCACCGATGAGCAGACACCCAAATCCAAGAATGCCATTGCCGGCGCCAAGGTCGAGAATACGTTTCCCTTCTACACCATCGACTTGGTCGATTCCAAGGATCCAATATGCTGCTAAGTCTCCCTCAGTAGCGTATTGTTCAAGTTCAACCGAAGTACAAGGATGCGGCTGCAATTTCGATAATTCAATTGCCAAATGCTTTGGACGCATACCAATCACCAGCGCGGCTGTTGATTGTATTGGTTTTGTGAATATTGCTGCTGCTGTTGTTGTTGTTGTTGGGCTAATGCTTGTGCTTGAACTCGAAGGTAATGCAGTTGTTCAGCCTCTTGGCGAAGTCGAGCAAGCAATTGTTCACCGGGCTGTTGATTGCCGCAAAACCGACAGAATCGAATCCCATCTTGATGCTGTTGACCGCAACTGATACAGAATCCCATATGCTTGCCTCCATCCCTTCCTTTGGTCGAATCAACTTGAACCTTCTCATCACATCGCTGCTAATTGTAAGAACACCGGCCATGTTTCAAAGCCTTCAGCAGCCGCTCTTTCATTCAAATCTTCCCAACGCGGGTCGTCCATCATATCGGTTGGAGCCACACCAGCAGCAAGTAGACCAGTGACAAGTTCACGGAATTCACGTTCAACATTGGACATTTCTGGTTCCGGTTCTGGTTCCGGTTCTGGGCGAGGGACGTCGGTTGAAGTTACTTCAACAGGTTGTTCAGCAACCGCTGCAGCAGTTGATTCTGGTTGTTCTGCTGATTGAGCACCGGGAGGTAGCGGCACAAAGACATGTTCCGGAATTTCGTCAAGGGAATCTTCTGCACCTTCTTGCATTGGTAATGCAACCTGAGAAGGTTCATTCCCTTGGGCCTCATTGGTCATGCCATCAAGCATATTAGCAGAAAAGTCATTCATCATATCGTCCATGTTTGCACTTTCTTCGGCAATAACCTGAGGTGCAGCAACTGGCATTTCACTTGGAGAGACTTCCGTGATTTTAGCTTTCTTTTCAAGGCGTCCTACGCCCAAGACTTCTGCCTGTTGGCGAGCCATTTCTGCCGCTTGTCGGCGAGGTAGACTCACGAAGCATTTACCTGGGATAGAGGTCGGAGGAAACGGCAAGAAATACCGTTCAAGAGCAGGTAGTGATGGATGACGGAAACAAAGGACTCGTTGAGTTTCAAATGGTCGTTGTGATGGCATATCCATCGTGAAAGGAACCGATACAAGTTCGACTGAACTGCGCATCCATTTTTCATTTGAAACAAAATGCTGCATCCAAAGTCCGAGATCCGAACTTGCTAATTCGACAAATTGGAACGACGCATCTCGTGGATTGAATCCTTGTTGCTCAAGCAAGGGTGCTTCTTGACGTGGTCTGTGGAATATCGTGAGAACCGGCTGTCCATGTTCGACCATATCGCCATGTAATTCGAGGAGTTTTCTTTCCTTTCGAGGGCACATGACCAAAACCAGCATGCGTGCTGCATTTTCATCCCAAATTTCACCCCATCGCGATTCAGCCTCATTGGCAAGTTGTCCGATGGTCATGTCTGGAATCATTGCAGTAATACCCATGTCCGCACCGAACCGAGGGTGTAGTTGCCGGTTTTATGCCTACTGTTGTTTCGTGATGCTCAAGGAAGGCGCCCTTCAACCATAGCTTGTTCTGCTAACAGCATTGTTCCGCCTGCTGCACCACGAATTGTATTATGTGAATAGGCAGAAAAAGACAACGTATGTTCGTCGATGAGTTTTACATCACCAACGACCACAGCCATTCCAATTTGCAAATCTTCATGCGGTTGTGGATGGCTGGAAAAGCGTTCACCATTGCTCCATAAATGTCGTTCTGTATCGATATGTTTCACAACATGCAACGAGTGCAAAGGAGCGCTTGGACATTCAAGAAGAGCATCTGGGAATTGATGAATCTCGAATGCTTGAAGTACGGAATCCAATGTCATCGGTTGAGAAAAAACCGCTTCAACAAAGACCTGATGTCCGTCCCTTCGATGTACTCTTTCACAAGTAATGTCCAATTCAATATCAGCAGGCTCCTCTGTTGTTCCAAACACATGGAGTAATTCTTCAGCCACTTTTTCAGCTTCGCCTGGAATTTGAGGGTCGAGAATTCCATCGTTTGCATCTTCATCGAATAAAAGCCTCCATCCAGCGCCAGATAACGCTTGTTCACTGCGCATAGTAACGTGTTGAATTTCAAAGGAACGAAGCGCAGCAAGAGGTACTGCAAGAGGTATGAGTGTGCAATTTGTACCACATGCAAGAGGTCCTTTGGAGGTTGAAAAATCAGTGAAATGAGATGCATTGATGTCGGGTATGACCAACGGAATGCCAGGTTTTCTTCGATTGAAACTTGCATTTGAAAACACTGCGATTCCGGCTTGTGCTAAAACCCCCTCAATCTGTTCGGCAACCTCGCTTGGCAGACATGAAAAAGCGATTTCGATTTTTAATTTCAGTAAATCACTGACAAAAGTATCGCTCGAAATATCGAGAATCGGAATGGCTGGAAGTTCTGGGCGTTGTTCATCGAGTCTCCAAGGGATTTGTTCAAGCGCCATTTCAGAACTTTCAGCCCTCCCCCCAATGGCTGCCAATTCGAACCATGGGTGATTTGAGAGGCGTTGTTGCATACGTTGGCCAACTAAACCTGAAGCGCCGAGAACGACGGTTGGTCTTCGGCGCATATGTTCGGCTCTCGACAGGATGTCTTGAGACTTGTCGTGTCATTGAATCGTCAAATTCCCTTCACCGAGACGAGTTTCGTGTGGAGTTGAAAATATTCGTCGAACCAATAATTTTCTGAAGATATTCCACCCATCTTTGACCGAACCTAATTTCGCTTCACCCAATCGTTTACTGTAGCGGATAGGAACGTGCGCCATTTCGAGGTTTTCAATTGCGCATGAGGTGTACATCTCAGCTTCGATTTCGAAACGCATCGAATTCAATTTTAATTCCATGAGTGTTCGTCGTGAAAAGGCCCAATATCCGGAACACAAGTCATTCATTGGGGCACCAAAGAGGGCTACTGCAATCCAAGTTAATACATGATTTCCAATATAATTTATTCGAGTCATTGCATCGGGGTCCATCGCTCCACGCAATCGGTCTCCGACCACTACATCTGCATTTTCGAGTTTTGAAAGAAGTTTGTAGATCTCTTCCGGATGATACGTGCCATCAGCATCAAACATCACCAAAGCATCGCAATTTGATTTTAGAAATTGAAGAAACCCGAGTCTCATGGCAGCGCCTTTTCCTTTCCCCTGTTGAAGCATGAAATCACAGCCGAATCGCTCTGCTATGTCTTTGGTTCCATCTTCACTTCCACCGTCAATGACTAATGTTTCAATCTCCCAGCCTTTCATTGAAAGTTTCTTCACAGGAATACGTGGTAAAATTTGAGCCAAACCTTCCGCCTCATCTAAGGTCGGAAGGAGAATCATGACTCGCTTCATGATGCCTCCAGCCTTTGATTGGCTTTGATGACTTCGCAAAAAAGTACTCCGATTACTTGATTTCTAGCCAATGAAGCCTTATTCCGGTTGAATCAAGCAAAACATCACTTCGTCCTGAAAGCCCAAGAGGATTGAGCCAACGACTTCCACTTCCATCATCGGTCCAATCAATTTCCAATTGCAGTGTTGAATCGAACGATTGTTGTTCAAAACATAAAGAATGCCAACCGGAACTAAAGGTTGAACTTTGCAAAGCATCATCCCCCTGTGAATCTATTGTTAAACCAACTTCTCCCAAATTCCCTCTTGCTTCAAACACGAGACATGCACTTCCATTTCCTGTAAACCCATTAACTGTAGAAAAGGAGATGATTGCATCCTGTCCTTCGGGGACTACAGCGCGTTGCATTCCCAGTCCGAGTGTGTCCCTGAACCGGTGTTCATTCCAAGGGTCTGCTTGCATCGAACACGCCTCGACGCATGTTGAAGTATCGACGGTGAAAAAGTTATGTGTATTTGCAGAGCCTGATGCATCAAATTCCCAAAGAACACTCCCCTGTCGTTCAAGAAGAGGTTCCCAGTAGGTGGATTGAGCGAATGTCCAACCAACAGTACCCAATGGAGATGATACAGCATGAGTGATGTTGAGAGCATGAATTTTTTCAGGTAAATCAGTATATATCGCTGTTGTTGCAGCAGATTGAATACTACTTTCAGTATGAATCAGTCCAAGTGTGGGAACGCTTGTGGTAGCTACATTTTGAGGTGCATCATAGACATAACCCCATTGAGCATTTTCAGTGTATACGACACTTCCTTGAGGAAGATTTGACAATGCGTTATGAATTTCCAAGTCTCCTTGAGTAAACGCTTGTAATTCATCATGTTGGGACACTTGAATCAAAACTGCATGCCCAAAAAGAGTTCCAAAGAGAAGAAGCACCGAAAGTCCGGTGGCGACGTATTTGTGAGGGTGTGGGTCCCATCCAATGGTAAGTAGACTCCTTTTTTCTTCAAGTGATGTAAGACAGGTTGAATCGCTCCACCAAAGAGCAACAAGGGCAGCCAATGGGATGTGGAAGGCATGCAATCCCATAGAATACAAGACATAGGACAACAGGGAAAGAACTGGGATTTGTTCAAGACCATCGATTAAATGAATCGCGGTGAGTACCCATAATCCAGTAAACCAAACAGCCAGTAAACGTCCTTCAATGCTGTTTCGTAATTTCCAAGCAGCGTTGATTCCGAGGAACAGCAGAATGCCATTATACATCAGCATTGGTCGCCCACCCTGCCAACCGTATTCGGCAAAAACAGCAGTGTCAAGCATTCGTGGAGCCAGAATCAAGAGGGCAATAGCGCCAGCAATAGTCAAAAGAATGAGGCTTGTGAAAAGTAATTTTTTGATGTTTTCACCATGCTGTTCATTGAGACTTAATCCAATGATTATGTGGGCGAACATGAGCATTCCCAGATAGATTGCGCCTGTTGGATGAATCAACAAGACGCTGAAAAAAGCAAGAATAAATCCAGAGGTGTGATGCTTTCCACGTGTTGAAGTTGGCCGAAGCAATACAAGTAATCCGACAACCAAGCCAAGTTGGCTGGCGACCGATGGATATCCTGAATCAAACACCTTTGCAAAGAGACCGGCTCCAAGACCCATGGCCAGAATGCCGTTTGCACCAGACCCATGACGGTCCATGGCTCCACCAATGCCTAGAACAAGGGCAAACAAACTGTAATGTCCAAGTTGAAATACCGATTCTGCCGGAGAAATATTGAGCGTTTCTTGAATCCATGCTGCAAGTGAAGGGAATGCCGGAGTATAGGTCCAGAACCCATCGTTTGTCCCTGGTAGCGAAAGGTCGCCGGCGGTCGCAATTTGGTTGGTAAGCGTCGAAAAACCAATCCAATCGATTCCAAATGGAAGTTCTTGCAACAGGGGTAAAGTAAGACAACTCGCCAATACACCTGATGCGAGTACAAGCATCCATGGTTTCCGCTGATTTTGCAACCAACGTTGTGCCGCTACTTCGTCGCTGATACTGTCTTCATGGCCCCCATACACTTCTCCATGCATAGCACGTTCTAATTTTTGCCATGAAGTCAATTTCTTACCCGCTTCAGGCCGGTGTCGAATGTGTGCCAATGCTCCAACGTTGAGCAATAAGAACAATGCCGACATCAGTTGCCAAGTCCATAAGTTACTCAATAATAAGAGGCCTGCAAGTCCGTAAGCAAGCAATAGTCCCAGTGCGGGAGACAGCGCGATTTTTCTCATCCGGTCAGCACTTGCATCCAGCACTTTGCAAAGAGCATATCCGGGGATGAGTGTTACCAACAACAGGAGGGCCGCTGTTAGAAACATGAGCCGAACTTTACTACACAGGTTTTCATTGTTCGGCTAACAATCAAATGAAAGTGGTGAGTCACGCAGGTATGGTCTCCCCTCCACTCGACTATCATCCGGTTGTGAAAATTCCGAATGAGTATTGGGTATTCGACTTTTCTCGAGGACCGCAGAGTGATTTTGAAAACCCCTATGAATTCTCGATTGGAAAGTATGACGAACGGCGACCTGGAATGTATACCTCTCCCTTATTCGAAGGAGTACGCAATCATCATGTTGGCCTTGATATCGGGGCGCCAGCCGGAACTGAAGTTTATGCATTTGCTGACGGTTCGATTTACTCCTTTGGAATCAATGATGAAGATGGCTCTTATGGCCCTACCATCATCACTGAACACAACATATCTCTGCCGGTATCAGTTGATTCTTCTCAACAGCAATCTCCACAAACCATTTGGGTTTTGCATGGACATCTTCGCTCGGACAGTCTTGAGGGTTTGGTCAAAGGTCAGACTTTTTCAGCAGGTCAACGCCTTGCCTTTATTGGTGCTGAAGACGAAAACGGAGGATGGCCTCCACATCTTCATTTACAACTTTCCATCAACGAACCAAATGGATACGATTTACCCGGTGTCGTCTCACAGGAAGAACGTCTTCAAGCATTGAAAGATTTTCCAGACCCGCGTCTCATCATCGGCAATGTCTACTGATTCATTGAACTGATTCCAGATGGCCCTTGAGTGCAGAGATTGGCCCTATTGCCGCAGGGTCTTTTCCATGTAAGAAGGCTAAGGCAAGAGATATCCAATCCATCAAGATGCATAGGTGGAGTAATGATTCGAGTAAAGAATTACCTTCGCCAGCCAGTTTCCATGCATAATCCGTAGTGGCATGAGCGACCATCCAATCCATTCTTTTGTTCACTTGTCGATGCATTCCTTGCCAAGTGAGAAGCAAGAGCACATGTTCGATAGCCGAGTCATCTTGGTCTGAACCGACTCCACCCCAAGCCACACTTTCATTGTGGTTCATTTCAGGGATAACACCGATTCGTGCAAATCGAGCAGAATTTTCATTGAGTTGATTTTTGAATCGATTCAAAGCAGGTTGTAATTCTGTGGGACCAAGTAAAGCAATTGGCCTCTCCAGCATGCAGAGTGCTAATTGTGCAACATCACCTTCGGGGTCATTGAGAATATCAAATCCTTCACATGCTTTTTGTAAACGAGTAAACATAGCCTCATCTGCCCCTTCACGAGGTGTTGGAAGAACTCCAATACTACGAAGCAGTCCAAGTTGACGGCTGAATATATGGCCAAAAGCAGTTCGGGGAGGTTGGCCACCAACCGATGGAATCAGGAAGCAATTTGGATAGGCTTCTGGCAAACCGGAAAGGATACCTCCAGTAGAGATAATAATTACAGTCGCGCCAGATTTCAAAGCGGTTTCAGTCGCTTCAAGTGCCTCTTCGGTGTTTCCACTGTGAGATGTAGAAAGGACAAGCCACGATGGTTTCCACCATGCGGGTAAAACATAATCTCGTTGAATGACGATGGGCAGGTTTCCATGAAAATTCGACAAAGCCGCAACAAAATCTCCACCTGCTGCTGAACCACCCATACCAAGACAAAGAATTCCATCCCATTGTTGGTTTGCAATGGTCTCCATCCACGGGAACAATTCAGGAGTAGCATGAGCAAGTCCCTTTTCTAAATCTTCAACAAAAGCTCGGGTGAATCCAACCATCCCTTCATTGTCAAGCGCTTTTGCAAGGTCGACCATTCCGACTTTTTGCTCAGCATTTTCGGAATCTGCCATGGGGGTAGAGGGGGAGTTCTCCTTCATACCGACTTCCCCTCATTTTCCTCATCACATCCAAGTTTGTGCAATGCTAACCATTCGCCGTCAATACGAGCAAGGCGAAGTTTTTGGCGCGGGGTATGGTCCCAAGCAATTCGAACCGATGCCATATTCCAATTTGATGGGTCAAGGAACTCTGCAACAGAAGAATCTTCAGTGATGATATCGGCGATGAGGTGGTCTTTCATTTGAGCGACTACATTTGAGGATTCAAGGTCCCTCCATGTTGCCCCAGTTCGTTCTTGGCGGTCGATACGCGACATGATGGCTCCATCTTTGGTCCATGTTGCTGGGCGCCAGAAATGGTCTCTCCAGCGAATCACATCTCCAATATCGTAACCAGGCTTTCTGTATAAGAGTGTCAAACGAGTGACATCGATTCCGTCTTTGCGGCCAACGGTTGAATTTGATTCCGCGACATGGCCGCCGTATTCCGACACCAAGTGTCGACCCCATGTTCGGGCAAGACCTTTGCTTCCAAGCACGACATCGTAACCACCAGTAACCGGCCCTTCCGAGGTGATGAAAAACATCGGGTCATCAGACAGACCTTCGATGACAGTATCCAAGGTCGCCCGAAGCGATGTGAATTCTTCTTCGGAAAGTCGACGTCCTGTGGAGCGTAGTTGCACAGTCGCTTCGAAGTAATTTCCTGCTCTGCGAGTACATGTCAGGCAAACGCCGTTTGCCATACGTGCACGCATGGTGTGCTGTTCTTGAAAGTGTAAACCTTCAATGGTACCTTCGACTTGTAAATGCAAGAGTGTGTGTCGGTCAGAAACAATTCGAGTTTCAAGGCCTAAACCGATACCCTCGGCTTTTTCATGAAATTGGACGTGCCGTTGAATCAGTTCATCCCAAATTTCTTCTTCGGAAATATGAACCCATTTGCCTTGAATTTCAACGATGCCGCAACGTGCACATCGAACCCAAGGTATGTTTTCTGGAACAATGACGAGTTTGATTCGTTTCCGAGTACATGGTTCGCACATTCTGTCGCCAAACAGTGGAGGGTCCGCACCGCAGACTAAGCAAAACTCACGTCCAAGTCCTTCGCTCATCGAATCCCTCTCGTGCTCGGGTGAGTGTACCCGCCTTCAAACCGTAGCATCATCTTGCGAATCAACCGTTGATTGGATAGCGACATCATCTGCCTGAGATGCATCGATTCCAATACTCGATTCAACCGCTTCAAGACGTGCTTCAATTGAGCGGCTTCGCACAACGACAGTCCAGGTCCAAATGGCGATTGCAGCGATCATTCCAAGATAAGCGACGGTGAGATAATTTGTTCCTTCCATTTCAATTTCCTCCATCAAGTGATTTTTGAGCTTGTTCTAACCGTTGTTCCAGATGCGTGATACGCATTGAAATCAACATATGTCCGATAATGAACACCGTGAAGGATAGCGCACCGATAAGGAGGACCAAGGCCATGCTGGATTGCAAAGAGCCTCCATCGTCTCCTGCTGCAATGACTGGGCCTGGATGGCGAATCTGCCAAATGCGAGTGGCGACATAAGTCAAAGGTACCAAGACAAAACCATACAATCCAAAGGTGGAAAATGTATCTCGAGTTTCAACACCATCGGGCTGACTTTGACGTCCAAGAACCAAAAACAAAGCGAGGAGGGTTAACAGTCCAAATGTATTCAATCGAACATCACTCCAGTCCCAAGGAGTGCCCCATTCAGCAGCACCCCAAACGCATCCTGACCATACGGCCATCAAGCCGCAAGCAAGCCCAGCCTCTGTTCCAGCCACATGTAACCGCCAACCAAGGGGACTTCGTTTGAAGAACCATAATACGGAGCCGAAAAATAAGACTCCAAAGGCAATGAATGCTGCCCATGCTGAAGGTACATGCCAATAGAAAATACGCTGAGCAGCAGGTGATTCAAAGGCATCAATTGATACGCTAGGGGCCCAATTAAGGCCCAAGTAAAGCGTCGTCATAATTCCTGCAAAGCCGAGGCCAAGAAAAATCTCGGGTGCTCGTCGTCGCATGTGCACTACTCTCGATAACTCCTTCTTGAACTTGGGTGTTCACAAGGTTGCCGCAAAATCTACAATCAAGGCCCATGGAAGAATCAAAATTGGTAGTAAGAGTCTGATGAATACTGCATTTGGACGCGCCAGGCGCAAGGTACTTAATTCGATGAATCGAACACATGTTAATGTCGCCCAAAGTATACCTGCTCCAATAAGAGAGAGTTTCCAGTTGAAGGCGTCGAGTAACAGAAGACAACCAAGCGTTGTGAAAATAAAGCCAAGAACAGGTGCGAAGAAATCCGCATTCGGGATGCGATTAACATGCGCTCTCCACCAATCGACAGCACGACTTTCTCGCATCAAATGTACCACTGGGTCGCCTGCAAGTCCAGCAGCAAAAGGCGCTGCGAAAACAAACCCAACAAGCAATGCAGTGTTTTCAATGGAGAGTGGGTCCACGAACGCTAACAGTGTTCCAAGGACCAAGAGTGCTGTTAGACCATTGCGTGCAAGGCCAGCTCGAGTTGAACGGAGGTATCGGTGCCCAACCTTGGTTGAAAGAAGACGAGCATCCTCTTCGACTCCATTTGCTTTCCAAGGTTGGCAAGGCGTTTGTTCTTGGAATGATTCAGATTTTAAATCATGCAATCGAGTTGCACATTTCATGAGTTCTGGATGATGAGATGCGATGACAAAGGCATGTCCGGCTTCACGTAATTGTCCGATGTCAGAGACCAATGCTGCAAGAGCACTTTTGTCCAATCCAGTGCCGGGTTCATCGAGGAATACCAAACGGGGTTTGGAGGAAAGCATAGCAGGGAGAAGACCCGCTAAAACCGCTACTTTACGAGCCTGACCACCCGATAAAAGCCCGATTCGGTCATGTCTACGGTGTGCAAGTCCATAGGATTCCAACATAGGGAGGAGGTCCGTTTTCATTCCAGAGAGTGAACAAACGGTTGAAAGGTGATTCTCAACCGTTTCATCACCGAGTAATCCGTTGCTTTGGAGGGTGAGGCCGAAGGGTTGTGTTGGAATGATTCTTCGACCTTCTGCGTCAACAACCAAAGCCCCATGATGTTGAATAGACCCTTTTTCTAAAGGCAATAAACGAGCACAACTTTCGATTACAGTCGATTTCCCTGAACCGTTTTCACCGTGCAAGACCACGACGTCTTTTGATGCAACTTCCAGATTGAAATCGGACAAGACCACTCCCATGCCGCGGCGGACTTCAAGGCCCACAAGGCTGAGCATCGATTCTGCCATGGGTGTCCGAGTTTGCAGACCGACATCAAACCTCCCATTCCTATGTTATTCAACCATGAACTCAAATGCGTCTTCTCATTAGGCCGGACATGGCCACAGTGATGTCCTTGTTTGGAACATCCGAATGGCTGTTGTTTGGACTTTGGGTCTTGGCACTGGTCTGGCCAATCTCCTATGCGATTCGTCATCGAACTTCACTGGCACTATCGATTACAGTCGGATTGCTTTTGGCGTATTTGGTGCAAGTTCTGTGTGAGTTAGCCGTTGCTAATGGATGGGTTGGTGGCTGGTTATGGTGGGATTTTGTCCTCCGTCCGAACCGAATTGATGGCGGGGCATGGTTCCATACTCTCTTCTCAGCAGGATTTTTGCACAGTCGATATGACCCAACGCATGTTCTTGGTAACATTCTCGTCATTGCTTTGGTGGGTATACCCCTCGAACAACGCTTGGGAATGCGACGATTTGCAGCAGTCTACCTCATCGGTTTATTCGGTGGTTCATTTGCATGGTTTATCTTCAATTCCTCGTCATCAACACCATCTTTAGGCGCATCTGGTGCTGCGTTTGGACTGTTTGGCGCATACTTGGCTGGATGGCCGAAAGATGAGATACCATTCCCGCTTATTTTGATACGCAAATGGCCGGTTTTCTACCTCGCATTATTTTATTTCGGCATGGAAGTATTTCGAGCTTACTCAACCTCAAACCTCGGCCTCAATCAACCAAGTGATGTGGCCCACATGGCCCATTTGGGTGGTTTTGTAGCAGCCTATCTTTTACTTCCATTCCTGGCCAAAGGTGGACCCTATGCACTCGGTATTCAAGACGGTGGGCCAACATCATCGAGCGGTGAGCGTTCACGATTGAATCAAATAAAGAGCGTCATGATTGATATGGCTCAAATTGTAGATCCTTGGACCGCTCGCAAGATGGATATTCCTCGAAACCTCCGCGAACCTTTACGCAGTCTTCTGGCTTCTGCTGATGAGCCAGAGACGCGTCTTGCTTGGATGGAGCACCTTGCTGATGTTGCCGAATGCCCTGATTGCCAAGCCCCCCTCGGGGTTGTGGAACGAACATCTGGGCCTCAAATTCAATGCTCTGTTGAACCTGAACACCTCACTTGGCCAGATTGATTCCTCGATACCTCCCCAAGCCCCTTAAGGGGCTGGGGAGTGTGCAAAGAAAGGATAGGCTCAAAGGCGGAACGGCACAGCATTATCTCGGAGTGGGTTGTTTGCAGTCATCGACATCATGGAAATCTCAGCGTATTTCCCTGTTTCTAGTCATCGTTTTTTTGTTTGCAGACCTCGGAGTTTTGGCAAACGAAACAGACAACAATTTTTCCGAGTCAATATCTCAACCACTGTATTCCGAACCAATATTGGTCGATGGTTTGCCTCCATTGATGTGCGGTGAAGAACTGTGCTTGCGTCCTCTTCGAAATATTGACCGGGGTGAGCGCATCTCCGCAGAAGCAGACCAGTGGTGGCAATCTTACGGTCCAGACCTTGATTGGAATGGAATGGATGACCGATTACAACGAGTTCTGGCAGGAGCCGAATCAATTTCACCCACGGCCATTCTTGGGCCTGATGGCCGAAAGACAGTTGCGATTGTAGTGGATTATGCTTGGCGTGCGAACGATGCAGAAATCGAGACACTTCGCTCTGTTCTTGACGCTCACGGATGGGTTGGTGAAGATGAAGGTGCATGGTTCCAACAACTCACCGATATCGATTCAGTCGCCATCGACAAAGTGCCTGTATCCGCTCTTATGGACCTCTATTCCTTGTATGGAGTTGTTGTTATTGAGATGCAAAATGTTATGATTCCATCGAACGATGTTGCGGCAAAAGCATCCCGGGCTCGCCCGTCCGATGTGTATTCTGCATCTGCTTATGAGCGCGATTACATAGGTGAAGGCATCGTGGTAGCGGTGCTTGATACCGGCGTTGATAATGAACACGAATCGCTGAATGATTTTGATGACCAAAGCGATGAACCCGATGAAGACCCACTCTCTTACGACGATCACAAGTGGGTCGCAGGATACGATGCTACATCTTCAGCATCAAACCCAGATGGCTCCCAAGACCCTGATGATGGCAACGGCCACGGTACGCACGTTGCCGGTTCGGCCGTTGGGACCGGCGACAGCAGTCGAATCCACATGGGGACTGCGCCAGGCGCTTTCCTTATTGACGTCAAGGTCCTCTCCGATGCGGGCGGTACAAATTCACAAGCATCCCTCAATGGAATTCAATGGTTGATTAACAATCAAGATACTGATTGGGGCCACAATTCCTCGACTCGGGGTATTCAAGTTGCTTCGATGTCTTTTGGTTCAGTCTCAAGCCCTCTCAATCCAGGAGATGAAGGTGATAATGGCAGTGGTTCCGAGGCTCGTCTTGTCAATGATGCAGTGAATGCTTCCATCGTTTGTGTAGTCGCAATGGGGAATGATAGTACGAAGCGTGTCCCTTCACCTGCAAGTGCCGACAAGGCAATTTCAGTTGGCGCTGCAACCGACCGCGGAGATATTAATCGAACAAACGACAATGTCGCAGACTACTCGAATACGGGTCCTCGACTTGATGACGGAGATGATGATGAATGGGACGAATTGAAACCCGACATCACTTCATTTGGCACAGCAATTATGTCCGCAACTGCTCAAACAGGCGCTGCATTCCCCGGACAACCTGCAAAACCTCTTGCTGGTTCAGAGTATGATGAAAAAGATGGGACGAGTATGGCCACACCAATCGCTTCAGGCATTGTAGCACTCATGCTTCAAGCCGACCCTTCTCTCGAACCCCAAGAAGTCAAAGATATCCTTCGCAACTCGTCTGAAGCACGAGGTTCTGCCAGTGAACCGGGCGTTTCGGATCGATGGAATGATGAATGGGGCTTTGGATTAATCGATGCTTCATGCGCAATTGACACGGTTTTGGAAAAAGCATGTAGTCCATTAGATAATAGTGGTGGTGGAACGAATCTTCCATCAGGAAACGGTTCACACGTCGATGTGGACAAACCTCGTAACGGTTCTTGGTGGATTGAAGGAGACTTCGTTCGTGTTTCAGGTTCTACTCAAGCGAATGAAGGAGGAGATGATTATGTTAAAATCGAAGTCCGTATCGAACAACATCTCGATAATGGAACCATACGTGAATTACGGAATTGGGTGACTGCAGGTGGAGACCTTTCAGCATGGTATTTGGACATCTCCGTCAGAGATAGTTGGGTTAACGAAGATGAACACTATGTCTTAGTTATGGCACGAGCACTTACCGAAGAAGGTGAAGCATCTAATGTTTCGATACGCGTAGTCAATATTGCCCGAATGGAGGTGATTCTAGAAGCCCCAACTTTGGGCACTGCCCTCCAAGGTTCTGTTGAATTCAGTGGCACTGTCGAAGGGGTTGAGCATGATAAACTTGAATACCGTATTGAGAATGGTGATTGGATAGTTGGTGAAACATTAACTCCACTTGATACCGGCAAACAAGATTGGTCTTTTAATTGGAATTCGACCAGTGTAAATGATGGCTCATATCGAATTTCATTCCGAATGGTGAACGAAAGCGGCGTAATGACCGATGAAATACGAAGGGCCTATACTGTTGATAATCAACCCGCTGCTCCCGACTTTATATTCCATGGTTCCGTTGAAATAATGGACCAAGACCTTCCCGTTTATTCTGCAGTAGCAGGCACTGTATTGGAAGTTGATTTCACTATTAGAAACACAGGAGATTTAGATGCAAACGACATCTTTGTTCAGCTCGATGCTGTTGGAAGCCAATCAGAAACATATCCGCGAGAAACCCGTATATCGACTATTAGCGTAGGAGAGAGTCAACAAGTTACTCTGTATTGGTGGGCGACAGAAGCAGGAACGCACGATGTCACCATCTCGATTGACCCGAATAATCAACTGGGCGACCCAAACCCAGATGATAATGTCTACACCTTCACATTTGAGGTAGAAGAACGTCCTGTAGAAGCAATGCTGCGATTTTTGCCCGGTGCAGTGACCACGAATCCAAAGATTCCATTACCGAATTCGATGTTCAATATCGATGTTCGTATTGATAATATTGGGCAAACAGAAGCCACTGAGTTGACCATGCGCCTTGAACGTTGGACAATTGATGGGTGGAATGAAATCGGTGTCTCGAATATTTTGATTGTTCCAGGCTCAGATTCAAGTTCTGGCCACGGTACAGGAACCTTCAACGAACTTGGACGCCAAATTGGTCATGAGAAATACCAAGTACGCTTAGAAGGGAACGGTGTCGAACCTGAATTTAGTATTCATGGATTCACTGTTGTTATCGATGATTTGAGCCTTGGCTCACAGGTGAGCGTCTCTCTCGCTCAAGGTGAAGTTCCAATCGATTTCATTGGTATGGACGTGGGTGGTCTATTGTTCACAACTCGCGACGGTGAACTTCACGTTCGAACATTTACCGATTCGATGGTCATGCAAGTAGATGTTTTGCTTGAAGAAAAATGGGGCGGTGAATTAGCCACTTATTTGCGGGACGATGGATTTGTTCAGGCTGCTTGGAATCGAAAAACCATCAGTCCTGATGGTTATACGCTTACTGATATTGCTATGACTTCACTCACACGGTTGGGGGAGAAAACTCCAGTTCATCACCAGATGTCTGCAATTAAATTGTCAGAAGGTTCCTATTGGGGCCTGGCAATAACTGAATACGATGACCAAATGGTGTTAGCAGGATATCATCGTGATATTTCTACAGGGGGTTCATGGCAAGATATCACATCTATTTTCACGATTGTTTCCTCTAATCCCGACAGCCCATCATCATGGAGTACACCAATTATTGTATTGTCCGATGTCCAAATACGCCCATCGCAAGGTGATACTTTGGCGATTGGCTTAGGTGAAGAAAACCTGCATATCCTTTACCAAGAAATTCGAAATGATGTCACGGGTATCGACCGTGTCGGATTGATGTATACGCACGGTGATGCCACCTATTCTGCGTGGGGATTCCAATCATCTGTTGGCGACCATGCACAAATGGCTCAACTCACTATTCTTACCAATAAGGATGAAGATATTCTGGTTGCCTCTTGGATTCAAGGCAGAGGCAAAGATGCGATGATTGCACATGTTGTGACCGATAATTCGTGGTCCGATGATGCAGAAACTATCAGTGCGCCAGGGGCGACTCACATTGAATTGAATCCGACATCAGACGGCGTTCAAATCTTCTACGATGAAATTAATATCTATGGCCCAGTTACTCGTTATGGGTTGTTATCCGATGCATCTCAAGGGCAAAGCCTGGCCCTCTCAAACATTCTAACAGAGGGTTTCTTGAAAGGTCATGCTGGAATGGAGTTTGATGGAATTATCCTACTTTCTTCTGCCGGCGGGTCGCTCAAAATGCGAACTTTAGCAGACATGGATGGAGATTCAAATGTAGGTGGAGATTCAAATTCATTGCTCGATACACTTCTGGCTCCATTGCCTGGTAACCAAGAAACCAAACTGTTGATTTTAGGAGTAACTGGAACATTATTCGTACTCTTCCTCGTCATGATCATGCTTTCTGTCCGCTCTTCGCGCCGACAAGAAGAGGAATTGGTAAGTAATTCAAGTCAGAAAGAAGATCCCGATGGCCTTGAATTACTCGTCGTCCCAGTTGAAGATGAAGGCCCTCTGCTCGCGATTGACACTGAAACTGAAGATTTGATAGTGGAAATGGACGAGCCAGCAGCAACTCTTGAGGAGGAAGAATTGAGCTTATCGGATTCTCTTGAAGCGAAAAATGAATCAGGTGAAGGCAATGCTCGTCTCAACCGCCGAATGAAGCGAAAGCAGCAACGAGAGATTACGGATATGGTCGAATCAATGACTTCATCCCTTCCACCACTCCCTCTTCCAATTCCTGAACCGAGTGTCCTGGTTGCAGAAATAGTTCCGATGCCTTTGCCTCCATTGCCTTCAGGTGATTTACCGCCTTTGGCGGGTTTGCCACCATTGCCGATGATTGCACCACCTCAACGTGAAGTGATTTGTAAGGAATGTGCAGCAAAATTCACAGTCAAGGATATGACACTCACGAGAGTTGATTGTCCAATCTGTTCAGCGAAAGTTGATTGTTGAGGGGATATTATGTGTGGAATTTTTGGATACCTTGGCCCTCGACAGGCATCGGATATTTTGCTTGATGGATTACGTCGATTGGAATATCGAGGTTATGATTCAACTGGAATTGCGGTGAAAGATGAAACCATTCAAATCTTCAAGAAAGTGGGTAAAGTTGCTGATTTAGAATCGGTTTTGCCTAACAAGATTGCTGGAACTCAAGGTATAGCACATACACGATGGGCGACACATGGGGTTGTTTCCGATGCAAATTCTCATCCACACTCAT
>JAACDG010000084.1 GCA_009937025.1 Methanobacteriota archaeon
AATTTTTCCTTATGCCCGATGATATTAACCATCATTCACACCTCGATGGAGTACATACAGTATTTGGAGAGATTACGGAAGGTTGTGAACACGTTACTACCATTTCTGAGGTCGATACCCAGAGTAATGATCGTCCAGTAGTACCTGTTATGATTTTGAGTGCAACTGTGATTGAATAGTTTTGGGATAGTTGCAAAGGGTGTATCCGAACACCCATTGCTCAGTTATTGGCAAATCAAAGGACTAGCAGTGGGCCTTTGCAGACGCTACCGAAGAGATTGGCCTATCATGTGTGGGAATACAGAGGACAACATACTTGGAAATAAGACTAGATCGACCTATGAATCTAATGGGAGAAGCGGTGGAGGTTGAGTTATTAAGAACGCCAAGAAGGTAAGATAGGATGGCATTGAATCATTTCACCCCCGTCGTATTGTCATCAGATATCGGTATTTCTCAACCTGCATTTTTCGAGCTGTATGGGTGATATCATGTCACCGTGTGCCTGGTGATCAATACGATGCTGCAATTAATAAAATCAGAACAAAGATGAGGACAATAACGATCAAAGCAATTCCAATAAGGGTCACAATACCAATGCCATAACCAACAGCTGTCGCTTGGATTGCGCCCACGAGTGGACTGCGTACGGGGACTTGGTTTGGCATCATGGTCCCGGTAGCATGGTTGACCTGATTTTGAAGGCCGACTTGTTTTGACTCAGAATAATTGTATCCGAACATGCCGATCAAAAACCCGAGTGGTATAAGCACACAACCAGAGGTGAAAATGGTGTTTGCAAACGATCCCTCTCCACATCCGAGGTCTTCATATTCGGAGGGAGAAATGTTATCCCATTCACATTCCAACCAAAAATTCCACCCCGATACGATGAGCCACATTGCAAGTGCAAAAAGAAGAATACCTGAAATCATCAAAGCAGTTCCTATTTGCTCAACTGTAAATTCAAACGAGTCCAATGGATGGTCTTTCATCTCCTCGCCAACCTCTTGACGAGTGGAACAGGTTGGGCAGGAGATCATGCCTTTGTATGTCGAGGGAACACGAAGGACTGTTGAGCATTCAATGCATTTGAACTTCTTTTTTTCTTCTGCTTCTTCTTCAATTGTATGTTTTATCTTCTCATCGAAATCGTGCTTTGAATTGTCATTGGCGATTAAGCGTTCGATTAACTCGCTTTTTCGTCCAGAAATCGGCAGGTTTTGTTCCTTACACAATGCCTTCAACTTCACGACGGTCAAATCATTGTAGTCCGACTGCATGGGCTTGCCTTTTGGAATGAATTGATAAGCGTTAAGCCGGTCATATGACAAGACAAGCGCCTACTATTATCGGAATGGCAGTTGTTACCACGGATGTGTTGCAATTGCTTTCTATTCCTGAGGAGATTCTTCCTCATACTTTGAGGGGCATGAAGTTTTGATGATGTCCGCTTCAAGAACATAGACACCATCTTCCATGCGCAGGGTGCCTTGGGCATAGACAGTGCGGTTATCACCGAGTCCGTTGGATACAGAAGCATCAGAATAATCGATGACCAACTCATGAGTCACCCCATGGAGGACAAACAGGTAAGAGGCATTGTCTATGCTTCCGTCACGAACCTCGCCTCGAACAGCAATTTCTTGATCGACGAATTGAGCAGGGTTATCCATCAAATCATCCACAGCCCTGGTGGGCTCGGGTGCTTGTAACAAAAGCACCCCAAGTAAGCCAATTGTGATGACGCCCCCGAGCAGGAGAAAACGGGTCCTTCTTGCGTACATCTGTGTCACCTCATCCGCCGTTCTTCATCAACTCATGTGTTCAATCGATGAGCGAACCCAACGGCCTCATCCAACGAGGAAAATCCGCTTGTTTGTAATTTTTTGTGGAGACCATTGACCACATTCTTGGTTAAACTAGGACCTTCAAAGACAAAACCACTGTAGGCTTGGAGCAAAGATGCACCAGCCCCAATCTTTGCCCAAGCATCCTCTGCACTGCTGATACCGCCGACTCCGACAATAGGCCATTCACCATTGGTGAGTTGATAGATTCGGTGAATCATTGCAGTGGATCGAGCATTGACAGGAGCTCCGCTCATTCCACCAGTTTGAGAAAACACATGATGTTCTTTTTTGGACGC
>JAACDG010000085.1 GCA_009937025.1 Methanobacteriota archaeon
TCCCAGACTCTGTTCACAATCTGGGAGTCTCAACGAACTATGTTCCATCTTTTACAGAACTATCATCACACAAGAAGACTCATTCACATCCAAGTATTGGATTATTAGGTGTTTGAACTGAACAAATCCATAAGCTATGACTGGAAACTCGTGTGTTCACTGCTACATCACCATAATTGGCAGTAGGGCTCCCGTGAGAAGTAAGACCAATAACGGTCCATTCCCCATCTAATAGTGCAAATGTTGGACCCCCTGAGTCTCCAGCAACACTGGTACCTTCGAGATTAAGTGGAGTTGCAGAACTGGAACCTTCGCCAACATAGCCATAACTTCCTTGCTGTAGAGTGCTACTACGACCTTGTGCTAATGAATTATGATTCCCACCTGGACTATCGAAATCATACACAACAAAGCCGCCAAGCCAAACATCATCATTCACATATGATTCATCTGTGTTTAGGTTTTTGATATCTCGGTCAAGTATGTTCGACCAGGCTCGACGTTGAGAATAACTACCACTCTCATCTACCAAACAATGGCTGGAACATTCAGAATATCCTTCATCATACAGCCCGTAACCTGAAGTGTACAGCAGAGCACCTATCTCAAGCCTCTCCGAATTTGGCATATTGTCCCAAGCAGCAATAGCAGACCGAGATAAATCAATGCCTACCTCCAAAGAAATCAAAGCAATGTCCATTCCGTTTTCAAGGAGTTCGGAATCACTTTCCCACCCAGGATGAAGAATGATTTCTGAAATTTCATACATATATCCATCAGGGTCTTCAAAATCACTGCCTTCGAAAACCCATGATTTTTCAACCAACAAATCCTCTACAACATGGGCGGCAGTAAGTACCCAGTATTCGGAAATGATTACTCCACTACCAGACCAAAATTCTCCATCCGAATCCTCTCCATAGATATAGACGGTTGAAGAAAAATCAGGATACTGTACTACAGAAGAGAAAGAGCCTCGATTTGCGCCTAGGTCTTCATACAAACTTGCTTCAACATCGTGTCGGAATCCAAATTCTGGTGTCTCTGCGATGTCGACTGAATTTGCCCATACAAACAAAAATCCTGAAAAAACGACGAGGGAGGCAACTAATAGAATTAACACAACCGGAATCAACACGACCAAAGCAATGATTTTATTCGTAGTCCACCAGCCATTTTGTTGAGGCCTCACCAGCATCACTTGTTGGTGAGTATACTGATGTGGATACACAACCTGTTGAGAAGATACAACGTTTTGTTGGGAATGTACATTCGCCTGTGGAGTTTGTATTTCGCGAGATTCCGTGGTGTTCTCGGGAGTAAGGTTAGGAGATGTATTCGCCAAGGGGTTTGGAATCCATTCATTACCATTCCAAAGCCAAAAACCATCTTCACTTGTCGTGAGTAACTGGATAGGCAGCCATTTCTCGCCGTCCCATTGATAATGCCCATCGGGGCTTAACGTACCAATGTCCATGGTAGTTGGGACTTTTAATTCCTCTTTACAGTTACTATGGCCTTGCGTCCCACATAATGTGGTATTCTTGATGTGAAGATAAGACCCCTTTTACAGTGATGGAATACTCAATAATATTCACAATCGATACTCTTTGCGAGGGTATCTCCGAGGTTCTGATTTGTCAAACCACTCTGTATTCAGATACCCCACACATGAAGTTCGTAATCCATCTGTTCCTTGCTTACGCTCAACCCTTGATGGCTTCAAAACCGGAGTTCTGCAGGTTATTGCTGGCTTTGAGCATACTGTGCCGCATACTGCTGAGCATAAGCAGCGGCTGTTTGCGGATCGTATCCTTGTGCCGTAAATTGCTGGTAATATTGCTGGTAAACGGCATCATCCATCGCTGGCGCTGCTGCTGGTGCTGCGGCTGCTGGCGCTGCTGCAGCTGCTTGAGCCGCATACTGCTGGGCATAGGCTCGAGCCGTTTCTTCAGGGTAGCCTTGAGCGATAAGTTGCTGGACATATTGTTCAGTTTGGTCAACGACGCCACCGAATCCAGAATCAGTGACTGAGAAGTCTTTGGTATCATCGCCGGAACCTTTACGCATGAAGACAAGGGTCAAGATGACGATCATAACAAGTGCCAAAGCGACGAGACCTGGAATAAGGAATCTGTCAAGCGAACCTTTTGTTGCATCATCTCCATTGTCGGTTTGAGGAGCCTTCCATTCACCGTCTACAAAGGTCCATGCACCAGACCATTGACAATCACCATCAGCGTCGAGAACGAATTCTCCACCTGCCTCTTCAGCAGAAAGATTGGCTTCAAGCCCCTGACATGCAGGCAATGTAATTTCGAGGGTGTCATATTTGATGAAGCGTTCTTCGCCTGCATCGCCTTCGTAAGTCTTAATGTAAATTAGCACTGTGAGTGATTTGTTTGAATACATTCCGTTAAGAGATAAAGTAAGATTAAAGGGATCTAAATTTCCAAGACCGGGACTCTTTTTCCATTCACCGTCTTCACCAAGATTGAACTTATCAAACGGGCTTTTATCAAAACTGTCTTGGCTCAAAGCTACTTCGACAAAGACGTCTTGTTCGGTCTCGGCACCGGAAAGAATCTGACCAGAGACGGTAATCGTATCAGAATCAATTCTACAACTATCTGGATCTGGACAAATTCCATCGAAGGTCCTATCGAGGAAAACGTCTGGTTCTTCATCGCCAAAGCCATCTTCAACGACTTCGAAATACATACGATGCTTTTCTGAGTACTTGTCTGCACCATCAAAAACAACCAATTCAATTCGGATTTGCGTGGTTGAAGTCCCTGCTTCATCTACTGTTATGTTACTGAATGTATAGGCAAACAGTCCATCACTTGCTGCTGATTGTTCAAAGGAGTGGCCTTCGATAGCGAAGTCCTCATCATCATACCGAGCATCGAAAAGAACCTTCCATTCGTAACGCTCAATTCCATTTCCTTCAAGTGCATCTTCGTCAGAAGAGTTGCTTGCATCCAAGTAAATTGTGACTTCACCGTCAGCATCAAGCATAATTCTGTGGACATCCCATTCTTTCGATTGAATTGTGTTCGTTCCAATGAATTCAACTTGATTAGCATAATCCTCACGCATGTCGACGACTGCATCTGCTGTTGGGCGTGCTTCATCGGCAAAGACATCGTTGGTTTCAACAGTCACTGTAATCATTCGTGAATGGCCTGCAGCATCGTGAAGATACAGCGTAATATCCCATGTTTCACCTTGTGCGCAACCAGTACCGCCTGGGGTAAGGTCTGTCTTACAGAATGTCATTATTGGAGATGTTTCACTGGTGTGGTCTGTTCCAGTAGCCATTGCAGCATTGTCCCAAGATGTTGGTCCATCGATAATCCAATCAGTCTCTAGTGTTTCAGTGGTATCTGTAATGTAGGAGAATGTCAGTTCTGCATTACTCTTGATGTAACGGTCTGCATATCCACCTGTGCTTGCGTCGTTATCTGGGATAACGCCGTTGATTTGGAGGTCCAAACCGTTTCCAAGAATTCCAAATCCTGCTGGATAAGGTGTTACTTGGTAACTGAGTAGATTTCCAAGAAGTGGCAAGGTGGTGCTGTCTGCACGTTCAGAGTGCGTTGCAACGTCAATGGTTGAAACGATGAGTCCACCCGATTGATAACTGCACACACCGAGTAGAGTATCCATTTGCTGTGCTGGAGTTCCATCTTTACGAATAATTCGTTGGAAAGTTCCGTCTTTCTTCGATTCACTGAATCCACCACAACGTTCTGGAACATTGTTCGCACTTTGTGAATTGGTTCTCAAAATGGCTGTAGCAACAGTCGATGAAGCATCAAATCCTTGGAATGCTGCTAAATCTATATTTTCCATAAGTGGATGATATGGGTCAGCAAAGTCGGTTTCTGAATAGGAGATTTCTTCTCCGAGGTTTTTACTTGCAATGTCCAATCCAAACGGTAGACGGCCAGAGAGACCTTGTCCCACTCCATAGACTTGGGTTCCTTGAGGTCCAAGGTGTGCTTGAACTGTTCCACCAGCAAACATGAATCCTTCCAAAGTATTACGGTTCGCTGTGGAACCCAACTTTTGGTAGTATCCTCGTCCACCGTTTTCAATGTCTTTCGCAGCAATATCGCTTTGCCAAGGGAGGACAATCTTGTCGTAATGTGTAAACCATCCACTCAAGAAGTATGCGTCCCAATCATTGATATCGAATTGTGTATATGTCATTCCGAGAATATTGAGGTCTTCTTTGATTGCAGTTGTTCGAGGTGAGGTGTCTGAAAGAATAGCTACATCGATTGTTTCAGCAAAGGTTGCGTGGAAGTAACGAACGTTTCCAGATGGGTTGCCATTTGAAAGTTCAGCATCGAAACTAATGTTGTATTCGTGTCCATCTAGCCATCCATTCCATGGTGTGAAAGTCACATCAATCAATTGGTGCGAGTCCAAAGTTTGAGCAGGACCTGCAGTTGTTGTGTGGGCCTGTGAACCTGTTGTCATGTCATAGATGTTCATGTTGAACACATAATCTCCAGCGAGAACACCGTTGGTTGCTTTCACGGTCCAATCGTGGTCTAATGCACTGTCAATTGGCATTACACATTCCAAAGTTTGGTCGTTCAAACAGTTGAGTGTGTTCGGCTTACCAAGAGTAATGTCAACAGATTCAACATTGAAAATTACAGTTTCTCTGTTGTTCGAAACAGACAATTCATTATCATTGAACCAAGGCTTACCCAAAGTCGTGTTATCGAAAATCGTTTCAACATCGATCTTGTAAACGCCAGCAAAGAATTCATGGCTTGCGATTAAGTCGGTTGAAGATTGTTCTGCATCTACATTGGTTCGAGAGATGGTGTATGAATTGTCTTCGATGAATGTAAATTCTTGAAGAGTAATGTTGTTGAATGCAACACCCTTGAAACCGTCATTGATACCGTTTCGGCCATCGTCATCGGATTGGAATTCAAAGTTGATGTCAACAGTTGAACCTGCGAGCGATGTGCATTCAAAAGCCCAATCCGAGGAGTCGGCAGATGAAGTGTTGAGAGCATACAAGTGTGTCAAATCAATGCTTGTGGTAGCGATAAGGTCGTTGGTGTTGAAGAAAACGTTGTAGTTTCCAGCAGAGCCATCAGTTGATGCGTCGTCTCCAATGTATGAAATCTCAGCGAAGTCAATTGGTTCAGATTCATTGACAATATTGTCTCCGTTTTCATCAACTTGACAGGTTCCATCTTCATTGTAATCGTTCCATTGTCCCATAACAACACTGCTGTATGTTGCACCATCCCGTAAGATATCGAGGGTCATTGCAGCATAATCATTGACATCGACAATGCTTGTTCCATCTGAATCGATTCCGTAGAACGTGTCTGCATAGTATTCGAAGTTAAGTGAAACGAAGTCACCGCCCATTGATGTCAAATCAACATCTGGTATGGTTAGTGTTTCATTTGCCCAAGCATCTCCGTATCCGTTAGAACCGGTATTACATGGATGGCCGAACCAATAGGCATAGTTGTTGAAAATCTTGTCTTGACATGCGTTTTCATCATAGACTGCACCTTGTGGGTTTTGACTTTCTTCATATCGGTAACCGTTTGCACCGCCTTCGAATGTTTCTTCACACAATGCACTTGGAGTGCCACAGTAAATGTCAGACGGAGTAGCAGAGAACACGGTTGCTTTGATGTCAAAGTCGACTGCGGTGTTCCCCCAGTTATTGGTCGCTACTTCAATGTCAAAAATACCTTCTGCATACAATCCACCAGGATTGAAATATTCAAGTTCCTCAACCATTGGGTCGTAAAGATTGAATGGGGTAATGTACCCTACAATTTCATCGTTTTGAGATTGCTCATCCCATGAATGGCCAGAGAGGGTTGCAGATATACGATAGGTCGTATCATTAAGCAAATCAGCAGTAATCGAGGATGTGTATTCTTGACCAGGGCCAAGGTTGTTCAGAGGAACGTTGGCTTGTTGAACCTGAGGGTTCGCTTCGAAAGCAGTGGTTTGCTTCCAAATGCTCAGGTTGTCAACTGCGTATCCGTCTCGACCAGACCATAGGCTTTCGTTATCATCTGAAATCGAACCATCAAATCCAGTTCGTAGACGGAATCGGATATCGACTGTTTCTCCAGCCCATGGGCTCAAGTCGAATGCTCCAACGCCATCTTCGGTGAAATTATTCCAACCGTAGTAGGTTCCGAAAGAATAGACTCCGTAGTAGTAGATACCTTCTGGAGCTCCGCCGATTGATTGTTTGTACATTCGGTCCAAGTCAAATCCACCCCACATCGATTCACCAGATGCACATGCACCTGCAATCTGTGCGCTTTGAGGGCATGAGATTGTAGACCATCCGGTTTCAACACTGCCAATTTCAATCATAGCGATATCGTCCCAGACATCTCCTGCAAGGTAGTTTCCTGAAGCATCTAAACTTCCCAAAACCCCATGCCCTAAATGTTGGAACAATTCAAGACTCATGAAAGCACGGTCAGAACCTGTCAAATCGACATCTTCCAAAACCATTGCATCGTCCCAGTTTCGGCCATATCCAGACCATGAATCACCAGAGGAATTGGTTTTGTATTGCCCTGCCCACATGAAATCTGTTGGGTTGTTGTAATTCGCTGAAACATTCGGAGCATTGTTCCCATCGCTTCCGCCTATTGAGTGATTGGTTTCTTCGTGCCAGTAGGTTGATTGGTCAACGTATTCTTCAAACGACCAAGTACATCCGCTGCATGAAGCCTTGTTCTCAGGTGCATCCCAATCCATTTCGTAAACAGATGTGTTGGATGAGTTTGCTTGATCAACAACCTTCAACTCGACATTGAGGGTTGCTGATTGTCCATTGAGGACGTCCATTCCCGTGTTGGTAACGGTGACATTGATGTCTCGAGTTCCTTCACCTACGATTCCATAGAATTTGTCTACAGGAGATATTTCAATGGAAGAAACGGACAAATCTTTGCTGTCCATTTCAATAACCGAGACCGTGTCATATTGACCTTCCCATCCGAAGTTATCTCTCCATGAATTGAAACGCCAGTTTGCATGGCCTACAACCAAATCCTCAGCAGAGTTACTTGTACCTGCAAGTTGACCAACTTCAACAACATTCGGTCGGCGACCAGCTGCATATGACAATGGGCTCAAATGACCGCCGTTTCCATCAGAAAGGGTAACTTGAACAGTTGTTGGGAAATTAAGGAAGAAAGAAGAGGTTGAACCACCAGCAGAGTCAGTTGTGTTTTGCTGGTATGCGATGGTTGGGTTAATGAAATCCGGTTCCTGGTCGCCGTTCAAATCAGTAACTGCAACTTGCCAAGAAATGTATGGGCCAAAGTAGGCCAATGTCGGAGATGACCATGTTCCTACTGCGGACGAAGTAACATAGGTCACATTCTCGAGATTCGCATCGTTAAGAACCATTACATCAACAACACCATCAGCATCCATATCCCCAATATCGAAATTATCCGATGTTACCGTGTTCATGTTAATGACATGAGAGTTTGGTGGAGGATTTGTTGCACTGAATGTGTATGTGGCAGGATAGGTGTTGGTCAAACAACTGAATTCAATGATGGTCATGTTGTCATCATTTCCAGGGTTTGTAACTTGACCTGTGCTGTAATCCAAACCTTCGCCTCGTTGGAGCCAGATATCGTCATCAGTACAGGTTCCTGAAAGACCACCAGTTTCTGTTTCTCCCCAGTCTCCAACTTCTAGGTTACGGTAGGAGTTTTGCTGAGAAGAACCAAGATTGGTGAGTATACCTTGTGTGCTGCTGGTGATTGGTCCACGGTAGGTCACAACTCTTTGAGTGGTAATATCTGCCATCAAATCGAGAATGTAAATGTCATCGTTTCCGTCTTGGTTTGCGTCGCCCACTGCAAGGTCCCAAGCCCAGAAGTGAGTGAAGCGAGCACCGATGCTCCATGTTTGTTCGTTGCATCCACCGTTTTCGATGATGGTAACGTTTCCAGGCTCGCCAGCAGGCGCACCATTGTCGTCAGTCTTGAATGGATTGTTTCTTTGGAAAATTACGATGTCGATAGCCGAATCGCCAGTAAACTCACCAACTTCAATAAACTGAACATTTGAGAATTCATCCCATTCAGCATCACGGCTGGTGTTCTTGGAAACCCAAACGTCTTGGCGTTCACTGAAATCGCCATTTCCATCATTCCAAAGAATCGAAATGGTGTGTGTTCCGTCGGTTGCCATAGCCAAATCATTATGGCCATCGCAATTGAAATCGCCGATAGCAACATCATGCGGGTCACGGTTTGTAGTATACGAACGAGCCATTGACGCACTTGCTGTAGAAGCAATAGCAACAGTAGTCGAAAGTAACATCAGCATGACAAGGAACATGCTTAGGGCGCGGCTCTTGAGGTGGTGGTTCTTGGGAATCATCAACATCACTGTTCTTCTCCAATCTCTGTTGCACTTTAATTCCTTTGCTTTCAAGTTCTCATTGAAATACTGGAAAAAGCCCCTCAGTGTCTCGATTAGCGCGCTCAAATAAAGAAAGGAACCGTTTTTGGTTCTTGGAGGATGAGAACGGTGTTATTGTCAAAATTTTCCTGCTAACCATCGCGGTGATGGGCCCCATCCTGTAGCATCTCCACCGTGAACTTTGACAAGTTTTCCAGCAGTAAAAAGAGATTCAAGCCAGACGACGAGTTTTGTACCTTCTCTTCCACCCAATCTTTTACTTGCAATTTCTTCGATATCTTCGGTTTTGAGAGCTGTGATTCCATACTCGCGGACCACGAGATGGAGTAATTCGCGCAACCAAGCTTCAGCCATAGGGTCAACACTCATTGCCCCCTGAACAGGTTGTGGAGGGTCCATTTCTTCCAATGTCGCCATCAGCTCTATTGGGTCCGGTCGAAGAGGTGCTTCAAGGCCAAGAGAATCTAATTCTTCAGCGAGGTTTAATCGGCCAATAGGTCGACGGACAATGGGTATTCGAGATGGGTCGGGTGTAGGACCCATATCCTCGGGCTTCTTGTTCATCGGAGCATCGCTGTTTTCGTCATATTCTTCATCATTTGAGGGAGTTTTAATTCCTGAGGTATTTGTCGCCCGAACTTCAACTGCAATTGGCATTGTCCAACCAACACCTTCCAACCCAAGTTCACCAACTTGTTGCTTTACCCAAGAGGCTTCACCCTCAAGAAGAACTTGAACATCATGCTCATCCGAACGGAAGCGATAACGTACTTGTCCTCGGAGTTCAGCCATCAATCTCATTCCATTTTGCAGAAGGTAATCAAGTTAGTCCTGTAAGTCTCTGTAAACTATTCTTGTTTTGCGAGTTGGCGAAGGACAGTATGCAAAATTCCACCGTTCCGATAATATTCGACTTCAACAGGAGTATCGAGTCTCACCTGAGCCTGGAACGTCAATTCTTTGCCACTTGGATGGGCTGCAGTAACAGGAAGCATCTGCAGGGGCTGAACATCATTTGATACTGGAATAGAATAGGATTCGGTGCCATCCAAGCCTAGTGATTCATGTGTATCTCCATCGACGAAGGTCAGTGGAAGAACACCCATTCCAACAAGATTTGAACGGTGAATTCGTTCGAATGATGTGGCTATGACTGCTTCAACTCCAAGAAGATAGGTGCCTTTGGCTGCCCAGTCTCGTGATGAACCTGTACCATATTGGCTTCCTGCAAGAACAACTTTTGACCCCGCATACGAATGAGCGGCATCATAGACCGAAACAATTTCACCTGTGTTGAAATCCATGGCGTATCCACCTTCTGTACCCGGTGCCATTTGATTACGGATTCGAACATTTGCGAATGTACCTCGCATCATGATTTCATGGTTGCCTCTGCGACTTCCGAAAGAGTTGAAGTCGCCCTTCCCGATACCTCGTTCAATCAACCATTTACCAGCAGGTCCATCAGCAGGGAATGCTCCAGCAGGAGAAATATGATCGGTTGTAATCGAATCACCCAACTTCAACAATACTTTCGCATCATCAATGCCGGTAATGGGTTGTGGGTCAGCGGAAAGTCCCGAGAGAAATGTTGGGAGGCGGATAGAGGTCGAATCGGCTTGCCAAGGAGAGAGAGGACTTGCTTCGGAGGGAATACTGTCCCATCGAGGTTCGTTCATAGCATCGGCGTAACGCTGACGGAACATGTCTGGAGTAATCACACTCATTGCCTCTGCCAATTGTTCATCTGTTGGCCATAATTCACTCAGCATGACTGGTGTACCGTCGTTTGAAAAGCCCACAGGTTCAGTTGCCAAATCAACTTCCAAAGAACCTGCCAATGCATAAGCAACAACAAGAGGCGGACTTGCAAGGTATGATGCCTTGACTTTGCCATGCACTCTGCCTTCGAAATTCCGGTTCCCAGAGATAACAGAACCAACAATAAGACCTGCGTCATCAACAGCGGCCTCAATCTCTACTGGCAGAGGGCCAGAATTACCAATACAAGTTGTACAACCATAACCAACAACATTGAATCCAAGTGCATTCAAATCTTCTTGAAGACCCGATGCTTCGTAGTATTCAGTTACCACTCGGCTACCTGGAGCAAGTGAGGTTTTGACCCATGGTTTGACTTCAAGACCGTGAGCTCGTGCATTACGAGCGAGAAGGCCTGCTGCGAGCATGACGCCAGGATTTGAAGTGTTGGTACATGAGGTGATTGCTGCGATGACGACATCGCCATGATTGAGGTCATAGGTCTGACCATTACGTTCAACAATCGCTCCATTGGAAAGTTGGTCGGTAGAGAGGCCATGGCCATGATGTCCGAGTTCTGATGTGAGCGATTCTACAAAATGATGTTTCATATTGGAGAGGTCAACGCGATCTTGAGGACGTTTAGGACCTGCCAGAGCAGGTTGAATGGTCGAGAGGTCAAGTTCCAAAGTATCGGTGTATGATTTTTCAGCATCACCTGCTGAATACCAAAAGCCTTGAGCACGGGCATAGGCTTCAACGCCTGCTACAGCATCATCTTCTCGACCGGTTAAGTGGAGATACTCAAGCGTTCGTTCATCGACTGGGAAAAATCCGCACGTAGCGCCGTATTCCGGCGCCATGTTTGCAATCGTTGCTCTGTCTGCTAATGTGAGAGCAGCCATACCTGGTCCAAAGAATTCAACGAACTTGCCAACAACTCCATGATTGCGAAGTATCTCTACTATCCGCAATGTCATATCTGTAGCTGTAACTCCAGAATTAAGCGCTCCTGTTAAGCGCATTCCCACAACATCAGGTGCAAGCATGTAGATTGGCTGTCCAAGCATTACTGCTTCAGCCTCAATTCCGCCAACACCCCAGCCAAGAACACCAAGGCCGTTGATCATGGTTGTGTGTGAATCTGTTCCAACCAATGTATCGGCAATCCAGATTCCGTTCTCTTGACGAGCAACACTTGCCAAATATTCGAGGTTTACTTGATGGACAATTCCTCGGGAAGGAGGGACGGCTTGAAAGTCATTAAGAGATTGTTGACCCCATTTTAAGAACGTGTAGCGCTCCATGTTTCGATGGTATTCGATGTCGAGATTGAGTTGAAGTGCGTCGCTGTGACCTCCATCAACATCGACTTGCACCGAATGGTCGATGACCAAATCAACGGGAACTTGGGGATTGACGCGCTCAGGGTCGCCTCCCATTTCGACCATTGCATCACGGAGTGCTGCTAAATCAACGACTGCGGGAACGCCAGTGAAATCTTGAAGAATGACTCGAGAGGGACGGAAGGGGATTTCGCCTCGTTCACCGTTTGGAGTCCATCCAGCAATATTGCGTATGTCTTCATCGCGAATCAAGAAACCATCGTTGCCGCGGAGCGCACCTTCGAGTAAAATTCGAATCGAATACGGAAGAGATGAGGTATCTATTCCATTCTCATCAAGCCCTTCAAGAGCAAAATATTCCCCACCAACCGAGAGGGTGCGGCGGGCATTGTAAGGGTCGAGGGCCGTCATGATTCAAGCCATACGGCTCTCGTCTATGAACAAAACCCTTCATTATGCCCAGAATACCGAACGCATGCTTCAAAACTTGGTTCACCAGAATTGGTACCAAGGTTCTCCGCCATCATCGCCAAAGGATGCACTTTCCAGAGTGACCGTGTAAACAGGTGTACTCCCTTGATCGCCTGCAGTTTCAACAGCATCGATTTTATCAATAATATCTTGGCCTCCAATGACCTTTCCAAAGACGGTATGAACGCCGTCAAGATGGTCAGGAACTGAGCCAGGAGAGACGATGAAGAATTGTGAGCCACCGGTATGTGCTGCACTGGTTTTCGCCATTGAAAGCACATAAGGTTGGTGAAGAATGCCGTTATCTGCTTCATCGGGGAGAGTCCATTTGTCTTCAGCACAATCACTCGAAGAGACTGTTGGCTGCCCGTTACAATATCCGGACCAAACAACCGCATGACCGCCTGTGCCATCAAAATTGGTGAAATCGCCACCTTGCAGCATGAATCCCTGAATGATTCGATGGTAAATGGTATCGTCATAATATCCTTCACTGACTAAAGCCTTGAAATTTTCAACATGAATTGGCGCTTCATCAGAATACAATTCAATGGAGACTGAACCTGTTTCTTGGACACCATTCGCATTCGTCCCACTCATCTCAAAAGTTACTTCATCACCGTATGATTTTGGTTGAGCGAGAATTCCAAGACCTGCCAAGATAATGATGAGGCTGGCAACGAAGGCAAAGATGCCTGCAACAGTAGGCGTTCCATCGTTGACCAAACGAGGAATGACACTCTCACTGATGCCTTTATCTTGCATTTCATTAAGAACTCCATTGTATGCTGTATTGGATTTCTGATCTTTTGGGTTCATCTTGACTGAATCGCGAAGGAGTGATGCTGCTTTGCGGTATTCAGATTTTGAATTGGTTCTTTGAGCGATTTTGTGTGTTGCTTCTCCAGCAAGACGGAGTGTCGTTGGATGTGAACCACTTGGGTCGACTTCTCTCAAAACCAAAAGAGCGCCTTCGGGCTTACCTTTGGTGATTGATTTCTCTGCTTTTGTCCAAGCACTTTTCCGAACTTCTTCGGAATCAAAAGGGCTCGATTTGTCAACTTTTTCAGCAAGTGAAGCAGCCTTGCTTGCTTTGTCCGCCATGATGTGTCCAGAATGCTTGAGGTTTTGAGCCTCACTACGGAAAAAGCATTAGAAAAAGCGAGTGAAGAGTGGAGAATACGAGGCTATTTTGCGGATGTGCGCATCAACATGTTCAAGGAGTGTATGCGGAACCCGAAGTTAAGAGAGGCAAGTTTTGACTCGCAGAATACACTCTCAGGGGAAAACAAACAATGGGGACCATTGCAAACGACTTCACCATAAACATCGCTACAGCCAACGGAACAGGTTCGCAATCTGCCAACCTTATTCTTCTTCAATCTCTGTTTGAAATGGGAGTTCCGGTCAGTGGGAAAAACATGTTCCCCTCAAATATTTCAGGGCTCCCGACATGGTACATTGTTCGCCTCTCCGACCATGGCTATCAAGCCCCAGGAAATCGTACTCACATTCAGGTTCTTGTAAATCCTGCCACATGGCATGAAGATTTAGAAAGTCTTGAGCCTGGTTCTGTTGTTATTTGGAACGAGAACGCAAAAATGGAAATGACCCGAGACGATGTCGTATCTTACCCAATTCCTATGTCTGCGTTGGCACGAAAAATCAATCCGAAAATTGCCAAATTAGTTACCAATATCATCTATGTGGGAGTGCTCGCAGAAATACTCGGCATTGATCAGACTGAACTTGAAGCCGCTGTAGCAAAGCAATTCAAAGGAAAGGCGAATGCAATTGAACTCAACATCACTGCACTTGGACTTGGTCGCGATTATTTCAAAGACAATCTCTCAAAGAGCGACCCCTATGTCGTTGTAAAGCGGCCTATTGAAAAACCACAATTCTTCATAGAAGGGAACGAAGCTGTGGCACTCGGATGTATTTTCGGTGGAGTGCAATTACTTGCTTGGTACCCCATTACACCCTCCTCGTCTCTTGCTGAAGGCATCATCAATTACATTCCTCAACTTCGAACCGATGATGATGGAAACACCACATGTGCCGTTGTTCAAGCGGAAGACGAACTCGCTGCCGCAGGAATGGTATTGGGCGCTGGCTGGGCTGGTGGACGAGGCATGACCGCCACGTCTGGACCTGGAATTTCCCTTATGCAAGAATTCATTGGCTTAGGCTACTTTGCCGAAATTCCATCCGTATTCTGGGATGTTAACCGCGTTGGACCCTCGACAGGTTTGCCAACTCGAACACAACAATCAGACATTACCATGTTGTATGAAGGAAGTCATGGAGATACCCAACACATCGTTTTGATTCCTGGGACAATTCAAGAATGTTTTGAATTCGGATGGCGTGCTTTCGATTATGCAGAACGCTTCCAAACTCCGGTTTTTGGACTCAGCGACTTGGATTTAGGAATGAATCGTTGGGCATGTGAAGGATTTGAATATCCAGACCAAGACATGGACCGAGGCAAAGTTGTTCGAGACAGAGACGTGTTTGAAGCCTTCGAAGAATTCGGACGATACCTTGATGTCGATGGTGATGGTATTCCTTACCGCACACTACCTGGCTCTGGCATGGATCCTATCCTTTACCGGGGCACAGGGCATAATACGAAAGGTGTTTATTCCGAAAAACCTCATGATTATTATGAACTCATGCAGCGGTTGAAGCGTAAAATCGACGGAGCAAGAGATATTTTGCCATCCCCACTTCTACGCGAAGAAACAGAATGTGAAATCGGAATTATTTACCTTGGGAGTATGGAAAATACCATACAAGAAATCGATGATATCCTCGAAGCAACTGGCATCAAAGTGAGCCAATGCCGTGTTCGAGCACTTCCAATGCACAGTGAAGTTGAAAATTTCATTCGACGCCATGAAATGACCATTGTCTTGGAAATTAACCGCGACGGTCAACTGTATGGGATTCTTCGTAAGGAATTACCAAATGATTTGATCACGAAAGTGCGTTCTGTCGCTTACAGCGATGGCGTTCCTCCAAGAGCGGGCATCTATGCTCAACGTATTCTTGAAACTCTAAAGGAGGGAGGACTTTGAGCGATACACCGAAGAAACCTGCACGTGCAATCAAACTCAATGTTCTCAACGAACCAAAGGACAGCTATACTGGAGGAAAGTCATCCCTCTGCCCTGGCTGTGGCCACGACCAAATTTCAAATGTCATCATTAATGCTGCATGGGAAAATGGAATTGAGCCGCATCGGGTCGCAAAAATGTCCGGTATTGGTTGTTCATCGAAAACCCCTGCCTACTATTTGGGCAAATCCCATGGATTCAACACCGTCCACGGCCGTATGCCGTCGGTCACTACAGGCGCTTATACAATCAACAAGGATTTACTCTATATCGGCGTATCTGGTGATGGAGATTCTGCTTCGATCGGAATTGGACAATTGATTCACGCAATTCGCAGAA
>JAACDG010000086.1 GCA_009937025.1 Methanobacteriota archaeon
AGTTTTGAAATGAAGCGCTAGCAGGTGCAAAACCTTGGTGGCATCGGAAATGAATTTCCGGATGCGCTCCTCTCTATTGTTGTTCCTTCTTGTTTCGATTTGCACCAGATTTTTGTTTCAATTGTGATTTTCCCGCAGTATAAAAAATGACAAGAAATGGAATCAAAACAAGGGCCAAAAAACCGGTTTGAATTTGCTCATTTGAAAGACCCAAACCAAGCATACCTTTGGATGGTTCACCTCGGATTTCAAGTTCCACATTCTCACGATCAACCACGCCTGTTTCCAAGGGCTCTGCCGAAATTGTGAATTTGAATGTGTCTGCAATTTCAGCACCACTCGGCGTTCGGACAGTAACTGTTATTCCAATAGTTTGGCCAACTTCGATGTCGCAAATGAAGTCTTTAATTTCAAGAGAGCATGTGTCTGTTCCTTCAACTTCGTCCAAAACAACACTCCAACCTCGGAAGCTTTCCGATGAAAAGACAAGAACTTCAGCATCGGTATTTCCGGTATTCGTCAGATTTATTGTAAACTCTTTCGTTTTTGGATAGAAGACCTCTAACTCGGTATCAAGTCCTTCGAGGTCAAATTCAAATTGGTAAATGATTTGAACATCGAGAGAAATATCAAAGTGGCCTGCACGGTTTGCCGCATTCTTGGTACTGAGCACGACTAATTCAAGAATTCCACCATCGCCGGTTGAAGCGCCTGGATTTACATTCAATTCAATTTCGAAATACATTTCAAATGGCAGTGCCTCATAACCGCCACCACAATATCCAAGATCACATATTTTTGCTTCAGTAGCATCTTCTGTCGAGCCTATGATTGGTTCATTTGAGGCATCAAGGAGGAAAGCACTGTTGTTTTGATCCCAAATACCATAACCTGCTGGAATCGTTATTTCACCATCTATTGGAAGACCATAGAGTGTGATTTCTCGTGTTGCAATTCCTTCAAGTCCAGACACATCGAAAACTGCTTGGTCGGTGCCGTCACCAGTGTTTTGAACCCAAAAGCCGTATGTCTGTGTCCCTGAGGGAGGAAGTAGGGCTGTGCCTGAACGTTGGTCAAGTCCCCCATCTACAAGTCGGACATCCATCGAGAACACGCGATCGGAGAGAATCGCCAAGAAAATGAATTCTCTCTGATTATCTGGCAATCCATCGTTATCTTCATCGCCTGAATTCGTAGAATCATCCTTGTTGATAATTCGGACTGTCAATCGACTGGTAGAGAGTTCTTCCTCGCCATCAACACTGACCACCATAAACACTTCAGTAGAACTCTGTGGAGCGACTAAAATCCCTAGAGAGGAGGAGATGAGATTGCCATCGCTGTCCTCGCAATGGACGTCCCATTCTGGCGAGGCGGTTTGAGATTGTTCAATGCAGCGATAATGGTCCGCAATGTTTCCAGTGTTTTGAATCGTAATTGGGAACTTCACAAGAGAGCCTGACCGGCCTGTTTGTTCAAGAGCTATTGCTTGAGCCTCTATTCCATGAATCGCTTTGACCGAGACTGTAAGTGTAACTTCTGCATACGCAACACCGCCACCCGCTGGTAAAACCGAGAAGGCGATTTCAATTTGTTCGGTTGCCAAAGCATTGCTTGGAACATTTACCACAAGGCCAACATTCTCATTTTTTTCAGAACCGTGTTTGGAACCAACTGTAACGGTGGTTGAATCAAGTTGTACACTCCAGCCAGATGGGGGGGCAGAGGATGAGATTCGGAGATTGTCCATACCGTTCCCTTGATTCGTCACTGTAAGTGTGGCTGTGCCGTTGGAACCTGGTTCGATATTGGAAAGCATCGTTGTGGACAGGGCAAGTCCTGCTCCAGAAGATTGGCCCAGTGTGATTCTCAATTCTTTTGAACATTTGACCGTATTACCGTCTTTGGCAATGATTTGGATGACCGATTCCTCGCCAGCAGTTACTGAATCATCTGGTGAGACGACGAGATCGAATGTTGCGGTGCCTTCTCCATCAGCATACGGTAAGAGTCCAGACGATGGGCCATCATAGCTGACCCAACCCGAACGACTACCTGTTTTGGCCATTGTTACCGACCAATCGCTGTTTCCTATGTTGGCCAATGTAGCACTGAGAGTTCCTTCAGCTTCGGGGTCAACGGTCATACTGGTTTTGGTCAGTTCCATTGTACATTCATGCAATTCTGGAACGGTCAAATCAAATTCTTCAACGTCAGAGGCTTCCTGTGAAGGGTCGCTGGTAACTGTGCCAGTAATTTCCCAACAATATTTGTTGGCTTGTTGACCTGCGGGAACTTCAACAGATACTGTAACTGTCTCCGTATCGTTTTGGTCGAGAGTAACCGTTTCCTGATCTAATTCAACAGTCAAGTCGTCTGCATTCTGACAACCACTACCATCTGCTTCATCAACTGAAAGAGCAATGGTTTCATTTGTTTGACCTGTGTTCTCAACTACAATGTCGTATTCGATGACAGATTCTCCAGCCCATTGTTGATTGCGGTCGTTTTCATTCGACATCGAGAGGTCAACTCCGAAAACTGCTGAACCTGAGCCATCTCCTGCAGTGGTTGTGACGATTTTCGTCTCCGTTGCCGGTTGCCCAGCTACTTCCGGTGGAGTTGGGGCTTCATTTGCATTTGCTGTGATGGTCGTATCGCAAGTACCTTCAGCATTTTGAGTCAAAGAAACATTCATTGTCGTTTCACCGAAATCATTTGATTCTATCACTCCGGGGATTTGTTGAATATTTGATGAATAGGCACTGCATTCTTGAGTGGCTTCTTCACCGGAAGAAAGTGTCAAAGTGATTGCTGTAGGGCCGTTATTATAGACTCGAACGGTATATTCTCCAGCGTCTCCTGGATTGACTTCAAGGCCATTTGCGGGTGTTGTTTGAATGGTGACACTCGCATCTCGAGCACCATCAGCAGCCACACCAGGTGGAACCATTGGTACAACTGAAAGGAGAAGAATACCTACTAGGAAGAAAGCACGTTTAGAACCGTGCAGGTAGTTTGATTCTCGGGGGTCCATGACCCCCGGTGGTGGCCTTACTATCAAAAGACTACCCTTGAATGTGTCAAGGAAAACAAACTTGGTTATCAACTTCATGCTTGGACGAAAGAGGAAACCTCTGTTTGGCAATTCATACATTTTGTCAGTGTATCTGAATTACAATCCGCAAAATCTCTACGGTGATATCGAGCACCACAGCCTGGACAACCGAGCAACAACCCCGTTATTTCGCCACGGCATGACCAGCACATAGGACCCTGTTGATTTGCGGTTTCGACTGGAACAATTGGCGCAACGATTTTCGGAACCACCGCCAATGTTGGTGCACGAACTGGGAGCGGAGCCGTAAGTTGTGAATGTGTCATGGAGTCTTTCTTTCGTTGTGTAAAGAGAACGGCTCCAACGAGAAGGGCAACAAGAAATACACCCGCTATAATGCCGATAAAGGGAAGTTTTTCTCCCGAAGTCCCGATTGGTTCGCCAAGTGATGAAACTTGCAATATAACCGAAGAATTCGTCATTGCATCTGCACCTTGTAAACCGAGAGTAATGGTTCCATCACCCGGCCGGTCTGCTCGAACTAAAAGACGTAATTTCATCGATTCTCCTGGTTCTAAATTTGCGATGTCATTACCATCGATACTTGCGGACCAGTCCTTTGATTCTTCAATGGTCAACTTGTGTGAAAAAGCAATATTCCCTTCATTCATCAACGTAACTTCTAACTCCTCTTGAATTCCGGTTGTAAAGGAGGTTGTTCGTTCTTGAATCCACGATGATTCCATCACAGTAGCGACAAGGAGGCCAATGTTTTCCGTGTATTCTACATCACTTCCTTCGAGTTTTATCACAAAGGAAGGTTCACTCATTGGGGGCATTGTAGTTGAAATAATAATCGTGCATGTAACTGGCTTAATATCTCCCTTACCTACAGATTCGACGGCTGAACAATCGCCAAATAATCCATCGCTAAGAGATACGGATGCCGTTGGTTGCCACTCAACATTCGCATCATTTCCAACCAACCACGTAAACATCAATGGGACGCCTGTCGGATGGGATCCTGCTCCAAATGGAGTGTCCCAAGTGGTGCCATTTGACAACTCCAGGCGAACAAAATCAAGAGTTGGTTGAGCAAGAATTTCAACATTGAATTGACCCACCCAAGTAATCCGCTCAGAACCATTGTCAAGATGGAATTTCACTTCACCAGAGGAACCGCTACCATCGCCCGAAATGCCGAACAGTAAATTCTTCGATGACGACCAAGTGAGGTCAAATGGTTCCAATTCAGATGTGACAGACCAACCTGGTGGTAATTCAAAAGACGGCGTTAAAGCAAGGTCAATATTACCTCTGTGTTCCAATGAAAACAACATACTGAAGTAAGAATCTGGACGAAGTACTCCAATATTGGTTTCTAAATTAACATCGACATCCTTGAGCATATCGACCTTTATTGGTATGTCAAATATCCAACTTTCTGTAATTTCGGTTTGAGAAATGGCAGTGAGACGCACCATTCGTCCAGCACCGGCAACGGTCATCACCTGAGGGGGCGTGAACGACATGCCAATGACTCGATGCGTATCTTTTGAAATCAGACCGGTTGAACCTGAACTTGCACCAGGCACACTGGACAAAGTATCGAATCCGGCATCCCAACCAGCGGGAGCTTCAAGGAATAAATCATACCCAATGTTTGCATTCCCTATATTGAATAAACGAACATCGATACTCGTCGGGTCGGTTGGTGAAACCGGTACAATTTGATAATCGTATTCGAGACGTAATTTAGGTAATTCTGGAACCTCGAGATACAGCATGTAAGGATAGGACACTCCATTATCCACATCAATGCCCAATAAATCGATACGATACAATCCAGGTAAAGGTGGAGTCGGATGGACAAGAGTGACGATGATCTCGGCTGAACCTTGACCTTCAAGTGAAAAATTCGATTCATTGGCTCCGACATACCATGATTCGGTTTGACCGGTTTCTTCATTCATGACATTTTGAGTCTGAAGGCTTGCATTGGTTGAAACCAAAGCGGTGTTGGTGAGGGTTAAGTTCCATGATGTGGTCGATTGACTTGTGTTCAACAACATCAAGGTTTGAGGGTCCGCAGAGAGTTTCACCCCTGGGGCTGTCACGTTGACGGCTACATCATGTCGATTGTTATTTTCAAGAATTTCTTCGATGTCATCGTTTGGGTCAAGAATGAACGAGAGGGTCGATTGACCTGCTGTTTGAGGCGTCCAATACCATACTTGGGTTTTTGTTGAGCCGGCACCTAAGTCGATTGTTTTGGTTTCAATCTCGACGCCATCGGCTTCAAACACAATGTCAAAGAAATCTGCTCGGACGTTACCAATATTGAACACTTTTGAGGTCAATTGTAACTGATCTCCAACTTGAGGAATGGTCACAGACATTGCAAACTCTTCTTCTAAAATCGAAGGGTCTGGGCGTAAGTCATTTACTCCATGCCCCATGACTGCAATGGCAAAAGGTTGCGCTTTACTGCCTCCGTGGTAAACATCTTTGACTTTTACCGTCCAAGCACCGAGTTCTGCATTATCAACCAATACGACTTCGACGTTGTTTAGATTGTCTGCTGAACCACCGGTCGTGGACCGCCCATTTGCAAAATCATTCCCGAGGTATATTTCTCCACTCGGATTGGTCACTTCAATATCCAAATTATTGACCAATTGAGTATTAGAAAAGGGCGAACCTCGTTCATCCGACCAAACGAGAACGGTTTTGAAGCCCGCATTTGCTTGAGAGATATTGAAGGTATAGGTTTTCGAATTTCCGGTACCGGATAAGACTGAACGGTCATCAACCCAGATTCCCTGACCTGATGTAGGTGCAAGTGTATTACGCAAATTGAGGCGCCCCCATCCCTCATCATCGTTAGGAATATCACGATTGCCAATGTCTTGAGCTCCGAGGATTAACAGCGCTTTGACTAAGGCACCTTGTGGGGATGGGCGTTGAGCTATCTCTTCGAGATATTCACGCACCATCACCGCAGCGCCTGCTGCGTTTGGTGTCGCCATCGAAGTGCCAGTGTATTCAAGGTAATACGAATTGGCCCATGTAGAGCCACTGATGTCCGTCGCTTCCTGTGCTCGACATGAACGTACAAAGCCCCCTGGGGCAAGAATATCCGGCTTTATGCGGCCGTCATCGGTAGGGCCTCGAGAAGAACCTGACATAATGGAATCAGGCGCACCTGAATAGCGATTTTGATGATTGCCAACTGTAATCGTGTTCTTGGCCGTTGAAGGGGCTCCAACAGTTCCGGTATCTGGACCGTCGTTACCTGCAGCAAAGAGGATTGTCAAGCCATTACGGCCATTGTAATAACGATCGTAATAATTCGCTCGGTCATCAACGTCTTCACTTTCCGATGTGTATTTTCCTTGGTCGCTTGCTAAAGATGAACCCCAAGAATTTGTGTGGGTATAGGCTCCTGCAGAATACGCACTGTTGAGAAGATAATTCAATGACGGTGATTGGAAATTGCCAGTATTATCGTTTTCCATTGCTTGAAAATAGAGTTCAGATGAAGTTGCGACTCCAGAATAACCACCTTGTGTTCCATCACCAAGAACTGTGCAGGAAACGTGTGTGCCATGGCCAGAATGCTTGTCTGCGGTCGAACCATCGCCGATGACATCGTTATTGGCTACAACACGAGAACCAAAATCTCCATGGTCCGCATCGAGACCGGAATCTGCAACTGCTACAATTTGTCCGGAACCATCTAAATCAGTAGTGAAATAACTGGTCATTTGAGATGATTTCATATGTGTTCGTGCCTGACTGTTATCGGTACTAAACGTTGGTTCAAAACGGAAGGTTCGCAATGACGGTTGAGATACAACTCCAAGAAGGTCTTCTGTTGAAAGTATACCTTGGTATCGCCCTGAATCCCATTGGTGGGATTCTGAAAAAGCAAGAGGAATGACTTGAGATACTTTCTGAATCAATTGTGTGCCAGCTGAATCGGTAAAATCAATTGAATCAACCGGACCTTCATCGCCCCTCCATCCCTCAATCCTCATTGAAAGACCTTGCAATGCCTCTTCACCGTCTTCAAGCATCAATACATCAAGAACATCATCGTCAACCAAAAGCGCCAGTGGAACAGGATGCTGAGCAACGACGCCATCAAGACCTGAAAGGCTCGTTAATGCAAACGGAGTGCCTTGAATGAGAAGTCCTGATGGTGCGATGAATTCTCTTACAGTAAGGCCCAAAATATCGTCGAGGTTATCTCTCATATCCATCATCAATACATCATTGGAAACGATGATGAGGCTCAAATCAAATCGAGTTGACATCCATTCATTCGGAACTGGGCGTTCAAGTTGGAAACCGTTGAGGTCAAAAGTTCCAATTCGACTTGATGCAATCATATCTCGTTGTTCGGAAAAGGACGAAAATTCACTGTAGCCAACAGCATCGGAATAGACGCCATCGACAAGGTCAAATTGAACCCATTCAGGAGTTTCATCGACTTCCATTTCGGATGAATCCACCCCTACGGGGTGGAGTAAAGGAGATGTACTTTGCAAGAGAAAGAGGGTGGTCAGAGCAATTGCCCAAAACATCGACCGCTTGACTTGCACAAGAAGCCCTCCCCTCGCCCTGTTTTATCGCTATGGGTAATCTGGGTCTCAAAAATTGTGTTCAAGAAATCGGCCATGTGCTTCGTTCGGCTTTATCATTGAAATTTTCATTACTCCATATTCCCACTGAATGGGCCCATGATTCGGACTGAATCTTGCCGTTGAAATCGGTATATTGTAAGTCGATGAGTATGGAATATTCATCCCATACGGTATAACCAATGATTAACATTTCAAGATTATCTCCTGCCACAGATGAATGTGAATCGATTCGGTCAACTTCAATTGACATTACACCAATGATTTCGCCTTCATCTGTTTGAAATTCAATTTGAAGTGATACATCGGTAATATCACGGCTTCCGACGTTGTGTATTTCCGACATCAAAAGGTGTCCACCGCGTTGGAGATATTGTGTTTCAACATCCACCGCATCACGGGGTAGGGCCCAATACCAACCACTGGCAATGACACCCATCAAAAGAAGGAATATAATTCCGGCTAAAGCAACTCTGCCAGGGCTCACTTCACGGCGAATCGTTTCAAACGCTTTCGAAACTTTTTGCATGTCTTCATATGTTTCAATACCATATTCATCCAATGTATAGCCAAGAGAGTCAATTTTTTGAAGACGTGCAACATCGAGTAATCCTACTGATTCAATATCATCTTCATGAACCAACATGTCCCCATGTTCGTTGACTGGAATATGGTTTTGGTCTGACATAGAATCACCAAATAAGGGCCAGGCCACTGGCTATAATCGTTGTAATGGGTTCGATAAGCAACAGGTGACGTGTTTCAACACTATCACCAGTCAGTGAACCGACAAGAGAGAGATCCGTAACCATACCGTTGACACCGACCGAAGAGGCGGTAGGTAGTGGGCCTGTAAATTGGGCATCGAGTAAGACAGCACGGCCACTGAAAGTATGACCTTCAAGGAAGCCTGTCGTGTAACTCGGCTCAATCGATGCCTCAGCACTGGCAACAATCCGTCCATTGGTGATATCCTCTAACACAATAATCGGATACTCAAACGGTCCAGTATAGATGTTAATGGTTGCGGATTGGAGGTCTTGTCCAATGATTTCAATACGGTCAATTGTTACTCCGGGTGATGAAGGTAAATCGGTTTGTTTGAGGTAGAGGCGACTCACACCTTGCCCCAAGGATGCCACTCGCATTCCCCAGTCATCCGTGGTTTCAAGCACGAATCTTGACGGGAGGTCTTCAGCTAAAAGTAAAACATCCCCTTTGGTATCAACCGAACGACCTGTTGCTTCAAGATACAAATCCATGTCATTGGTGTTTGAATAATAATCCAATTCCATCATGCCTTGGAAAGAGACATCTGCTCGAATATCAAAAACAGAATTTGGTTGTGCTTTCAAACTCATTTCCCCAGGTAGATCACGCATGAAAGCGGTAGCAGGCCACCAGAAACCATCGATATAACGCATTTGTTGAATCATTAGAGATTCAGCCGAATGGCCATCGATTTGGTATTGAGGGGGTACGGAGACATCAATGATGAAAATATCACCAATCGTTGTCGAGAAGTCTGTCGATTGGGGAACTCCGACAATCAATGCCTCAACACGGCTGAGAGCACGCTGGTCAATGAAAACAGCGTGAGCAGAATCCAAACGTGTCCCTAAATCATAACTCATATCAATCGAAACTCGAGGAACAGTAAGGTTGTCCTGAGTTGAAAATACTGCATTTGCTGCAACATTATTCGGGCCACTGGTATCGAGTCCCGCAATAACAAATTCAAGGTCTCGCCCTTCTAATCCATTGATGATGATACTGAATTGTTGACGTTCTGGAGTCCACTGCTCAAGGTAGAGGTCGATTTCATAGACTGGAATTTCATCAAGCATTCGGAGATCATATTCTAAGAGGATTCGACCAACAGGTAGGCTTGGTAACCATGAGCGAAGATGCCAAGAACGACATGTCTCATAGGTAATCCCTTGGTCTTCCCAAATACTAAGATTCACTCCTTCCATTTCAGAATCTAAAATTATCCCATCTTCAAGCGCTTTCAACAGTAGGTCAAGGTTGGTGATGTTGGCAGCATCCAAAGCATCAAACACTTCTGGATATTCATCATCGCTGATTTTGTAATCATTGGCAAGAGCCTCATCCACAATGCTTCGGCTCGACAAAGTATAGGTTGGCATTCGAGACAGATTGAAGGTAACCATTGTAGCTTCAAAGACTTCCATTCCGATACCATGAGACCAAGCAGGTTGTTGATTCACATTCATTCCTTTTTGAACATCCATTGTGACATTGAAAAGTTCGCCAGTTGTCAAATCAACACCCAAGGACATGTTGTCATTACTTGTTTCAATACCGCCTAAGTCGACCACTGTTGAGTAGACGAAATCATTGACCAGTGAACCGAAATTTACCAAATCACCGAGGAAGAAAGACAACGCTTGGACGCCATCTCCATCATCGAAGGTTGGTAATTCAAGTCCTGTTGAATCAACTCCACTTGGGTAGGCTATCGTAATGTTTGCCGGCAATGGGTCGATTGCAATGCGACCGTTCATGCCCTTGAATTGGTCTTCATATTCTGTTTCATCTTCAAGTAAAATATTCATCGGAGAGGCTTCGGTCCGTATCAATTCGATTCTTGAATTCCCTTCTGGTCCATTGGATCCAGGTTCGAGTGGCGAGAGGCGACGAAGACTCGTTACATCAGAGATTGCCGTGCTTAGGCTTGTTTCACCGGTGTCCTCATTCACCCAGAATCGGAAATGATCGCCATCCATGGTGAGCGGTTGTGTGGCGTTGGTCAATTGAACTTCGATGGAATCCATTGGCGTAGAAGCAACATAGCCAACTGTGTCCCCTAAAATCAATTGGAATGATGCGGGTAAGCCACTGAGGCGTATTGCATTCCGTTGTTCATCACCGTTTCCGCCATAGGTAATTGTGCCGATTGGAGAGGAGGCGGAATACGTCAATGCCTCAGCGGTCTGTGTGACGTTGAAAGTACTCGGACGATTGGAAATCGTAGCGGATTGTTGATTTGCATTGAGTAAATCTCCATCGTCGTGTAAAATATGACCAATGAGCAATGGGCCCCCGACTATACCTTGCAAATTCATTGTTCGAATGTCATTAATTGGGTCGTAATCATGGCTCACGCCAGAAATACCTCCGATACGTGCACTCATAGCAACTGGAACAAGAGGTGTTTGAGTGCCAAGACGTCCGTTAACTGTCTCGATGTTGGTGTCTTCAGAAAGTAAGATGTGGTCAATTTCGGGCAACCAAGGTTGGTCGCTGCTCGAGATGGCGATCGAGACTGAACCGATTTCCATTGGCTCTCGAGACGAAGTTGGCAGGCTAAGTCGAACTTGATTGTAACAATTCAAACGAACGGCTCCACCATCTGCTCCCGCTGTGCCAACAATTGATTCTGGAATACCATTGACCACATCACCGACGTCAAGGATAACTTCGATAACGGTCAACAATGCATTATCAAAAATTTGCGCTATACTGTTGAGATTTGGGTTATCATAATTGACGCGACTTAAGCCACTTTCAGGAATTTCAAAACTTCCTTCAACAATGATTACTTTAGGTACGTTTTCAATATTCAAAACAATAGATGATGAATCGGAAGCATAACCGGCACGCATAAATGTCGATTTATATTCAAGTAAATCGATGGATTCTGTAGCAACAATGGCCACCAATGTATTTGGAGGTGAAGCTGGATTGACTGGGAGAGTCGGGTCATCCACATTATTGACATTGTCCCCAGTGAAATTTTTGATGGCGATAATCATTGAAAGACGAGACGGTATATCTCCCGGTAAATCGGTGCCGCCTGGTTCTTCGCCAATCATCGTGAAAATTGCCGAGATTTCATCGGGATGAAGTGTTCCTGAGGGTAAGCCACGAATCCAACTCCGCGAATCAGTCGTGTTTCCAAAAGGTGAATCTCCTTCGGTGGTATTGGAGCGGTCTTCAAAATAATGCAGGAACATATCGGCTCCATAATCAGAATAAATTTCCACTGTATCGAAGGTATTTTGGCCGAGATTATCGTTTCGTAAAGTGATATCAACTTCTTTTGGCAATCGAGTGTCTCCGGCTTCGGGATGGAAGCCTGCATCGATATAGGCGGTTTCAAGAACTTTAGCGGTCGCTCCTCCATTGTCTCCTTCAAACCGAATGAAACCGACGCCAAGACCAAAACCACATTTGTGCTGATGGCTTTCCGCATCGTAGTCAAGAAGGGGATCATAATAGCCTGAGCCATCATCACAATCGGATTGACGATTCGAACTGTCCGCATCTGGATTCGAGGCCCGAATAGCATAAGGGGCCGAGATTGAGGTAAGGCTTAGACTCGAAGAATTCAACCCGCCTGGGGCGGTGAGTAAAGCGATGAACTCAAATGCAGTCGTGATGACTGCATTGACGCTGAAAGTAACTTTCTGCAGGCCAACTCCAAGAGTGAAATCATTGGGTGGTTGCGTGAAACGAGTATCGATGACAATGGCATAAGATTCGGAGTCATCAAGTGTGACATCAAAAGCCAAACCTTTCATCAAACTTACTTCAAGATGAGCGAGGTCATCCCACAAAAAATAGTCCGGGTCGATGACATTGACTTTCCACTGGAAAGTTGGACGAATCCAAAACTCTTCGATACAAGGGATAGTGAGCGGAGGCACGCCACAATCACCAAACTCGAATCCAAAACCATCGTTCTGATTGATGAGACCTTCAATTGTCAAACTCACCGAGATATCGTCAACTGTATCGTTATTGATGTCGATATCATTCCTGAATAAAGCAATTTGAGTTCCTACGAGGATTTCCCCTGTAAATGTTCCTTTCACCCATGCTTCATGTGATGGGCCGCCAGGCCTTGAACTGTAATTAACGTAAACCGCATAAGTATTGATTCCAATCGCCAATGGGTCGGTTATTTCAAACTGGTCCACTGAAAATAAAGTTTCAAACAGGTTGTAAGGCCAACCATCGGGCTGGGTCGCAGAATCCATGAGGAATTCATATGGGCGCGGGTGGTCTGCAACGAATGGAGAAGAATCTCTCAACTCCAAACTGTCGAGATAACCGGTTGCTTGAGATAAGGGGTCGGTGGAGTCAACCGGCCGTTGAGCAACGTCAACAGCATTGAGTGCATCAACTGCCCCCTGAGCAGCTACACTGCCTTCTCCATTATCGGTTCGCTTCGATAATGTTTCATCTAATTCATCAAGCACACCGAAATCATTTCGTGAAACGGAGAGGTCGGCTCCAACCGGTTGAGCCATTGAAATTAACATCCATACAACCATGGCAACAGCCATTCGACGGGGGTCGGAACGTTGTGGTAAACCAATCCGAATAAGACGCGGTTGGCTCTCTACCATGCATCAAGCATGAATCACCACTATGAGAACCCATCCCCTTCTTGCATACAAAAAGCACACTATTGGCAACCCGCCCTACGGGCGGAGTATTCACGGCATCACTGTTGAATCCTGTGAACAGGTTGGACAAGCAACTACAACTGCATTGGCACCATCGGGTATTCGAATAGAGAATTGCGAAGAACAATGTTGACACGTTATTTTTCGTAGAGATGGTTCAGGAGTTACCGCAGGTTGAGATACGGCTGGAACAGATTTCGAAGCAGGCGTCGTAACACCTTCAGGAAGCGAAACCCCCCCGCTCTTGACCACAGTTTGCGATGGAGTAGAAGGATAGAGATCGTTGACACTTCCTGTCGAAGTTTGAGTTACTGGTTGGGTCAAAGGTGCAGGAGATTCATCGTTGAACAATGCCATGGCGTCAGCAGCTGCTGCTTGGCTACCTTGAGAAATGGTTTGTGCGGCAAAGGTTGGTGGAGCAAAACTGCTCTGTGAAGAGGCTTCTTCCATCGATTGTGAACCATAAATCGCCGCCATTTCTGCCGCTTTTTCATCCGCTAATTTTGCAGATGTCGTGGTTACCTCTCCTGCATCAAGTCCTGCAAGAACCACAGCCGATGAAAAGAGAGGAATTTTACGGGTACTGGCAATCGTTGCCATGTGAGCTTCTGCTTCGTAGATGCTTAATCCCCGTCCAACAAGTAAATCCTTAGCGATTCCATTTTGCCAACGTCGATGTCCGATAAGGGAGACGCCCATCGTGAGGGCTCCAATAAACAAAACCACCAGCAAAATACCTGCTATATTGCCTTTTTGAGGGAGTTCTTCGATGTTGATGGTGAAGGCGTGGCTATCAGAGTTATTGGATTGGTCAAAAACAGTAATAACAACATCATAACTCCCTGATTTTGAAAATTCCAATTCAGTAGAATATCCGGTTTGGTCAGCATCATCGCGAGGGTCTCCATTTCCATCTGAATCAACCTTCGGGCTAAGGTCCCAATGATAGCGCAAGGAAACGGATGAATCGTAAGTATCTGATGCTTGAGCAGTACAGGTAATTGTGTCATCAACCAAACCTGTCGAAGGAAGGAGATTGAGACTGGATTGGTCCAGTACTGGCAGAGTGGTATCGGTGACCAAGAGCGTGGTCGAGATACTGTTCGAATTCCCTGATGCGTCGTTCACGGTCAAGACCACTTCATGGGAACCAATATCAGTCCATGAAAACGACACTGAAGTGCTTTGTCCGTAGGGAGAGCCGTCTAAGTTCCATGCACATGTGCTGATCATATGGTCATCGGTACTTCCATCACAATTCAGAAGTATTACTTCACCGGTAATGAGTTTCCATCCCCCGCTTATGGGTTGTCCATTTCCTCCAATTCGAGCAACTGGATTGACAACATCAACAACGGTGATGACTGTTGTTGATGAAGCGGATGAACCGGTTGGTGAAGTAACTGTGAGGGTGACTGTTCTGTCGCCAGGTGTGGGCCATTGTACAAGTGCATCCCAGCCGGACGCATCAACATCATTGGAAGAGTCTCCATCGGCGTCAGCGTCAACATTTGCATCGAAATCCCACGAAGCGGATGCAACTTGGTTCAAACTGTTCGGAGTCGAATATGCATCCAAAGTAATCGAACTACCAACGACAGTGCTGCCATTTGCATCATCGGAAATAATTGGATTTAATTCAGGTGAAAGTTCAACTCTAATCGTCATACGAACAGGACTATCGCCCCCTGCACCACCTACTGGAGTATCGGTATTATCGGCGAGGACAATTAACTCCTCACCATCCAACTCGTTCGGTACAATCCAAGAAAATGAAGCAGAACCATCGACCGATTGCAGTGCTGCGCCGGTGATAAAGAGAGAGCCAACTCCTCCTGAAGTGTAGAGGTTGTTCATGCCACGAGTTTGCAGATAGACGTCTCCATTCCCTTCAAGAGACCATGCCGAGACAACAACACTGGTGCCTGCATCGAGTCGTAAATCATCACCGGAAAGCAACGGTTGTGAAGTATCACTTTCCATGGCAATTAAATTATGGAATGGTGTCCAGTACGATTCAGAAATTTGAGAGATGGTTAGGCTGGCACGACTGTCTGCCCCACCCTGGTCCCCCATTCCTTGGTCACCTGAATGCGCAGTATTGTCAAACACAATGTACCATGCCTTGGCATTGATTGAGGCGGGAACTTTCCAATGGAATTGAAAACTTCCAATTGCAGATTCAGTTGAAGGTGCTTGTTCAAACAAATTACGATACGATTGACCAAGGTCGTAGGGTTGTACTGAATTTTGGTCAAAGACCAAGACATCCAATGCATCTTGACTGACGATTATTGAAAGGTCATACACATCTCCTGGCGTTAGAATTCCAAGATTGATTTTGACACAGGCTCCGTCCCCAATAACCGTCGCACTGGAAAAGGCAGCGGGGGTATCGTTCAAGCAATTCGGAGATTCAGCACGCCCTTCTGTAGCCAAAGTTGAGGCTGGAATAAGCATCAGCATGAGGAGCAACGCAACAAAAACAGAGGAACGCATACATCGCTGTAAGCCGTTGTCCACTTCAATGATGTGGCCGTTTGCTCAAGACACCCAGCCGTCATCAGCCCAAACTAAATGGCTGATTGAACCTGAATCGGAGATTGTAATTCTATCGCCATCAACCGCAGCAGATACCACCGTAGAACTCGATTCAAGGATTTGTGTTGCCTCAGAAAGGGGCACTGTAGCGTCTTTCAGCCGGGCACTAAAATGCGTCAACACAAGATGACGCGCTTTGCAAGCCAATGCAGTTCTTGCAGCACCAGTGCTTGTGCTGTGAAGGAATTCATCTGCCCATTGTTGAGCATCATTCAAAAACGTCGACTCATGAACCAGAACGTCAATTTCAGATAAAGAAGTGATTCCTTTCGACATTTCAGACGTATCTCCAGAGACGACAAAGCGAGTTGCAGGTCGCTCCTTACCGCGGAAATCCTGAGATTTCAATGAAGTTCCATCCTCTAAGATAAGGTCATTACCCGCCGAAAGTTGTGTTTTTTGTTCATCACTTAATCGCAACTCAGCCGCCTTTAATCGATTGAATTTGCCAATTCCCCCTTTCGATTCAATCATCCAGGCGCAAGATGGAACCGTGTGGTGGGTTGCCAAAGGATGCATCCGATTTTTCTTCCATCCCTCGGGCTGAGGCATGGTCTTGAGGGGCGTGGCTACCCCGTCATCTCCCATCTCAAGCCAACGGTTTTCAGCAAGGTCTCCAAGAACCCAGCGAACCGAATATCCCAAACTTTCAGATGTCCCTCCAAGTTCTTGGCAACCTTTGATTTGACGAGCTAATTCTGCACTTGGAGCAAAATCAGGGATTGGCTCACCGGCGATGACAGCATCAAAAACTTCTGAAGAAGTCGGTCCGAGAATCAGAAGAGGAGTTTCTCTTTTGTCCAAAGCCATCGTATGCATCCACGGCAGTAATCCCCAAGTATGATCTAAATGCCCATGTGTCAAACAAACAGCATTGATTCGAGATGCCCGTAGAGTATTGCCTTTATCGTACGTTTTCAATCGCTTACGTTGGTCTGCATATCGAGTTTGAAAACCCTCTCCTGCATCGATGACAACAATGCCTTCATCGCATTGAATTAGGCTGCCACTGACTTGTCTTTTACCCGTTGGACGAGCCGAAGAAGTTCCAAGAATATGTAATTCCATACGCATGAAAACACCTCAACTCTGAAGGGGTATTGGAGTTGGTGGAAACCAACGAAGTAAAACGATTCGGTCGATGGCTCGAACCCATCGCCAAGGCACTGCAACATGTACTGAGCCTTCAACAAGTTCCTCCTCAGTATCGCGTACAAACAAGTGTGTGCAGGTCAATCCATTGGTATCAATCACTGCATCGTGAACAACGCCTAAACGACGACCATCAGGCAAGAAGACTTCAAGGCCCGTAAGTCGGGACACGGATTCTTCACCTTCTGACATCGGTATCCCTCATCAATGCCACCGGTCGAGGGGCAATAAAAGAACCCCGAGATTTTCACCTTTCTCAGCAATTCGTTGATTAGAATTCAAACATGTTCAGTTGGCAAAGAAGGTGTTCATTACAGGTAAGCACTGATACAGCAGCCTCATTCAGTGTAAAGTAAGATGTTTCCGATAAACACGTCATCTTCAGGAACATCACCCTTCTTGGTGATGGACACTTCAACTTCGCATTCATTGTTTACATCTTGACAATCGCCTGTAATCGTGATGAAATGACCCGGCTCCCAATAATTGCCAGGTGTGTCCCAGTAGCTACAAGAAGCACCAGTTTCGTTTCCATCACCACAGGTTTGAGAAGGACCGCCATCTACCGTGATATTTACCATTACAAGGTCCCATTCTAGGCTGGAGCCGCTGTTCATATTCACCTCGACTAGGTCTTGACTCCTAGGTGCGTCTTGACCAGAAAAGGAATACAAATTGAGGCTGCTATCAGCGCTATTTTCAGCAAGGTCGCCTACACAACCACTGAGCATCAATAAGGCAATCATCGGTATAGCAACAATAGAGCGGACATCGGTCATGCTAACTAATTATCACAATAGTACATAATTTTTGTTGCATGCATATTTTCTTTGAAAATATCTAAAGCCAGATTCATCGTTCATTACAACATGGACTTGGATGAATTTGAGACCAAATGCAAGAGGCTTTGTCTCACACATTTGAACATCGTAAACATCATCTTCTAAGGCTAATATTTGTTCTGCGAACATCATCTGCTGAAACATCATGAACATCAAAATCAGGCATTACTTTGTAGGTTAAGGCCACCATTCCGTCTTTTGCCGGTTGTACATGTTTATGCGCATCTTTATACACTCTCTTCTTTGAAAGAGAGAGTATGGTATGTAGTGGTTCAGCAGATTGCCCCGGAATAAAGAATTGGCATCATAGAAATGGCAGGTGCCCAGGGCCAGGAAGTACTTGTTTTGGTAATCTCGTCCAAGGAACAAACATGGATAGAGCCTGGATTAACAGAAATATTAATCTGGGCGGTGCAAGACTTGGAGGTGGAAACACGATGCTCTTAGAAAACTGGCAACGATGCGTACTTGAAGACATTGTTGGATGTTGTGTTCCCAAGTCTGATTCTCTTCGATTATCTGACGATGGTACCTCTTTGCGGCGAGTTACGCGCCCAAACAGTGAGCCAGTACCTTTCATTTGGTCCGAAGACTTTGATGGGCGTTTTAATTTTCAGGAAAGGCGGCATCTTGTTAATTTTAAACTGCCGAACAGTACTGGTGGAAATCAAAGTAGGACGGCTAAGTTACTTTACCACTTCTTTATGGCGCAAATCAGATACTTAAACGCGAATCCCCAATGTACAGATGTGTTCTTGAATATATTAGATGGAGACCATATCTCCGGTCTTATTCCTGCTTATCAAAATGTGTTAACCCAAAACTTGAATGCGGGTGTCAATGGAAGAATATTTGTTGGAGATTCGTATACCTTGAATCGCCAATGGCCAAATGTCTGATTGATGTGTTTTTGGCATAAAGAAGGAGCATTAGAATTCGTTTTATTTTACTCCGAGTATCAGCGTAAGGTCTCGATTTCAATTGCCACACCCAGAATGCGAATAACTTCCCATAGAGAAACATTTGTTCATATACTACAAATGGAAACGTGGAAGCATGGCACTCACCTGTAATATTGGCGCTGCTGGAAAAGCTGCAAGACTGAGAGTTGGAATTATGGGTGTCGCTGCAGGGCTCGGATTAGCCCTGTTCGTCGGCATTGGAGTTCTCCCCTCAATTGGTTGGTGGGCTGTGGCTGCAAGCGTTGCAGGTGGCTCATTTGCCATCTGGGAAGCACGCGCTGGATGGTGCATTGTCCGGGCAATGGGATTCAAAACCCCTGTCTGATCATTCTTCTTCCGTTGGAGCTGTGAGTTGTTTTACAGTACGTGCTGCAGCCGCTGGCGGTAAATCTGCGAGTTTTCTTTGCGCACCTTCGATTACTTTCAATTCCTCAAGCCGCCGACCACTCGGAACCACACTGCCGTCATACGAGCCAACTGCATCGTTATAGGCGCCGACAACGGTATTGATTCCACGGCCCATCTTTGCCAAATCATGGCTAAATTTGGCGACACGGTCGTAAAATTCCCGTGCTTTTGCGTGAATTTCTTTTGCGTTTTCCGCCATCGATTGCTGTTGCCAGTACAAACCAACAGTTCGTAAAAGTGCGATGAGTGTAACTGGTGTGACAATCAAAACATGCTTACTAAATGCATATTCCTGAAGAGTTGGTTCAAATTCAAAAGCCGTTGAAAGGATTGGTTCTGCTGGAATGAACATCACGGTAAAATCAACTCCGTCCAACATACGTGGATAATCCCGGTCAACCAAATCATCAATGTGCTTCTTTACCGCTCTAGCATGTTCCTTCATCTTGAGTTCACGTGCATCGCCATCATCGAGTTCAAGTCCATCCCAATAGGCTGCCAAAGGTACCTTCGAATCAACTGGAATGTGCCCTCCATTGGGGATTTTCGCCAGTAAATCTACTCGGCCGCCACCTTTGCCTGATTTGAGCGTAACTTCGATGTCAAAGTCGCAATGTTCGAGCATACCCGCTGCTTCTGCGATGTTTTTGAGAGCGACTTGCCCCCAATTACCACGGGCTTTTACCGAGCCTCGTAATGCTGTGGAAAGTTGTACATTGGTGTCTCGTAAGTCCACAGTCTGCTTATGCAACATCTCTGCTGTTCGTTTGAGGCCTTGGTATGCACCTTCGCGTTTTAATTCCATATCATTGGTTGCTTTCTCAAGCTTTTCCAAATGTTCCTTGATAGGGGATACCAACGACTCAACTTCTTTCTTTCGAGCATCATGGTCTTTAACTGCCTCAGATTCAACTTTCCCAAGTCGCTCTTCTGCCAATCGAAGAAAGTCCTCTGAATTTTGACGTGCGACATTGGAGGCGACGCTTTGCATTTCTGCTAACATTGAATCCTTACTTTGAGATATTGCCGATACTTGTGCCTCAGCACGGATCACATCACTACTGTAGCGATTTTTCGCCAAAAGCCAACCTATTCCAATGCCCAAAGCGGCACCAAGTATCATCAATCCGTATTCAGCCACACCTGCCATGTAATCAAAAGAACGTCGACACTTCTTGAAGACATTGGCCAGAATTGAGCGAGTGCTCAATCACTTTCCACGGTTGAGGTTTGCCTTGAGGGAAGGTCGCAACTTCTCTGCTCCCTTACCCTTCTTGTGCAAACCACGCCCTCGCTTTCCAGCAGAGGTTTTTCCACGGTAAGCACGTCCACGGTGGGACTTGTTTCCGTTGGCTGCACTAAACACACCGAGTTGCTTGTCTGCAATGATTGCAGGATGGTGTGTGTCGATGAGGATAACTTCGTAGAACTTGTGCTTTCCATCTTGTCCAACCCAATATGAGTTGAGAACTTCCATGTTCGGGAAATGTCGTGCAACACGCTCTTCAGCCATGCGTTGTGTGTTCTTTGCCATGGTAATTTTCTTGATACCGGCCTTGCTTGGCTTACGCTTCATGTGAATCTTACCCTTACGAAGTCCACCACGGCGGATTCGGGTTCGGATAACGACCACGCCTTGCTTGGCTTTGTAGCCCATGCGTCGTGCAGCATCGATTCGAGTAGGACGGTCAATCTTACAGTTGACCGGTTCGCGGCGCCACTGAGCCATTCGAGTTTGGCGGAACATGTGAGGCGTGGCCTCTTTTGGTTGCTTCCAAGTTTCACGAACATGTTGATACAATCCTCGAGCCATGTGAACACCTGCGCTTCTCAGCATCCTGCCGACTTAACTCCCCTTTATGAGTCTGCCCACGCGTCAATGGATTCTAAAACACTGTAAAACGAGTGCTGCTGTCATGTTGACGAGGGTAAAAATCACTCAATTGGTAAGCCTTCTGCCTGGATGCCGCGCCAGCCGCCCCAAAGAGAAATTGCGTTGCTGTAGCCCATTTCTTTGAGTGATTTGGCTGCAATTGCGCTTCGAAAGCCTCCACCACAGTACAAAACAATCCGTGAATCATCATCCAATCCATGCTTTTCTATATCGCGTTCGAGTACACCTTTTCCAAGATAAACAGCGCCAGCCAAATGACCTGATTCAAACTCGTGGCGTTCTCGAACGTCAAAGACAACGAGGGTCTCAGAATCTCCAAGCATTTGTCTGAGTCCAACTGCGTCGCATTCAGGAATTTCTGCTCGTGCAGATTCTACAATTTTGAGAAATTTCGGGCTGTGGTTTTTCGCCATGGACCTGCCAGTGCGGGTAACCTGATGAGTACTGCGGCCCTCGCTACAACATGGCAGGGCAAATCACGGGGCGAAAAGCAGTGCTTGCTGCTCTTTCATCAGGGCAAGCCATTGAGATGGTTTTGGTTGACCGAGAAAAAGACACTGCGGATATTCGGATGTTGTGTGAACAACAGAATATTCCGTTGGAGGAAGGGTCGACCAATGACTTATGGCGTATGTCTGCAGATGGTTTTGTCGATGCATTGGCTCTCACCGGACGAATGCCTCATGGAGATTTAAATGAGGTTCTTGAGCGCGGAGGAACCATCTGGTTTTTTGATGGCGTCACCTATTCTACAAATCTTGGATTTGCCATTCGATGTGCTGAAGTCTCTGGTGCTGATGCGGTGATTTCGAATGTGGCAAAGACCCATGAAGAACGTCGAACTATTCGTCGTTCAAGTATGCGTGCTGACCGATTTATTCCTGTTGTTTACAGCACCACAGATGAGATTCTAAAGGCGGCAAAAACTCACAATATTCGTATTGTTGCGGTCGAGGATGTTGGGACGCACGAACCTTGGGAGGAAGACCTAACTGGCGATGTGATGTTGGTCGTAGGTGCAGAAAAAGAAGGCATCAGTGAACAGGTGTTAGCTGCTGCAGATGCGTGTGTATTGTTGCCAATGGATGGTTTTGTCCCGTCTTACAACCTACAAGTTGCAGTCAGTGTCGTAGCGATTGAAGCTCTCCGCCAACGAAATCTCAAAAAGAAAGCATGAAGATATTGTCTTCACGATGTTCGAATCAAACTGCTTTGGACCAGAAAGCATCGAT
>JAACDG010000087.1 GCA_009937025.1 Methanobacteriota archaeon
GGTGATTTTGAACAAATTTTAGAAATTAGAAACCAACTGAAGAAAAAGATTGGAACGTACCTCCCTATCAAAATTAATTTTGATTCTACATTAACACCACAGAAAATAATGAAAATCATCGAAAACGATTCGGAACTGTCAGAACTTTGGAAGAAACTTGTGGAAGGAAAGTAGTCAAAATTAAACGACACGAGTTGTGAATGCTTGTGTGCTGATACAGATAAGCGGCATATCATCTCCATGAAATCACAAGAGTTCTTTCAAACTCCTCAAGACATGATTGAAGAATACAAAGAGAAAGTTTGAACCATCAACCATTCATTCAGATGGTTTGGAAGGGGATGTAATGAACTTCCTGCCTCACTATCCAGTGCTCAGTTCGCCATCTGAAGATGTTTCACCGATGGAGCAATCCCTAAATCATCTGGGAAGAACATCGTTGGTTCAGGAATAGGGATCGGTGTGATTTCTTGTCCCACTAAAGCGACTCGACTTGGTCGTGAATCTGACAAAACTTTGCGCCCAGTGAGAGGGGCAATTTTGTTTGAAAAGTCCATGATGTCTTCATGACTTGGCATGTTTTCAACACCGAGGTTCTCTCGACTGTGCCCGACAAAAACATAGCCTTTATTTTCTATATAGTCAGGGTCTGCTCTCATATCAAGTGCTGCAAATTCTTTGATGTGGTGGTCGGACATATTGATTCCTTGCATCAATGTATGACGGCAAACAATACGTGTATCAAGTGATGGTAAGAGGTCAAGTGTCTCTGAAAATTTATCCCAGGCATTGGTGTTCCATTTTGGTTTACACACTTCATCGAAGACCTTCTTATTCGGCGCATCGACCGAGACATAGAGTTGTGTAGGCAATGTGTCGAGTTTTTCAATCACCTTTGGAAGTGTGCCATTGGTTACGAGCATTGTCGTCATCCCATGTTTATGGCACAAGTCCATGTATTCCGAGAGTCGTGTATAGAGGGTCGGCTCACCATTGAGAGAGATAGCCACATGCTTTGGATTCTGAGCGTCCAACCACTTTTCACGTGGCACTTTTGGATTGCCTCCAAAACCAGACAAGAGACGACGTTGAGCTCGAACGGATTCATAGAGGAGTTCCTTCGGGTCTTGGTCGGTTAATTCCAATGTATCCATGTGCGGTTCACGCCAACAATAGGTGCAGGCGAGGTTACATTGGTCGACAACTGGAGACATTTGCATACAGTTGTGACTTTTGACTCCGTAGAATTTACCCTTGTAGCACTGGCGGTCACGAAGCAGTGATTCCTTGGTCCAGTGGCATGTTTTAACGCCACCGTGTTCACCAACAATGTGGTAGCGTTGCTTCTGCAATTTTGCTTTTAGTGCAAGGTCCATTCCAGCCATGAGGCTCACTCCTAGCCGCATTTCCACTGTTGTGCAATGCACGGACGGGAAGGGGCTCTGATAAGCGAGCGTCAAACTTCTTCGCTATCAATCCTCGCTCAACGGTTGAGGATTGGCAAGAAAGCGTTTGCTGCCTTTTCACAAGCATTGGCCACGTCATCAAGACGTTGTAAGACACGATACATATGCATGGCTGCGAGCGGTGAATCTTCCCCATTGGTGAAGACATACGCTGCCGCCATTGCCTCGACACCATCTGCTTTGTGTTCCTTGAGGTTCACTTCACGAATGAGTTCAGCAAGAGTCTTTTCTGCAGCCTTGGTTTGTCCACTGATGGTGAAGTCTCGTAGGGCTTCAACAGCGTCTTCATACTTCGCAACAGTCTCGGCAACGGCCTCAGCCATTGCTTTGAGATTCGCCTTTGCTTCCTCGTCATCGAACAATGGGCGGAAGGCAAGTTGCTCTGCAACGTTCTGTGCATAGTCTGCAATTCTATCTTGTCGAGTAACCATGTAGAGGAAGTCATCCAAAGTCAACTGCACGCCCATGCGCATGTCATTGAGGGCGAGACGTCGGACCTCGGTCTTGACGTTGTCAGCTACGAGTTCAGCATCGATGGTCGCCTGAATGGCTTCCGACGCATCTTCGCCATCGCATGCTGTGTTGACGGCTTCAAGCATGTATTCAACCGTCTTCTCAACGGCTTGGGCGTGCTCATGGAACAATTCGAACGGTGTAACCGCGTGACCATCGCCACCAACATCCGAAAGGGCTTCTTCGACATGGACTTCACCACTGCTCTTCCAGATAGCGTAACCAACGGCAATGAAGGAAAGTGGAAGCAAGACAATCATGTTGAGTGATTCACCACCCGATGCGACGAATAACACGATTGCACCAAAGGCAGCAGCAGGAACGCTGGCGACCCATGAAGCAGCAATCTTTCCGAATACCCTGAAGTCAACAGCCTTTGCACCGCCAGCCAGCCCAACACCAACTACAGCGCCAACGAGGGTGTGTGTGGTTGAAACAGGAACGGCCAAGAACGGCATTGAGAATACGAGGATTGTGGTCGCTGCACCAAATTCAGCTGCAAATCCACGAGTTGGGGTAATGTCTGTGATCTTCTTTCCAATAGTTTCCATAACCCTCCACCCCCAAGTCATGACACCAATTGCAATTCCTGCGGAACCCAAGAGAATAAGCCAGAGCGGAATTTCTGCTTTTGCAGCCAGTTGACCGGTATCGCTGCTCAAGACTTGCCAAACAGCAGCCATTGGTCCAATTGCATTGGAACGGTCGTTTGCACCGTGAGCGAAAGCCACGTATGCAGCAGTGATGATTTGCAGCCAAACGAAAATTCGCTCTACACCTCTGAATCCACGCTTCTCCTCGGTAATGTCGATTCGCCGAAGAACAAGGAAGAGGATAATACTCGAAACAATACCAATGAAGGCCGCGAGCAGAATCGAGTTGATTGGAATCCAGGCGTTCGTTGCCCAAGGGTCGAAGACACCGTTTTCCTTAGCGGGTAACCAATCACCTTTCCTTTTTATCCATCCTTCTGAGGCTGCCCGAGAGATGAAGCCTTTGAGGGCTTTGTATTGAAGAGCGAGCCCCAATACGAAAAAGGTCGGGAACGCCAAGATTGGTGCGAGCCAGCGTGAGCGGTCAATAGGGTTTTCATTCTCAAGAATGAGTTTCTTGATGACCATGAATGAGAAGAAACCAAGCAAACCACCCATCAATGGGCTTGCCACCCAGGACATAACGACCTTTTGAACAACATCCCAGTCGATGAGGTCGGTTGAATACTTCACTTCAAGGATGAGTCCAACGCCGAGAATACCACCGATGATGGAGTGCGTAGTCGAGACTGGAAGCGCCATTCGAGTAGCTATGGTGAGCCATGTAGCAGCGGCCATCATTGCTGCAATGAAACCGAATGCGATATCTTGGGAGAATACAGGGTCGATGAGTGGGTCGGCGAAATCGACGCTGAGAATGCCTTTTCTGACGGTATCTGTGACTGCATCGCCTGCAAAGAAAGCACCACAAAATTCGAACACAGCAGCGATGACAACTGCTTGCTTGAGCGTCAAGGCTCGAGAGCCAACAGACGTCCCCATTGCATTAGCAACATCGTTCGCACCAATGTTCCAAGCCATATAGGCACAGACAATAAGCGCTAGTCCAATCAAGACGATGGTTATAGGTTCCATTACCAATCCTAGCAAAAGTAGGTATATATTCAAACTCATGTATATTCTATATAGTAGTATTTAGTGGTAAAATTGATCACATGGGACTCGGGCCAGGAGAACACGAAGTTCGAAAATTACAAAGTACGGGTGGAAGTACCTTTACCGTAAGTTTGCCAAAGCCATGGGTCGTCGAACAACAACTGAAGTCCCGTGATTCCTTACGCGTCGACTGGCGTCCGAGTGGAGCATTACGCATTACGCCCCTCAACATGGCCGCAACTCTTGAAAAAGGCGTATTGTTCGACACACGCAACATTCCCAAAGACAGCCTGCATGACCACTTGATGGGGGCATATATTTCCGGTGCTGATTCTATTTTGATTCATTTCGAGTTGGCTCTAAAGAAACAATATTCTGCTCAAATTCGAAGATTTCTTCGCAGTACGAGGGGATTCGAAATCTTTGATGAAAGTGATCAATCGATTGAGTTGAAGTGTTTGATGAATGCAGGCGATATGCCACTGCATGCGAGTCTCAACCGGATGTATCTACAAGTTACATCCTTGATTCGAGATATTATCAGCGTGTTTGATGGTGAAGACCGCGAATACTTAGCAGATGCAGAAGAACGAGAAAACGAGGTTGATGCACTTCTCTATCTCATTGAACGTCAAGCGAGAATTATGTTGGGTTCGCATTTGGTTGCAACCAAATTAAACCTCACTCGAACACAGGCACTTGAATATACCAATTTAGCACGTTCACTTGAACGAATGATGGACCATGCCTACACCATGGCACAATTGGTCCTCGAAAATCCAAAAATAACTCGAAAACTGGCCGGAGCTACTTCTCTTGAACAAATCCCCGAATGGCAAACAGCACTCAAGGAATTGATGATTAACATCAGAATCCGAGATTCACTCAGGATTGAAAATGCGCGTAAACAACTCAAAGACGCTCAACATATTCTTGCGGTTCATGAACAAGACTTACTGGCAAATCATCGACAAAATGAATGGATGGCGTTTGATTTAAGTTTGTCAGAATCAGTGAGAAGATTATGCGCTTATTCACGCGATTTCGGAGAAATTTTGCTGAATATGAAGGTTTTTAGCGAAATTCAGACTCAACAAAGAATAGTGTAATTAAAAACACTTAGTTTATTATAAACACCTATGTGTTGGCAAATTCACCTCGCCTTGATATAGGGCCGGTTCCAAATATACACTGTAGCAAACAACAACTACAGGCGGAATGAACATGGATAAATATTTAGAAACATACGTAGACCAAATTATGAATGAACAAGAACATCGAAATGGTATTTTTACCAATATCTTCGATGTCGTCGTTGGTGCGATCTCAGACTATCGATGTTCGGCGAATTCACGTGGCTCTTACAACACTCGTCGAGGTGTTCTCTGATGGACGCATACCTTTCAGAATACGTCGACCAAGTTCTTGATTCACAAGAATACCAAAATGGAATCTTTGCTCGTTCCACTTTAGGCAAATTACTTTCTACGATTTTCAGAACGAAGAACTGAATATCAGTGCTTCTCTTGAATTTATGAAGACTTTTTTTCGGTGAATCTTTGACCCTTCCCTTTCCTCTTTTTCTTCATCATTTCAAACAGCAGTTCATATATCAAAACTTCTCGAATCTGATTATTGGTGGATGGTATGCTTGATGTTTATGGGTTGACGAAAACATTTGGTTCTGGTTCAAATAAATTACAGGTGCTCAAAGGCGTCGATATGCGAATTGAAACCGGAGAGATGGTTGCCCTCATGGGTCCATCAGGTTCAGGCAAATCGACGCTTCTCAACATCATTGGAGGTCTACTTGCTGGAGATGGTGGTTCAATCACTCTTGGAGGAAAAACTTACGGTCAAAAAAATCCCTCGAATGTTGTCGACATTCGTCGTGAATATGTCGGTTGGATTTTCCAAGATTTCCACTTGCTTGAGAATCTTACTGCAATGGATAACGTAGCCATGGCATTAGAATTAGCAGGGATGTCTGCCAAAGAAGCAGAATCAGCCGCTCGTGAAGCTCTTGCAAAAGTGGGACTTGAAGACAGAATGAATCACATCCCCGACCAACTCTCTGGGGGCCAACAACAACGCGTTGCAATCGCACGAGCGATTGCGGGCAATCGTCCATTCCTTCTTGCCGATGAACCCACAGGCAATCTCGATATTGCAAGTGGGAAAGAAGTTCTCCAACTGTTCAAAGATTTATGTCATGATGAAGAAAATCCTATTTCAATTCTTATGGTTACCCACGACCCTGATTTGGCCTCAAACGCTGACCGCATGTTGTTGCTGAATGATGGGAAAACCGAAGCCTCGGACATCCGTTCCGCTTGGGGCTTGGATGATGAAGACGGAGGTGAAGAAGAATGACCAAAGGCGACGAATCTTTACAACTGGAACCTTCAGACTTCTCGCCTTCCCAGAAGTTACCCATGCGAATCATGCACAAAGTGATGGAGGCTCCAGGTCAACTCCGCCTTGCGGGGTTAAGTGCATGGCGAGGTAAAGAACGTGGATTGGCTGTTATTGCTGGTGTGTTTTTGGCATCATTGGTCATTACGACTGTTCTTTCATATGGCGTTGGATTGTCTCAACTGTTCTTCGAGGAATCTCTCAAGAATGAGCCGTTTGATGCGAAAATAGAATTCGCCCGTACCCCCGTTGAAAACGCATCGGGCTGGTCAAATAATACGACTACAATGCTCGAGGTATGCGATGAGTTGATGAGCGAATTCACTGAATTTAGTGATTGTACTCTGGTTCTCGGCCGTCAAGGTATCCACAGTGGCGGACTATTCAATGAAGAGTTCATTGTTGCTCAACCACTTGAAATGGTGGCGATTACCGACGATGCGAATCCGTATTGGAGTAACGTGACGTTTGATTATCCCGAACTGGCCGATCCAGGCCCGCCAATATCCACAATGCGGTCGGTTCGATTCCTCGGCCCTGAAGCATTTGATGGCGAGTTTGCTGAACGATTAGGCGAGAATATCATTGCAGGCATGGGTGAATGGCCTTCTCCTGAAAATATGAGTGCACAACGCGGTGTTATTCTTCCATCTACAATTGCTTCACAAGCAAAAGCCAATGTTGGAGATGTCCTTGACTCCTTAGCGTTCCATTATGTTGTTGACGAATCAACCATCTTTGAAGGAACGGTAACCAATGAAAACTGTAACGGAGAAGTTACTCCAGAAGAAAATGGATTTGTCTATTGTCGAATGGAAATGACGGCAACAAATTTGACTGTTGTAGGAATTTATGATCCATGGGATTTCGGTAATCCTACCCTTGGTCCAAATCCAATCTTTACGACTTGGGAAGTTCTTGAAGAAAAACAACGTGCTGTTTTAATGGATAATGACCACATGTATTTGGGCGTCACTATCGATAAGGGTCAATTGCCTACGTCATCTACTGCAGATGCAGCCGAATGGCTTGAAGACCTCGGAAGTAGAGTTCAAGCAGGCAACTTCACAGATGAAGGAATCGAATTGTATTACACCGATATCGTCAGTGGAACTATTCTTTTCCTGAATATTTTCCTTGGTTTGATTCAGATTTTTGATTACATTATTATGATCCCAATCGTGATTCTTTCGATTGCAGTCTTGATTTATGGATTGGTTCTTTCCCTTGAACAAAGAAGGAGAGAAGTGAGTATACACCGTGTCATTGGGGCTGATGCCTCTCGGCTGCAAAGTATGGTGTTGCTAGAATTATTTGTTATGTCCTCTGTTGCCTGGCTTGCAGGTTATCTGTTAGCGCTGTTTGCTGTTCCGATTGTTCTGTCAGCCGTTGGATTTATGGAGTTCAGGACAGGAGATTTCGATGTCAATCCAACCCTGAGTATCGGTTCGACAATTTTTACTGCTGTCACCACACTCGGCCTAGCGCTCCTCTTTGGACGTAGTCGAGCCCGAGACTTCATCAATCTTGAAATCGAAGAAGGAGTTCGTAAAACGACTTCCAAGGCGGAACCAAAACGTTGGCTTCATTGGCTCGCCTTCTTGTTTGGAATGCTTGCAGTTGGAGACACATGGCTTGAGATGAATGGTAGTGAAGATGGCATCGTCTCAAACTTCTTCCTCGAAGGATTACTCGGTATAATTGGGCCATTCGCTCTTTGGATTGGTGGTGCTTTACTGCTCGGAAGAATCGGTGCAAAAGGGCCTCAAATCATGCAACTCATCTTTGGACGAACACCGCTATTGAACGATGTTAAACGTGGCTTGAAAGGTTCTGGTTCTGCTGAATCTGTCAATCGTTTAGCCGTCATTATGTTGCTGACGCTCTCGATTGTCACCCTCGCTGCAGTTCAGGGTTATACTGGCACACTGGTCGATGAGAAGACCGTTGATGCAACGGTCGGTTCTGATTTACAGGTTACGCTTGAGCAGAATTATGATGAAGCACAACTGTTGTCTCTCGTCTCCAATTTCACCGATTCAGACGTAACTGCAATGGCTACAACTGTACCAAGTCTCTTCTTATCGGATTCGAGCGGCGGTGACAAACTGCAAACTTGGGTCGTTCTTGATGGCAATGAAGACATTCTACGCTGGAGTGAACAATCGATTCCAGGAACGAGTTCTAGTGCAGCAATGGCTGCCTACAGAAACGGTGGTTTCACTGCTGGAGAGGATGCCGCATATTCATTGGATATCGCTGGAAGTGGCCGAGGAGATGAAAACCGTCTCGATGATGTGTTGCTTAAGCCAACGGATTCTCAAAGTGAAAATATTTCATTCACCTGGGAAAAACTCTCGTTCAACTTTACATCTGGAGGTACGGAACAACCCGACCCTACAGCATTGTTTGCCGCTTATTCATCTTTCATGGAAGGCGACTGGTCTGGCCTCAATCTCTCTGGGCAAGATCTCAGCGGCCGAGACTTCGGACCTGTTGACCTTACAGGAACAGACCTTTCGGATGCGAACCTCGCTGGAGTAAATCTCGCTCAGGCATTGATGTTTGATACCAATTTAGAAGGCGCTGACCTTTCCGGAGCAAATCTCCAAGAAGCGGTCATTGTGAACTTCATGAGTGGTTCTCTTGAAGGTGCGAACCTCATTGGAGCAGACCTCACCGGGGTATTTGGAATCGCAGATTTATCCACAGCAACTCTTGGTAATGCAACTTGTCCTGATGGCACATCTGCTGAAGAGACAAACTGTTCCACTGGACTTTCTGAAATTCCGCCCCCGCTTGCTGCTCCACTGTTCTTGGCAGACACAGTCGTTCAAATTATCATAACACCGTATCAATCCAATATGTATTACATGGGCACGCACGAATACATCCCTGGTGTAAGTTCAGCGACCATGGGTTCATCGCTTATCATCGGAGAATCTTCTTGGGAATCATTTGTTGGAAGTGATACTGTTGCAAACCATTCTTCCACGGTTTGGATTGTCGATGTCGATGGCGTTAGCGGTGATTCACTGGAGGCACTTGCTTCAACATTATCTGCTGATTTCCGAGTTTCAAGTGTTCTTGATTGGTCAAGTTCTCACAAGAGTGTTGAGCGAGACGGAGGGCTCATTTTCGGAACTCCTGGTTTGCTTTCACTTCAATTTGTAGTTGCAAGTATTGCTGCAATTGCCTCAAGTTTTGTTTTCCTATCGTTGGTATTGAGTCAACGCCAGAAAGAATTAGCTGTTCTCCAAGCAATTGGGGCCTCTCCAAACCAAATCATTCGTTTGGTCTTGTTTGAGATTCTCTCGATTGTCATGGTTTCAATGGCACTTGGAATTGTCCTCGGTATTGGAGTCGCTCTTTCCTTTAACGGATTCTTCGATGTCTTTGGATTCATCTTCCAAATCTTTGGTGGTTCTTCAACGACGATAGAGAGGACACTGGTCTATCCATGGACACAACTGATTCTCGTATCCTTATCGGTCTTTGCCGCTGTTGTCATCGCTTTGTTGGTCACAACACGTCGAGCATTGAAATCAGATTTAGCCAGTGTGCTCAAGGGGGAGTGAAGTATGAAAGAAAGTATTTTGACAACCGATGGGCTCTATCACGTCTATGAATCCAAAGCAGAAGACGGCAACGTTGTAGCTTTGCGCGGCCTACATTTGGATATGAAAGAAGGTGAAGCAATTGCTGTTGTCGGTCCTTCAGGTTCAGGTAAATCGACCCTGATGAAATGCCTTGGAGGCCTCATGAAAGCCAGTGCAGGTTCTGTATCATTGGCTGGAAAAGACATGACCCGCCTCACTGGACAAGAGTTGGTTGAATTGCGTCAAAAGACGGTCTCGTTCATCTTCCAAGAAGGTAATTTGTTGCCAAATCTAAACGCTCGAGATAACGTGGCTCAACCACTGCGACATCAAGGCGTATCTTCACGCAAAGCTCTTCGAATAGCAGATGCGATGCTTGACCGATTAGGAATGGTTCATCGAGCACATGCTTTACCGATGATGCTCAGCGGTGGAGAACAACAGCGTGTAGCTATTGCCCGTGCTCTGATTACCAATCCTCGGCTTATTTTGGCTGATGAACCAACAGGCGCTCTTGACCCAGTTACCAGTCGAGAAGTCCTTGCATTGTTCAAAGACTTACACGTAAACGATGGCGTATCTTTCTTACTTGTAACCCACTCAAAAGAAGTGGCTGCTTTTGCCAACCGTTCACTCGAACTTCGAGATGGGCGATTTGTTGCAGAACACGGTGAGGGAGTCGATGTTGAAAACCTCGGCCAAGACCGCGAACTCATCATTGATGAAACAGGTACGGTAACCTTGCCACCTGATTTGCTGGTTCGAATTGGTGGAGCAGGACGCTATACCGTTGGAAATGCCGACAGCGGCTATCTTTCACTCCAAGGTGAGGCTGTGGAGGCTATGGGCAAAATGGAACTCGCTACTACTTGTCCTGCGTGTAAGCACAAATACGGCGACAGTGAAGATCAATTGTGTCCTTCATGCGGCTCAAGCCGGCCAATGGTTGAGGTCAAAGCATGAAGCAAGCAGTTTCTCTCGTCGGCTACCTTGAAGGTTTTTCATTTCTCATCTTGATGGGATTTGCCATGCCAATGAAGTATATTGCAGGAGACCCAAGTTGGGTATCCATGATGGGTTCTTTGCATGGTTTCTTGTTTCTTGCCTACGTTGGACTGTTGTTCATCGGGTTCGTCAGAAAACATTGGAATTTTACAGCACTGATTCATGGTTTCATTGCTGCAGTCGTACCCGCAGGACCTTTCCTGTTTGAAGGCATGCTCATCTCAGGTGAGTACGACCTTGAAGAGTGATTCAAGCTGCTTTGACGCCTTCAGGCCACAAGACGAGAATCAATGTCTTTCCACGTGTCTTTGGCGTATGTGTGGTCTCTCTGTTCATCCATACCAGTGAGCCAGCAGGATAGGTTCCATCTTCATCCCATACCTCGCCTTCGAGTACGATGTAGGCTTCTCCGCCAGGATGACTGTGTGGCATGAATGCATCCACAGTTACTTCTGAGTCTGCTTCATAGAGAACAAGTGAACACGCATCTTCTCGATACAACCGCCCAAGACGAACGCCAGTTCCAAAATCCTTCCAACGGATATTTTCTTCCAACCATGCTTTGTCGATGTTGAATCCAAGCCAATCGGCCATGTTGTGGGTAAAGGGCATGTATGGCCGAGGTGGCTTCACCACATGAGCA
>JAACDG010000088.1 GCA_009937025.1 Methanobacteriota archaeon
CTGGAAGTCGACCGAGCCTTAGATAAACATCTGCAAGAAAAAATGCTTGCAGATTCTGCAGATATTGTAGAATCAAGATTAGCAGGGTGGTGGGCATATCGATTAGAGATTCCATGTGTTCGGCTTTGGCTTGAAGTGGATGAACATGAACGTGCCAAACGTGTGTCAAATCGGGAAGGTGATTCTATAGAAGCGGCACTACTTGCTAATCAAAAACGTTCAGCGGTTGATGCCGAGCGATTTATGGAACTGTATCAACTGCTCCCTGAGCAGCGTGAACCCTATACCACATTACTTGACGCAACAAACCTTGGCAGTGAACAAGTGCTTGCTGCCGCTATCGAAATCTTGGAGGAATCCCTATGACATTACATGTTCTTGACACCGCATCTTCGACTAATCCATCTATTGGAGGGAACCCTGATGGGCGAGATGTTGAAGAGCGTCTTGCATCAGGATTTATTCTCCTTGACAAACCTGCAGGTCCAACTTCGCATCAACTTGCCTCATGGGCACGAGACCTGTTTGGTCTCGAACGTTTGGGTCATGGTGGTACACTGGACCCCTTTGCAACAGGCGTACTCCCCTTGATGGCTGGTAAAGCAATGAAAGTGACGAAAAAGATTCTCACTCATAAGAAAACCTACATTTGTGTTTTCCGTTTTGCAACAGTTCCAGACCAAAAGCAACTTGCAGAGGTCATGAAAAAATTGACTGGTCGTGTATACAATGTCCCCCCTGAAGTTTCTGCAGTGAAGGTTCAAGTTCGTACTCGGAAAATTTACACCTTTGAAAATATTGAGATGAAAGGCAATGATATGATTGCTCGTGTGTACTGTGAAGCAGGCACTTACATCCGTACAATGGCACGAGACCTCGGCTTGCTTTTGGATATGAAAGTTCAGTTGAAGGAATTACGTAGAGAAACTTCAGGTGCATTCAAATTGGAGGATTGCATTACAATGCAAGAATTGGCTGATGCAGTCTGGCTCTGGAAAGAACATAACCAACCAGAGGCACTGCTTCGAGTGATTCATCCGATTGAAAAAATACTGCTTGACTTACCAACAGCCACTGTGAAGGACAGTGCTGCTGCTGCATTGGCACATGGCGCACCGCTCTTACGACCTGGATTGATCAATATACAATCCGACATAAAGGCAGGAAAGCAACTCATGATTCAAACGCTCAAAGGAGAGGCTGTTGGAATTGTAACGCTCACGCTCAGTACCAATGAAATCGCCACAATAAACGAAGGTGAAGTTGCACGACCAAGCATGGTCTTGCTCGATGAAGGATTATACCCTCGTCGCTGGAAGTCTCCAGAGTGAATCAAATTTGATTCTCAAGCTTCAACGTATTCTTCGTAAATATATTCGTCTGTTTCTATTCGTATTTTCAATACTGACATGATTCCCACATCCACTTTGTCAACAGGTGTTGAACGGCCCCCACGGCCTCAAAGCAAGTTTTTGTGAGACGGTCACCCTATCAAGTTTGAGGGTCTTTTTCGCGTTATCCGTCATCCGAGAGTGTTTTTCAACACGGATTCGCTCAACAAAAAATTATTGTAATTTCTTTATTTTTGGAGGGGTTAAGAAGACAAATAATCCACCAATGGCCAAGAGGGCCACAACCGAAAGTCCCCAAAACATTCCATCGGAGATAGAGCCTGAATTCGATTGAACATTATCATCATTAAGTGCAGGTTCAATTGCAACAGCCAATACAGCCTCGTTGTTATCTTCCTGCCCTTCTGTAATTTCTAGACCACGGTCAATAATTGCTCGAATCTGAACCTGTTCTTTGCCCTCTGGCACCTGCCAATCGCAGGTCACATAGGCGACATTGCCTGGGTCAAGCATTGGCAGCGTGTCATAATCAATCAATTCCGAATTCGATTCACACCGAACTGAAATCAAAGTTGCTTGTGCTTGGCCAATGTTTCGAACAAGTACTCGTATGGAAACGATATCACCGGCGTGAATCGCATCACTGCCTAGGTCAATTTCTTCAACGAAGAGGTCTGGTAAAGCAAGAACTTCAAGGTCAAGGATGCGATCGTGGCACGAAGTTTGGTCGCACAAGGAAATAAGGACGGAAGTAAAACCAGGACTTGGAGCATTGACCATGAGTGTTTTATTGAATACATCAACAGTTACCCATGAACGATTGGAGGATGCAGTCAAACCGGTCGAATCAACATCTGAATAATCAAAAGCAATTTCTGTTGGAATTGAAAGTTCAACAGGAACCAGTGATTGGAACTCCTGGAGCACTGGCGCATCGTCAATCGTCTGCACATTGACAATAAACACCTCGACCCATGTGTTGCCTGCAGAGTCCGTAACGGTTGTTTGAATCGATGCTTGGCCCGATGATTCTGGTTGAAGTGAGAGGCGAATATCTCCCTCGGTCAAATCAACGACAACAAGTTCCGGATTTGAATTCGAAAAATCAACTTGTAAATTTTCGTATACGGTTCGGTCATCAGTACACCGATATAAGAATGGCAAAATACGTCCACCTCCATCCTCAGTCAGAGATTGCCCCCCGACGGGAAGGCAGACTGGGTCTTCATCCCATTCAATCTCATAGCCACCAGACACCGACATTGAGGAGATTTCAAAGGCGGTGGTACTCTCATTACCAAGAGAATCCCAAGTAAACCAAGATTTCAACTCGACTTTTACTGAAGAATCACCTTCAGACATATGCTTGCCTATTGGGAAGGAAAGTGAGAGTGAGGGAGACAATGCCACCGGCTGATTGGTCACTAATTCATCATTGACAAACAAGAGCCAACGGGAGTATTCCGAATCAAGTCCATCGACATCTCCGAATATTCGTCCTTGCAATGAGAGCGTTGGGTCATTCACATCGACAGTAATTGAATCGATGCAGGCATCAATGGTAGAAATCCGTAATTGAGTGAAAGGATGGTCAGGAAGCAACATATGCTCATCCATTGAAGCGAAATCAGAAAATGAGATGCCATCATCAGAGAAAGAATACTCTAGAATCACATCGTCGAGAGATTCGTTAACCAAAGTGTAGTGTGGTCTTCCAATACGCTGGTTTGGAGGTGTTTCAATAATCTCGCTGGTCCAACGGCCAGTAGTGCCAGAAGAACTGGATTGCAAACCACAATCAGCTAACGCCATATTTTCCGAAGTACCCAACATCATATCCAGGCCAATAATCGGCATGTCATGACCTGTGAATTGGGCATGGGCCGAACCGAACTCGCCACCATACCATGGAGTCTTCATGACAACGTGCATGCCAACAGCATCGACGTTCAGTTGAGAATCATCGGTCGAACCAACGGATACGTAATCAAGAGTGAGAACCGCATTTTGTATCATAGCCCAATCCCAAGTTGCGAGTTCCGAAACATTGTAGGTCCATGAATTCGTAAGATAATCAAGAGCCCCTTGTGTGTGAGAGAAGGTCGTCAATGGCTCATATTGACCATCATAATTAAGAGAAAATCGTACTGAATCTTGGTATAATGGGTCAGGTACTGAAAATGCAACCACGACATTGACTGCGAGGATGTCATAATTTGTTGAACCAAAAGCATTGAAGGAAGACAATTGTATTTCTGGCCCTGTTGACCATGAAGTTGCACCATCGGGTGTGCCAATTGAGTTATTGGATTCGGTTGGAGAGGATTGGGCCCAAAAAATCATGCTGTCTTGATGAAGTGGGCGATGGTGAACCATCGTTAGACGTTGGTCTGCAACCATTGCCTCGGTATAGATTGCAGGGTCTTCAGAAAAAGAAGTGAATGCACCGAGTGTCCAATTATCAGGTTGCGAAAAATCACCTTCCGGAAACACATCCACGATATTTGTCTGGTGGACTGAACGTGCAGAAACTGCACTATAGGGTGCAAGAAGCAACAAAAAAAGCAAAAAAATCACAA
>JAACDG010000089.1 GCA_009937025.1 Methanobacteriota archaeon
ATGTTTGATGAGTTCTCCATCATCGTATTCATCCCAATTATCGACGAGTAAGGCTTTTGATTCCAGGGCAAGACCATGGATATAGCTTGATTTTGGCCGTGAAAGGCCACAGGTTGCTAAATCTTCAGGAGCGTGAACACGTATTGCATCTGGCGTGATTTCACCAACATACTTGACAAATCGTCCCCAGACAGCATCTGCTGCATGAACTGAAATCTGTTGGCCAACAATCGATCGAATCAATGTGGAGAACACATCTCCACGTCCGACAAGGCTTTCATTTGGATATGAACGGACTACAGCGCCTAGTATTTCATCCTTAGAAAGAACTTCAACAGCATCTTTCCACCAACTTGGCTTACCGGTTTCCATACCCTTGGGTGAGGGGTTGAGGTTTTGAGGTCTTGTCTCATGGCACAACCATGCGAGAGCAACTCAAAGAGATACTCGGATTGAAAAAAGTCCTTCGTAGCGGTTGGTTGAGAGCAGGAATTGAATCTCCAGAATCCGTTGCTGCACACTCATGGGGTATGTCAGTCCTCGCACTCAAACTTGCTCCACCGCACCTGGATTTGGTACGAATCCTCTCCCTGTGTATTGTTCATGATGTTCCAGAAGTCCGAGTCGGGGATTTGACTCCACACGACGACACAACCTCAAAAGCAGAAGATGAGCATAATGCAATGAAAGAATTGGCACCTGAATGGTTGGCTTTGTTTGAAGAATATGAATTGGGGCAAACTCCGGAAGCGAAATTTGTCAAACAACTCGACAAACTCGACATGGCGCTTCAGGCTGAAATATATCAGTCGGAGCATGGCATCTCACTTGAGGAATTTATTGAAAGCGCCCGACTGCGCATCAATGATGATGAACTCAAAAACATTCTACCTTGAGCGAATTTGAAGTCGAGGTTCCGACAAAAACAAAAGGGTGAGCCGACCGCCTGTGTATCATAGCCCGATAGTGTAGGGGTCCATCATAACGGGTTTTGGTCCCGTTGACCTCGGTTCAAATCCGAGTCGGGCTACCTCTAACGAACACTGCCCATTTGTGTTTTATTCGCATTGATTCATCCCCGTCTATGTTTCGTCATGTTCATGAATCGATTCCAACTGGGGAGGATAAGTGGGTCAAATGAGTATCAACACAATTGCAGTTCTTGGAGCCGGACAAATGGGAAATGGAATCACACAGGTTGCTGCTTGTACTGGTTACAGCGTAACCATGATTGATATTCAACAGGAATACGTTGATAGAGGAATTGCAGCCATAGAAAAATCACTTGCGAAACTCGTCTCAAAAGAACGAATGACTCAGGAGGATGCAGATGCTTCACGTGCTCGAATATCACTTTCAATAGACCGTTCCGTGTGTGCTGATTGCGACCTTGTCATCGAAGCAGTACCTGAAATCCTGGACCTTAAAGTGAGTATTTTTCAAGAATTAGATGAAATCTGTAAACCTGAAACGATTCTTGCTTCGAACACCTCTTCAATTTCGATATCAACCATCGCTGAAGCAACCAATCGACCTGACAAAGTCATTGGGATGCACTTCATGAATCCAGTTCCAATCATGAAACTCGTAGAAATTATCAATGGCAAAGAAACAAGTGAGCAAACAAATTCTTCTGTGATTCAAGCATCGGAGAAGATGGGCAAAACCGCTCTCTCGTGCAACGATTCACCAGGATTTGTCTCCAACCGAATTCTCTGTCCAATGCTTAATGAAGCAATATTGACGCTCCAAGAAGGCGTTGCCCAACCTGATGCCATCGATGGAATCATGAAGCTTGGAATGAATCATCCGATTGGTCCTCTTGCGCTTTGTGACTTGATTGGATTGGACACCGTCCTTCACATCATGAATGTCTTGCATGAAGGCATGGGTGATGACAAATATGCACCAGCGCCTTTGTTGATTCAAATGGTCGAAGACGGTAAGTTAGGCCGAAAGTCTGGTCAAGGATTCTATTCATACTGAAGGTGGGTGTTTGGGGCTCAAAGACAAGTTACAATTTTGGGCTATAGGCCAATTTTTGTCGACCATTGTCTCCTCTACAGAACAACCTATTGCTGATCGGAAAGAGGCAGATTTACGACTCGACACCTTAGGTAGACTTGCTGTATTACGTGCAGGTCTTTCGGGTTTGATTTCAGGTCTTTTGGTTGTTGCAACCGCTCTTTTCCTCAAAGATTGGGAAGGTGCAAATGGCTTGACTGGCTTGGGTTTTATCACCATAATCACCATCGTTAGCTGTTTGACAACTGCGCTTGAATTGATTTTTCTTTATCGAGACTCCTTGAGTACTGCTGCACGAATGGCGAGAATTCTTGACATACCTCAAGAAGAACTGGAACAAGTTGAACTTGAAAATTCTATACCTCATTGGCTTATTCACGCCGCCTTAGGGGCACCAGGTTTCCATGGGAAGATGTTTGGAATTGACCCCTTGGCTAAAATTGGTAAGATTGGATTGAAAATTCGTAAAATCCTTAAGAAACTTAGAATTGTTGCCAGTGCAACTGTTTTCAAGATGATTTTACGAAGAATGTGGGTACGACTTCTTGGAAGAGTTGCCCTTCGAGCATATGTTGAATTGATTTCTTTGCCGGTATTTGTTGTTTTGAATATGTTTGGAATGCGGTCAATGATGGACGATATGCGTTCTCGATTGGTCGGTCATGAACTTACGCCAAAACTCATTGCCCATGCTTTCCCAGAGGGATTGGAAAATATCGACCAAGGGCTTCTCCATGCATTGCATATGGGCATGGAAGAACAAATTACAACCGCCCGATTTATCCATCCAAATCAAATCCGCGTGCTTGAATTGCTTGGTGAACATCAGAACATCGAAACCAAAGTAAACGCAGATGAACAACGTCGGGCTGACCGTTTCTTATTGGCTGTCTTTTCGATGTCTGGTAAAAATTCATCACGTTGCAAAAAATTAATCCGAAACTTGGAATTCAAACTTGGCCATGATGAA
>JAACDG010000090.1 GCA_009937025.1 Methanobacteriota archaeon
AGATAAGCCATGCCCATGAGGCAGAGTGTGACCAACATCATTGCTAGATGGTATGAGAGTTGTTGTTGGTCCCAACCTTTCGCAAGCCCATAAATCATTGAGAAGACCCAATAACATGACCAAAACAGGCCCCATGCAAAGAAGATGAGAATCAAATTAGAACCGCCAGAAGGAGCGAGTGATGCGCTCACAATCGTCCCAGAATCTGCAAGGTTAAACACGCCATGGTCGATAGCGGATTGCATCTGGTCCTCGGTAAGAGAGGCGTCTTCCAATGCGACTCGAGCATCTTCAACACTCACTTTTCCACTTGCTACTTTTCGCAAGAGAGTGGTAATTGTATCGTCCATCACTGGTCACCTCGTCGCATGAGTTTGTAACGCAATCGCAATTGATTGGTTCTTCCGGAATACGATGTTGAAAAACTGTAGCGAAGCATAAGTCCTGCGAATATAATCACGACAATCACTGCTCCAAATCCAAGTAGTCCAAGCCAATGTGCTCGCAACTTTGCACCCATGTGGTGCAAGTCCACTCCGTGATGGTCAGGTTCAGGAGGGCTAACATTGCCATCACCTGCGAAGAGAGTTCGTGTCCCTAGCGCTGTGGTTGAATCGCTTCCCTCCTGCAAGGAGAACAACAGTTGATTCCACTGGTCTTCTTCTCCACCGGCATTGTTCAGTTGGTCGCCATTGACGGAGTTCCCAGTTATCCAAAAGTTAACGCTGCCGGAGCCGGTTTCAGGGGCTTGCCAAGTGATGGTCCACATTCGATCTGCTTCAGCAGCGCTTGCTTCAGTGTGAGTCAGTGTGGTGGCATCGTCTTCCCAATTTTGCACTTCATCGCCAGAAAGAACTCCTGCACTTGTCCTCATAGCGAATCCTGCAGTATAGGTTCCAGTAGCAGCCGGCCCGCCGATGATTTGAAGTTTCAAAGTGTAAGTCTCTCCAGCGTTCCAGCCGTAAGGGACATCGTCGAGAATGATTTGAACTGAATTTTCGGGTGCACCGTTGTGGCAAAGACAACCTTCTTTGGCGACATCGTCAATGGTTTCTCCTGCATTGTCTTGAGCACCGCCAACGCCGCTGTGAAGCGAAGATACAAAACCGGGGACAAAGAGTAAAATTGCAAGCGCAACCACGACTCTAGAACGTATGGAAAATGTGCTCCCGCGCATAGCCTCACCCAAGTGTTTGGTCCCACTCGCAAGTGCTCCTTAAACATTACCAGCAAAACCCATTAAAAACATCTCCGCAGTTGGCCGTTTTTTCAAGATACAATCAGGTCATAATTTCCGCTGTAGTTCCGGCGCCAGTTCTTTGATTTTGAGTCGTATTCCAACACTTTGATAGGGAGACTTCTTGAATGACTGCTTGGAGCAGTGGATGGAGATTTCCAATGGCCGCCCATTTTGACAATACCTACGAGTTAACTCCTGAGCAACTTGAACAACTCGACCAAGCGGAAGAAATGATGTTGCGAAATGACTTGGGTGCTGCAGAACGGTTGCTTCTTTCGATGGCTGAGGCTGACCCAGAATGCATCCCTGTTCTTTCCAATCTTGGCCATTTGTATGGCCGTCATCTTTCTGAATTTGAAACCGCAATTGAATTCTATGACAGGGTGCTTGCACTCGAGCCTGATAATGCATGGGCAAGAGATGCTCGCCGTCGATATTTACGATATGTTTGACAAAGGCGAACTCAGCCAAAGTTCATTGAGGTTCGGTTCAAAGGCCCACCATGGAAGCGTCTCACATCCTCATTGCTGGAGTGGGAGGTCTTGGATGTTCTTGGGCCAAGGGCGCTCATGCACGTTGCGATGGATTTGCAGACATGTGCTTAGTGGATGCTGATGACTCAAGTTTTGAAAACAGTCAATCCGCTCATCTTCTTCGTCTTGGTCATGCACTTGACTCGATGGGGTGTGCAGCATTACCCCCTCTTGCAGAACAACGAATGCGAGGATATTCTGCATTGGCCAGAACCGTCCTCAAACCAGTGGAGTTGGTTCTTTTGTTGGTTGGACTTGGTGGTGGAACTGGAACGGGAGCAGCTCATGAATTTGCTCGCCAAGCGCGTCAGTCTGGCGCCATTGTCGTGGCTGTTGCAGCTCTGCCGTTTGATGTTCAAGAAACACGGGCCGCCATCGCAGAGGAGGGATTGCATCGGCTTGAGAAAAACGCACATGTCACCGTTCGACTTTCACTTGAACGTCTCGCCCGTCAAGCACGTGAGCGAGGTAAAGCATGGCAAATGGGTGCTGAATGGGTTGAAGATTTGATTGAAGGTTTGGTTCGAACTTTGATGAGTATGGGTCTGATCAATCTGGACTTGATGGACCTTCGAGCCATTGTCGAGAAAAAGGGTGAAGCAACCATGTTGGTTGGTATTGGAAAGCCCGATGACCCTGAAGGAATTTTACAATCTGCAATGATGGCCCCTCTTGCTGAACTCGATGTTGGAGGCGCCCAAGGCTGTTTGATTCAAGTTGAAGGTGGAGTCGGAATGACCATCGGGCAACTCGATGAAGTTGCCAACATGTTCACGGATGCTTTAGACCCGAATGCGCAGGTAATCTTAGGTGCACGAGTCAGTGAAGATCTTGAAGATACGATACGAGTAGTAACCCTTCTCTCTGGGATTCAAACAGAATCCTAGTCATTCAGTTCGATGACGTCATCCCATTCGACATCATCACTCATCGAAGGGCCCACGTCGCCAGTCCATTCGACTTGAATCTCCTCCTCAGGTCGATTCTCTTGCTCAGAGACTTCCTCACTCAGCGATTGTTCAGGTTCCGTAGTTTCCTCCTCAGTTTGAGGAGATGATTGCTTGGATTTCCGCGCTGCTGATACCGATAAATCATGCTGTTCGAGAATATTTTCCAAGACGCTTCTTTGTAGCCACGTGATGGTGAGTAATGCGATGATGTGTCCGGAAACCATCACGTAGGTTATGTCGTTGAATGTGGTCGCCAACATGGCAACACTTCCTGCATATGCATAGCCAAAAGAGAGTCCCCAGGGAAGAGCATTTTCAGTTGAAAGAAATTTAAATTTACTTCCAACTGACTTTGAAGTAATTGACCAAATAGCCATGAATACTGTGAACATCATCAGCAAAATTTCTTCGATGAACACTTCAATGGTCCCCGGAGACATCACCAGTTGACGCCAAACTGTGAGGAGGTGCCAGGTTGCAAAAACATGCGCAAAAAAGGTCCATCTTGAAGCAAAACGTTTGAGCGCTTTATCTCGCAAGGACATTTGTCTTTGTTTCCACGTCCATGCGACCGTCAATCCGTATACTGCAACAGCAAGTACGAAAAAGATGATGTTGGAAAAGAGTGCGTCTGCTACGTCATATTCTTTCTCATAGAGGAATTGAAATCCAACAACGCCCAATCCCGAGAGTACCAAGATGGTGCACAGTTGAATTGCGGTCATTGTTTTGATATTTCCAGAACTGCTTTCCCTCGGAGGCAACTTTTTCGCTGCTAGAGATGATGCCCAAGAGCCAAAGGAACGCCCCTGTGCTACAGCCCATAGTATGAACAGAGAACCCAAACTTATTGGAAATGCTGCGGGTAAATCCGAAGCGGAGTCTTGGGCGAACAACATCATGATGAGAAGACCGAGTATTCCGGAGACTGCTAACGGGAAAATGCAAATCTTGAAACTCGTAAAGAAGCGTGATATGAGATTCACTTTTTCTTCAGTTTCGGATTGGTCGGAAAGGGAAATCCATGAACGAACTCGTTGGTTATTGGAAAACAACGCTGTAATTGCGTAACCACAAGAAAGTGAGATGAATCCGAGTGCTGCTATATCTCCACCTTCATTGGAATTTGCAATGAAATAGAGAAGTGTTGAAAGAGCGGTGATGAGGGCCAAATGGGGGAGCGTCTTTGGAGAAAGTAAGGTGCGAATTAACCCGAACAATGAGGTTTCATTGGAGGCTAAATCACGTAAGAGGTCTCTTTCATGATGCGTATCGATTACGACGACTTCGTCTCCCTCCATGGCGCATCCTCGCGTTTATGTATTTTCATTCTATGCACGAATATTACGGTCAAATGTATTGAAGGAGGAGTTCATCCACGCTACGATGGCAAAGCGATTGTCGAAGGCATTGCGTGGAAAACGCAGATGGGTGGGCATCGAATGCCTTGCCCAATTCGAGTCTCGTTCTTTGTTTGAAAAACATCTTTCAGAAGTTTTGCAAGCCCTTGACGAATCCCATTCTATCCGGCTTATGGATTTCCATCCAGCCCATTCAGAGGTTGCCCTTGCAGCAGTTTCTGTATTGAAAGATTCTGAAGGGTGTGGTTTTGCAATTCTTCAAATCCCTCACCCGGCATATCAAAACGTACGTCTTCTTCTTGAATCGGAGGATTCACTCTTGACCCATGGCCTTCGAAGTTTAACCAGCAGTGGGAAGATTCGTTTAGTTCGCGAACGTCTCGCCCTTCCCAGTCCAAAACGCAATCGTTGACACCATCACCTTCATGTGATTACGCTTACACGTAGTACTATGGCTGGAGGCGGCAGTGCACCTGCAATGAAGATGAGTGATGTGTTCATTCTTATCGGGGTCACATTTTTGATAGGTGGGCTCTTCATCCACGGATTTGTATCTCCAGTGAATGTCGATGCAGAGGCTGAGGCCTATACGAATGGCGCATCGTTGTTGCCAGGCGATACGATTGAATTCATAATCGAAGTTGAAAATCAATCCACCTTTGAGGTTGAAATTTCTGACGATGATGGAAATGTAGAATTCTTTGAACAGTACTCTTCAGTAAGCGGCGAATCGGTTTCAATCGATTTTGAAGCTGATGAAAAGAGTTTTTATTCCTATTCTGTCAATTTCACAGAAGGCTCAGGCGAGGTGTTTGTTGACGTTGACCGAAAACTTCTTTTCGACTTCATCATCTATCCTCTTGGGATTCTTTGCTTGATTTTCGGATTGGCGAAAAGAAAGGATGAAAAGATGAATCAATCGATTGATGCTGTCTTGGAGCCTAGAGACTAATTCAATGAATAATTTGACCATTCGATGTGTTCACCATCTTCGATAATGTGAATTTTTTTCTCACCATCTTTCAGAGCGATTCTGCCGTCGATATTGACGGTGCTAAATGCCATGACTTTATTTCTATAGATTGAATCTCCAAGAGCGTTTATTGCCTCAGAAAATTTCGATTCATAGAGCGAAAGAATCGATTTGTTTGTGGGCTGTTCAAGGCCTTGTTTTTGTTCAAACCACGAGGCAACTGATGCCTGAATAACCACTTGAAAATCATCGAGAGAAATCTGTTCATTCAACTCGTGTAAAGCACCGAGAGAATAGCCCTCTTTTTGCACTTCTGATGAATGAATATTACAGCCAATTCCGAGGATGATTCGAGAGGTTTTCCCTCTGCTGACGCTCTCGACCAAGACACCACCTACTTTGCGAAGTTCGTTGTCCTTTTTGAGAAGGACATCATTTGGCCATTTCAAGACGATGTTTTGTGAAGATTCAACCAAGGAGTAGATCGCTTCATAGAGTGCTAAACCGGCTTGAAGTTGTAGAAGCCCAGGATTGGGAAGTTCAGAACGGTCATGGATGACCCACGAACCGGCAAAAGCGATGTCTTCATGGGACCAAGTTCGTCCTCGGCGACCATGCCCTGCCAATTGCCGACCTGCTTGCAAAAAATCCCCTTCGATATGTTCAGAAGCAAGTAATGTGGAATTGGTTGAATCAATTTCACTTTCAAAGAGTTTTGTGTTGCTGTGATAGGGTCGCCAAATTCCGAGAACGACCAATTGCTCACCATCGTCAAATTGATGCTGTGCGACTTTGCGAACTGCGAAACCATTTCGCAGGCAGGTTGAACGAGCAGTTCTACCTTTTTCATTCTCGGATACAAGGAGATAAACCACTCCGCCATCGGCCAAAACAGAGCTTGTGTTGAGTTGATGCAGGAGGCGAGCAACAAGTCCCTTTTCATCGGTGTCCAGCAGTGCAGCTTCTTCCAGAGGCCCGAGATGCTCTGAATCGTTTTCTGGAACCAAATACGGCAGATTCCATACGATTACATCATGCGGCTCCTCTCCAGCCCATTGACGAACTTCACCGTCGCTTTCAGGACCAGGTCCGCCTTCTCGGACCTCGATTTGTATGTTGTTTTGTCGTGCGGAATCTCGGCTGCTGGCAACCGCATAAGGATTGATATCACATGCGGTGACTGAGAACCCGAGTTGAGCAGCAAAAAGCGAAATTGCACCAGAACCACAACCAATTTCCAGTAGCCGTTTGCCACTTGGATTAGGAATATTGAGAATCACCTTTGCCAGCACATCTGTGTCCTCTCTTGGAGGATAAACTGTAGGAGGAATTGTGAGCTGTATTTTCCGATTTTGCGGGGTGTTCCAAAAAAGTTG
>JAACDG010000091.1 GCA_009937025.1 Methanobacteriota archaeon
CATCGGACATACCCATTTGAAACCCTCTCATGTGCCCCTATGGTGCCATTCATTTGATATTATCGCGCAATTCTGCAAGTAAAGTTGCATGTTGTGCATCTGAAATACCAAGAGTTCCTCGTAAGGTTGTCAACATTGCTCCTTCATCAGCCGTGATAACTCCGTCATCTAAAGCAGTAATCAGAGTGGATTTGTAAGTGATAAACTTCTCAGAAACAAATGGGGATTCCTTTGCTTCATTGAGCAATTTGTCATGTATCAATCGGTCAAAACCATATGCGATTCGAACAGTTTCCAGTAATGCAATTTCATCATCAATCAGTTCGCCATCGACCATCGCCTGTCTCAACATATCTCGATAAATCTCTTCAGGTGGAGGTGCTTTTTGCTCTCTCCTTGCTTCATCAGAAAGGCGACGAACCCGTTCAGGATGCATTCCAAGGAAATCGACAACTTCAGTCAACAGATGTTGCTCATCACGGGTGATTTTACCATCTTCCCAAGCCCGAGCAAATAATCGCCGTACCAAATGTTCACCTGCTTGGGCATCAAGAGAGGCGATGCCCTCTGGATTCGATACTGGAGATACAACTGGATTATCGTTAAAATTCATTGCTTCATCGATGAATGAAAGCAAATCAAGTGTTGCTTGCCCTCCTTTTCTTAGTTCGGATAAGACGACTTGTTCACCTTTATATCCAACAAATTGGGCAAGTATTTTTTCACGTAATGCACTTGCTTTTTCACGTCCTGAAGATGTGAGGCCATACACTTGTCTGCGCTGCTTACCACCAGGTACATGGCGTTTCGAATTGGTAAGATCGCCGCGCTGTTCAAGACGTTTGAGTGTCCTCGGTACATGCTTACGTTGGACATGGACTGCAGCAGAAATACCAGCTTGTGTAAGTGTAACTGGAGCCTCCCATTCACCCTCAGGAAGATTATTGTCACACAAATGCAACAACATACGCTCTTCAGTGGTCAATGAACCAAGATAGCCGTCAACCACTTTGCTCCCCACACTATCGTAGAAGTGAAGGCACATAGGGGCATCGGTCACCCTACATCTCAAAAGACACGATGATGACGGGGTAGCATGGTGAGGCAGAACCGCAAGTTCACGCCGCGTCAACGTACAACACGTCCTCTTGGCATCCCATTGACTTCCAACCAACCCCCTGCTCAGCCACTCAATCCACCGATAAAACGTCAAGATGGTTGGTTTATTGAACCTCCTCTTTCCTCTCGACTTTATCAAAAAAGTGGCCTTGGAATGATGCAGAGTGATGAAAGTATTCGTTTGACGAACGAAGAAATCTTATTTTGCCATTGGCACAGACATGTTCCTTTGCCAAGCGAGAATTGGTTTCGTGATTCAGTTATTGAAAATCCTGATGTTGTAGCCAGAAGTGTAGTTTTTGATGTTGCTCGCAGTGGAGGTGAGATACTCATTCCGGTCGAAAACCTTCCAGAAAAATGGGGTATACAAACTCATTCTTCGACATGGGCAATGCGATGGAATCGTGAACAAATATTCTCCAAGGAACCCCCTGTAGCCCATGTTCGTTGGGCATGGAACACGGATGAAATCGATTGGAATGAAATGCTGGAATGGACCAATACTGTTCATTCACATGGTATGCTTGCAGAGTTTTTTGTCATCGATGAGGAAATGGATGTTACGATGTATTTGCTTAGCATGGCTCAACCAAATGGTGAACAACGTCTCTGGAACTCTTTTTCGGACGCAGAAAGAGAACTTTTATCTGAATTATGGAGCCAAAGAATCCAGCGTGGCACTGGGTGGTATATTCCTGATAAGTCAACTTGGCCATGGGGTTCTCTTGGTGTTGAACACCTCTCAGGGCGACACTTACGACATGAAGAGGGTCAATGGATTGAACATTTACTCAACGATTCATCCCTTCCAGTTGAACTCGAATTGTTCAATGATTTGATGATACGTGGAGTACTCTTACGACCTGGATTCAAATTTGGAAGTCGGTGGAGGGTGTATGATACTCCCGTAGGTGAGGCACATGCACCTTGGTTGGTTCAACCCATGGAGTCTGCTCCGGAAACTTGGGAAGCCGCATGTCTGGCAGTTCGGCTTTCTGAAGGCGTTCACAAGTCGTGGCTATGTGCTCTCCCTCAAGACAACAAATGGCATTACTTACAGATGCAAAGATGGCTACCTGGACGAATATGAATTCATTCGAGTTCATCGATTGAACGGCCCCATGCATCTGATAACGGTTCGATTTCTTTTTCTATCGGTGAATCTTCAATCGTTTGTGAAGGACTTGGTTTTCGTTTTCTTTCAAACATTCCAATAAGCAACCAAATTATGCATATTGCTCCTGAAATAGCAAGTAATTTTCCGGGAGTTCGTAATTCTTCGATGAAGGTATTTTCGCCATCAGTCGCTGTGAGTTCCATTTGCAGTGTCCAGCGATGTCCACTTTGGGATATGAGAATGAGTTCACCTTTCACCGACATTCGGTCTTCAAGCAATCCATTTGGCTCAATTTCGAATACTATTTCGTCGCTGCCATCCAGCACTATTTGATTTGAAACTGAACCAATTCTTGCCATTGGTCCATCGAGTTCAACAGTAAAGGATTGACTTGAATTTCCATATGATTGAATAGGAATGGAGAGTGTCGAAGCCTCAAAAGCAGGTATCACTCCGGTTGTGTTCGATTCAATTGGAATCCTGCCAAGGGTCAAAATTTGTGTTTTCAAATACAATGAATCATTACCACATTGAATATACCCTTCCAGAGATGCTACAGCATTTTCTGTAGCTGGCGTGAGATATTTCAGTTCAATCTCGATGTCTTGTCCATCGATGAGAAAATTCTCTTCTACGAATTCCCGTCCATCGGAAACTGTGAGATTGTGAGTCAACTCACAAGGGAGTGTACTCGTAACGGACAGTGGAAACCCATCCATTGGTAGATAGACTCCACCAAAATCAGGAGCATTTACTGAAAACTGAGGTGTACAATTCGGTGCAGTAAAATGTATTTCGACCGTACTGTTGATTTCAACGGTTGCCACCCATGGAACCAGAATTCCATCATGCGTAAAGATTTGAATTCCCGTTGCTCCAAAAGTCGAGCCATTGCCAAAGAGGTCTGCTGCCTCACCGGAATTTGCCCCGCTTAGCAAATCTGTGCGACCATCTGCTTCGATAACTGTTAGCCAAGGTTGGTCAGAATCTCTGTTCAATTCATTTCTTTCTTCGTCTCCAACACTTCGGTCTTGGTAGGTTACAAGAATACCAGAGCCAGGCAAATGTTGGTCGAAACCAGAATCTGAACGATATTCAATCCATACAACTTCATTGTCATTCAATGGAACTTTTAGAGAGGTTCCATTTTCACTCATTCCTTGAAGTTGAATACTTGGTCCAATGCAGGGAGATTGAGCGGTTTGAGGCCAGGTGAGGTCCATTGTCTGACTTCGATTTGCTTTGAGTAATTCGAGTGTAGCAGAAGTAGGCAATGCTGGCCAAACTCCACCACCGTTCCAATTTCCGCTCGCCATGATGTCCCAATCCCCCACACCTTTCCAATCATTCAATGGACTCGATTCGTGTACAGGGTAGAGGTCCAATGCCCCCATTTGATGCAGCATTTCATGAAGAATTGTACCCATGCCACTCGAACCTGTGCGTAGGCTTGCCATTGTATAATGTCCAACTTTCACATTTTCATCGACTTCAAGAGGTTCATCAAAGAGTGTGAAATGGCTCCAAATCTTTGAACTTTGGCTGGGGTTTTCTTCTTGGCCCTTTGGCGTGTGAAGTATGAGTAAGCGGTCTACAAAACCATCGCCGTCTAAATCATATTCGTCCCAATCGACGTATTTCTCATGGTCGTTTACCGTTTCTTCGGCTAAAAGTAACGGCAGAAAGGTTCCATCGACACTCATATCTCGATTACCATTTGAATCGCTTCCATAATCCGAAACAGAGCCGCTTGCTCGGGTAACTCTTGTATTCACGTCAATAAGAACCTCAGTTGTTGAACCGGATAATTGTGTGATGTAATTACGAGCAATATCGTCCAAGAGTGTTTGGGCTTGACTTGGCCCCCATGTATCTGAAGAAGGTTCTTCTTCAAAGTCAGCGAGTAGAACCAACCATCTTTCATTCTCTTGCAATGGTAAAATACTCACTTCATCACTTTCGATGGTAATTGTATTTTCACTCATCCATTGTTCAATTGTCTCATTGTTTGAGAAACTCCAAGTACTCGCGAGCAGCAGTATGACGATGATTGGTACACCATACCTTGGACTCATGCTTAAACGGAGAGAGGTGAAGTGTTTGAATGCTTGGCCTTACTGAATTGATTCAAGCACAATTGTATTGATCCCTAAATGTGTGATATGTTGTTGTACCTTGTCGAGCAAAGATTTGTCGAGTTCAAGTAAGACTTGTTCTGGTCGAATTTGCATTCCCCAAGAATCTGAAGGCTTTCTTGTGTCGATAATCAGTTCCTCGATGTTTGAATCTTCAAGGAGTGGTAAAATCCGTTCATGTATCGTCGACGAAGGCCAAGGATCTTGCAGACAAGCTATTTTCAATTCAAGTTCAATTTGAGCAAATGGTGATGGCAATGTTCGATGCGACTGTGTCTTTAACACATCAATCCCACGTAATGAACAACCTATTGAGTGGCAATTGGATTTGAAAGAATTTGGAAGTGGCTCTGAGGAGCATCCGCTTATGATGAGGTCAGTTAATCGATGTTGTAAGGCGATTTCTAAAACGCGTTCTCTTTCCGATGCGCTGCCACAAAGCGAATGAGCAGAAAAGACAGGAAAAGGTGCTTTGAGTTGTTGAGGCAAAGGGAGTGCTGCTCCATCGCATGCACAATCAACCATCAAAACATTACGAATGCCACCCTCTGCATCCATGATTGATTTTTTTCCTTGAAATATTGGAGGTGAAGCACGAAGCCATTTTCTCGAACTTAATTCAATAGAACCAGTAGCAAGTATCGAAAGAAGAACAGCCAATCCACCAAATTCAGGCAAAGATGCAAGCAGTAACAAAAGTACTATCCCATAGACTCGTAGTCTCCACCAATCCGCGCTTTCCTCATTGAGCATTCCAACAATACCAGCAAGCATCATTGCAAAGATTCCACATGCAACAATGATTTCAGTCCAAATAACTGCAATGACAATTGATAACATATGTACAGCATCATATCGTGCGTCAAGAAGCATTGATTCATGCGTTCGATGCCCAGTTTCAAAAATCATTGGAAACAAGACTCCAATTGTACTTGTAATCGCTAAAAGCATGCTGAGTACCCCTGCAATAAACAAATATTTCATCCATCTTCTTTCTGACGGAAGTAAACCTGGACGAGCAAAAGACCATGATTGTTGAAGAAGCAGAGGGAGGGTCGTAACAAATCCAAGAATCGCTGCTGCCATCCAACGTATAGCACTCCAACGTGCGGGGTCATAGAGATTCAGACAACCTTCATTACAAGGATTGAGATGCCTCAAGAGTGTATCGAGAACAGCATCGATTTGAGTAAGCCACCCCAACGTTGTGAGTGTGGTAAAAAACAAAAGAAGAGTTACACGTGCCGTTAATTCATTCAAATGCTCTTGAACAGGACTTTGACGATCATGTTCAAGTTGAAGAGACATAGCCTACCCTCTGATTCCTATTGAAGGAAGAGGATAACTCAGACAAGGTCCTTTGTTTGAGGTGGGGTACGAGCCTGTGCAATCGTACGGTAGACACCATAGATTGCCCATAGCGAAAGCATACCTAAACTCAGTAAGACTTCCCAAGAATTTTCATTATCGACACTCCATGCGAACATCAACAAAAGTATCGCTGCTACAGCACTTCTACGCACACCCTGAGGGATGGCAAGACTCCTGTCGAGGTGTTCTGGACCGCCGCCAAATTTGCGCTCATAAAACTCTCCTTGGATAACAGCAGCTACAATGAGGACGGATAGTGTCGTAAAGTAGAACAAGTTTCCTTCATCAAAGAAAACATCAGCGAGTTCTTCTTGACGTTCTGCTTCGGCTACTGCTGGGTCTTCAACCGCAACAAAGAGAGCATCATAATCACCAACACTGATTGTCCGAAGCGTTAAATTTTCAGCATTATCATTCGTTGTGGTATCTGGGGGGCTGATTGAGAATGAAAGGATATTCCAAGTATCTCCAGCATCGAAGGCCTCATTGCCATTGACGGCATTTCCAACCAATTGGAAAGGAATTGTTCCAATATCCGAACTCGGTGCTGTCCATGTTATATCCCAATCGTTTCCAACTGCAGACTGTGAAATTGCTCCTGGTTCCTCTGCAACTGCCTGTGAACCATCACCAGGTGCCAATGAGCCCATGTTGTAATCCCAAATCATAAATCCGCCTTCGGAATTGGAGGCGTGTTGTAGAGAGATTGTGAAATTGTATGATTGGTCAACGGTGTACGAACGAGGAACGCCTGAAATAGAAACAACCACGGAGTTTGAAGGTGCTCCATCGCCATGACAACCACATCCTGTCTCGACAATCAAATTATCGCCACTCTTCCAAGGTGGTCCTCCCGGCATTGCCAAAGCAGGAGCAATCAAAAGCAGTGCAATCAATCCAAAGATCAACATTCGGGAGTTGCGTGAAAGCATAGTCGCACCTATTCCTTTCCACCAGTGGCTGCCCTTTGAACGTTCCTTTTCATCATGCCCCTAAGGGGCATGAATATTGCCTCATGAATACGAATCAAATTTCTTTAATTGCAGTGTTTAATTGAGACATCATAGCCTTACCATCGCCGAAAAGCATCATGGTTTTGTCCATGTAAAACAAATCATTGTCGACACCTGCATAGCCGACAGAGAGAGAACGCTTGATGATGACGACTGTGCGAGCCATGTCTGCATCGATAATTGGCATTCCTGCGAGAGGACCTTCGCCACTTCGAGCAGCGGGGTTCGTCGTATCGTTTGCTCCAATAACTACTGCGACATCGCAATCTGGGAATTCAGCATTAATCTCATCCATTTCAATCAACTGCTCATAGGGGACATTTGCTTCAGCCAATAATACATTCATGTGGCCAGGCATTCTTCCAGCAACCGGGTGTATTGCATACTTGACTTCGGTATCGAATTTTTCAGAAATCAAATCCGCAAATTCCTTCACTTGATGTTGGCATTGTGAGACTGCCATTCCATAGCCTGGGACGATGATTACTTTTTGTGCCCCATCGATCATCATAGCGACTTCATCTGCATCCGACCCGACTTTCGTTCGTGTCAAAGACACTTTTTCTCCACTGCCACCAAATGACTTGAACAAGACATCCATGAGCGTTCTGTTCATTGCTTTGCACATGATGAATGTAAGAATCAATCCAGAAGCACCAACCAATGAACCCGCAATAATGAGTACTGAATTACCAATAATAAATCCAGTAAAGGCAGCGGCGATTCCAGATAATGAATTCAACAGAGAGACAACTACAGGCATATCAGCACCACCAATAGGCAGCACCAAGACGATGCCAAGGATACATGAAATTCCAATGATGCCCCACATGTAATCGGTATTGGTTGGCTCACAAATACTCAGGTAAATGAGGACGACGACTGCGAGCATCAGCAAGACTTTGACGCTATTGAGCCAACTTGGCCCCCAGGTAGGGGTTTTAATCCATTTTCCAAAGACACTAATTCCGCCTTTGAGTTTATACATTGCAAGCATCGAACCAGTGAGTGTCATCCATCCAACAAGGGCTGAAAGTCCTGCAGCAACCATCGTTACCGTTAATTCTAGACCTGAAGGGATTATCTCAGCATTTTCCAAATATCTCCAAATTTCTGAAAGTGCGACGAGTGCAGATGCTGCGCCACCAAATCCGTTGAACATGGCGACCAATTCTGGCATCCCAGTCATTTCGACTTTAACAGCAAGCCAATATCCGATAAGCGAACCAATGACTAAACCTGCTCCGATGAGTATCCATTCAGCTCCACCTGCGAGTTGCATGCTGAGAATTGTAGTGATCACAGCCACAAGCATTCCCATTGCGCCGAGTTGGTTGCCAAATGGGGCC
>JAACDG010000012.1 GCA_009937025.1 Methanobacteriota archaeon
ATGAGGTTTGTTCATCACTTCCAGCATCACCGCCGGACATTGCATCATCTTGAACAGGGCAAGATGTTGCTTTTGAATCTACAAGTAATTGATTAAATGAATTTCCTGTGTTGTCCGAATCACTTTTTTCATCGATTTGTTCATCGGAATCCACCATTGCAATGATTGTATAATTTCCACCTTGGGCGTATGACGGAATCGTCACCATGAGTTGGAAGATACCAGTTTCATTGATATCCAATGCCGAGATACTCATATTGCCAATTTCGATATCGTGGTCAGCAAGACCGCCATCGACAGAAAGCCATGCGGTAAGTAGAGAGGCCGGAGCGAGTTGAGTTCCCGTGTTGTTGACTTCCACATCATAGGTAATGCTGTCACCAGCATTTGCTGAAAGAGGGCCAGTGATATTTTCAATCAAAAGATTTGGTGCAGGTGTTGAATAATTTGTCCATACATCAAGCGTCCAATTAACCCCCGTTCCTGAGCGCGAGAGGTTGACATAATACGTGCCACTTATTCCATCAAATGAAGTACCAAGGGAAGAAACTAAACCATCGTTTCCAGCAAATGAAGCCGAACCATCAACATCAACAGCGCCATAGGTGAGGTCGATAAAAGTAGTAACCGCTTGGTCGAGAGTGAGTGTTACATCAATCGAGTGGTCCGCAGGAACATCGAATGCGAAGACATCATTTTCATCGATGCCGTCAATACATCCAGTGTATGAAGCGGTAACATTCGACCCCATTGAAGTTGCATTCGATTGTTCACTTGCAGCATCACTGCCCAAACCAGCATCGTCTTGACCGTTTGGATGAAGGTCTTCACACGATTCTCCCACCAGCATTACACCAGTTGATGCTAAGAAATTATTCGACTCGTTGTTTTCGGTTACGTTATCGTACCCATCGACAAAGAGCAACCAGTAATAGGTGCCGTTTGCTAAATTCGACGGAAGATCAACCTGCGCGGTTGTCGTACGACTCGTATTTTCATTGAGAGCAGCTTCTGGTTCAGATGTATCGATGAGGTCATCAGTGATACTATATGTTTGGTCCGTCGAGAGAACAAATTGAACTTCAAAAGGGTCTGAAGTTGCATTGTAAATATTCTCGACGACGTATTCGACGTTTACTGTCGCACCTGGTTGACCCGAGGCAGGCTCGTTAATCGAAGTTAACGTTAAATCGGGTTGAGGTGGAGTATCATTGGTCCATGTTCGGAGAGAATATTGTCCATCACCGCTGTAGACAAAGACTTCAATGAAGAAATTTCCTGCGTTACCGGAAATAGAAGTTCCCGAAGTACTCACTTTTTCCAAAGCAGTTACCGATTCAGAGGAATCCACATATGCCCCTGATGAATCGATAAGATAGAGGTCAAAATCAGCATTGCTTGGAACCGTCAATTCAACATCAACATCTTTGCCAGCAGTAATGGTGACCTCATACCAATCTTCGGTATCGGTAGAATCCATACACCCTTGGTCACCTGTTTGCCCACTGTTAGGGTTTGTACCAAGGCTTCGAGAAGTGTTTGCATCACTCCCTGCATCACCGGGCGTACCAGCATCAGATTGAGTTACACACGCAGCACGGCCACTGGTAGCAGATGGATGATGAGGTTCTTTGAACAAGAGTTGATTTGGCTGTTTTACCAAATCCATTTCTATTCGTTCTTCCGACACCTCGATTTCCATTAATCCCTGTTCGTCAAGGGCGGATACCATGGGCACCATTGCTGCAAAAAAGAAGAGGAGGGCAAGGCCAAGGGCTGTTCGGCGAGTATTCTGCATAGCCTTACGGCTACTTGCACCATTATCAAACCTCGGATAACCGCTTCAAGCGAATGCTTGCTCGATTTCGCTTGACAAGTTGTCAAAGCGACCTTGAAGTTCTTTCATTGCACCGTTGAAAGCCTGCTCTGGAGTAAGGCTTCCATCTGTTTCGTAATTGAAGACATATGCGCCATCAACAGGCTCCATAGTGATTGCATCGTCGAAGTCTGCATCCCGGTTTGTGCCAGGGCCGACTTGATGAAGTGCATTTTCAAGATCAAGGAGATGATTGACATCGGTTAGTTTCTTGTCTTTACCGAAAAGTTTGGCATCGATTGGCTTACCATCAGAAGTTGTTAGGCCAAGGTCAAACAAAACCTTCGCTTTCTTTGGCTTGTTGAGAGTTGCAACATGGTGTTGGCGGAATCCAACAGCGGCAACAGGAGACCACTTTGCATGGTCTCGACCACGGCCAAGTGTTGCAAATGCGTAGAATTCGAGGTATTGGCCCTTTGAAAGAATGGTCAAAGGAATACGCTTGTGCTCTTCTCGAATATCGAACATTTGGTCAGAAATAGTTGTGAGGTCACCGGCATAGACTGTGCGGTATTCTTCATCAGAATCTTCAGAAGGTCCCTCTTTTCGAATGTGGTAAAGAACTTGACAAGTCATGCAACCTTTCGATTCTTCAGCCATGTCTTTGCAAGTTGGGCAATCATCAGGGAATGTGATGCCTTCTTCAGGGAATGTAGGAACAGGAATCATTGCCAAGCGGTGAGCAATTGTTTCGTCAGGCAAAACGTTGACAGATTCGAAAACTTGTCCTTTGTTATCTTGATGAGTTCCTTGGTCGAAATTGACTCGGTCGATAGCCAGTTTAGGAACATCAGCAATGAGTGCACGGCGAACAGCATTCACTTGTGCAGCATCTGTGTTTGTCAAAAGAATTCGAATTGCATTGCCTTTTGGCCAGCCATCAACGATTTGTACATCCATTTTTTCCACCTCAAAAATCAAACACGGCGACCACGACGGCCACCCTTCTTCTTCGTCCCATCGTGAGCAATTGGTGTCACGTCTTCGATACGAGTGATTGTCATTCCAGCACGAGTTAGTGCACGGATTGCAGCTTGTGCACCAGGTCCAGTATTGTTGGAGAGGTTGCCACCAGGTGCTCGGTATTTGATGATAAGTTGTGTGAATTCCTTGTCTTTAAGGTCGTCAGCCATCTTTTCAGCAGCACGAGTTGCAGCGAATTGGCCGCCACTGTCCTTGGAAGATTTGACAACTTGTCCTCCCGAACAGGTTGTGATTGTTTCAGCACCGGTGAGGTCGGTAGCCGTCATCAAGATGTTGTTGTAGGAACTGAAAATGTTGATAATTGCACGTCGTGTCATCACTCATCGCCTCCAGTTTCATTTGCCGATGGTGCTTCTTCAGCAGCAGCAACCACTTCTTCAGCGAACTCTTTGCTTGCTTCTGGGTCGACTTCTTCTTCTTCAACACCGTATTCGGCAGAAGATGCACGTCCGTCAATCGCTTTTCGGATTGGGTGCTCTGAGTTATCGATCCACGGGCAACTTGGATGCCAGGTGAGTTGTTCTTCTTCATCTCGTGAAAGAGGGTAGGAAGGGATAGTGACTTTTTGATTTCCAATGACTATTTTACCATGGGTAACAAATTGTCGAGCCTGCTTCATCGAGATTGCAAGTCCCTTGTAGTAGACTTGAGCTTGGAGACGGCGGTTGAGAATGTCCTCAGTGCTCAAAGAAAGAATATCGTCGAGTTTGGCGTCGGAAGCAATCAGTCCTTTGTTGTGAAGAGAACGAAGTAAGTCTTCCATCTCTCGCTTTCCATGAGGTTCACTTGTATCGACCATACCAATCAAGCGCATTGCTTGTCGTCGGTGTCGGCGAAGTTGGGATTTAGCCTTCCAGATTTCGCGCATGTTCTTCAAACCGTGATTGGCTTGAATAGCGTGTTCTTCTTCGATACGAGCAGCCTTCCAAGGATGGGAAGGCGTGTCAAACTTAGGTCGTGCAAACTTTGGTTCTCCCATTCATCATCCCTCCAAATCACTTCTTTCGGCTCACACCAAGGGTGAGTCCACCACGGCCATTTGAACGGCCACGTTGTCCACGAACTTTGTTTCCGCTTGCGTGGCGAACACCACGGTAGCATTTCATGGTTCGAAGTCGGTTAATATCGTCTTCAAGAGTAAGGGAGACCTGTTGTCCAGTGAGATGCAATTCATCTCCTGTTTCGAGGTCCCGTTGGCGGTTAAGCATCCAAAGTGGGACTGTTTCTGCATAGCCTTCGATTGCAACACGGAGTGATTCCTGTTCTTCAGCCGAGAGGTGTCCGGCGAGTGAAGCGGGGTCGAACCCAGTGTTCTTACAAATCTGAATTGCAGTTCTTGGGCCAACGCCTTTCACAGCAGTCAATGCTGTTGCAAGGGTCTTCTGCCCATCCATATCGGTATCTGCCATACGCAAGATGTACGAGAAATCATCTCCCAAATCTTCTTCCTTTGGTCGTGCCATAGTGTTTCACCTCTCCTTAACACAGAGTGTCAAGCAGGTTCCCGACCAACCTCCCCTATATCAAGACCGCGATACGCCTTCGCGGTACTGAGAAGCGAAAACCCTTGGTTTCAGAGCCTTTTTTTAAAGCCAATCGTGGTGCTAAAAGGGTGCCAATTATTCTGCAATACAAATGAGGAACATTTCATCGCCAGGCTGCTGAACCAGAAAAGCCTCTCTCCGACCGTGTCTTCGAGCGAGTTGTCGGTCAATAGCACCCTGAATTTTAGGCTGAATTTCAGGAGCCAGTGGGACGCGAATCGTCATCTTTGCAACATCATGCTCGAGAACCAATTCCACCAATTGATCAACGGTGTCAAGTCCGAGCTGGATTCGAGCCAAGGCGACAACACGCCCAGTAGCCTGAACCAACATCCGGTCCATTTCATTCTCAAGGCGCAATGGGTGTTTGTGGTGTATTTGGGGGCGACGTCCTTCAACGTCCCCCCACGTGATGTGTTCGGATTTTGTAACACTCTTCAACCATTCATCCGCCAACCCACTTTCAACAAGCGCTGCATCGAGAATACTGATTCTTTCACCACGTCTTGGAGGTTGGCGGAGATGCACGGGTAACCCATCTCCTGAAGCGAGACTTTCACCGCCGGAAATGACATATGCTTCTTCAGTTATCGAAGGCGGAATACGAACAAAACGCCGCGCTACACCTGCAGTAGAGGCACTGCCAAGCCACAACGCGAGACGGTCAACACGCCCTCGACCTCGCGAAGTCCACACCCATGTTCGGGTGATTCCATTCCAAACTTCATCGACCATTCTTTCGACGGCAAGACGTTGTTCGTGGGTGAGGCGGGGCGACAAATCGAGAAGTAAAGCCGGGCCGTTTTCACCTTCGGCCAAATACGGAGCCCAACCCTTGAACACTTCATCGAGTCGAGGGGCCATTTCATCAAGGCCGTGAGTACGACTGTTCCGAGGGCGAGCAGGGTCCAGGTGGAGCAAGGCAATCGGGGGAAGCCGTTCCGAGTTGAGATGTTCAGCAATCGCTGAACAAACGCTTGCACCATCCCGCCCATCACCAGCGACAATACGGGTATTTTGCATGCGAACAGAATTCAATTCATTTCGATATTGAGCAATGGATTGCAGATTGACTGCACTGGCTTGAGCACGCATTACATCCAATTCCACACCAATTCCAGGTCGCTGAAGGAGAGCCATATGGGCGCCGAGTTGGATGCCACTCCCACAAGCACAATCCAGAATATATCCTTCAGGGAGAGAGAGTTGTGTTAAGAGAGTTGAACGCGCTAAAGCAACCTGCCAAGGCGTGGCCAACGGTTTCCCTTGACTGGCATGATAGAAAACCAAAGTTCCAGCAGCAGTGGAATCAGGTGCATATTCAGTTAAACCTGCTGAGTCAGTTGAATTGGGGTTGAAAATTTCAAGCATATCTATGCCTCATTGGCCGGCTACATCACTTCGAGTCATGATGCTTTCAAAGTGAATTCCAGCCTCTGCAAACGCTTCCTTTGCTCCTTCTTCGCGGTCCACAATACTGATGACGGCAACGACTTTACATTCGGTATTCTGATGGATACGTTCCACTGCTTTGATCGCCGAACCCCCTGTCGTTGTTACATCCTCGACGATGACGATGGTTCCACCGCCTTCAAGCGAGGACCCTTCTATACCAGGCGGATTGTTCGTCTTTCTTCCACCGCGCCCTTTCGCTTCTTTACGAACCATGAATCCAAGACGAGGAGTATCGGCGGGCGAAGTAGCAACAGCAATTGCCGTTAAAGGCACAGCACCAAGTTCCAATCCTCCTACGAAATTAACATTCAATGCGTCCATCCGGAGATTGAAAAGCGCACCCAAAAGGTGCGTAGATTCAGGGTGCATCATGACGGGTTTTGTATCAAAAAACCAGCGAGAATTACGCCCACTTGCCAAGGTGAAAGCATCATCACTTCCGCCATCGATGAATGCCAAATCCCGTACAAGTTCAACAAGACGGGGCCAACTTGAATGAGAGCGAACGCTCGGGTGGACGGACATCAAACTGTGGTTTTGCGCCGCATCAATGAACTTTGCTTCTCATGGCTGTGAAACCGATGCCATGTGATTTGAACGCGGCACTCATAAACGGTCGCCCCCAAGAGTCAAAGGAATCACATGCCCCCGTCAGATGAGTCAGGTACAAAACGAGGGCACAACCCGCTTCTCGGCCTTGATATTGAACGGTTGGAGGCTGAAATGGAAACCTATCACCAATGGCTTGATGAGCACGCTGATGAAGCATACATCATTGCTGAAAAAGCAAGAAAACTGGGATATGACCTCAAAGAACATGTCGAAATACCAAGGGCTGCAGATCTTGCAGGTCGAACAGAAAAACTTCTTGTCGAATATCTCGATGGTTACGAAGTTGCAGAAGATATTCGAAAACTCTTGGCCGAACACGACCGAGAAACAACTTCGATTATGATGGCTCAAAGCGTTGCACGTGGATTTAGGGAACAAGGGCACGACCTCATTACAGCTATCGATGTTGGTTTGCGAGTTGGTTTGGCGGTATTGACCGAAGCAGTACTCGTCGCCCCACTTGAAGGCATCAGCGAAGTACGTCTCCTCAACAACATTGACGGCTCTCAATTTGTTTCTGTGCATTTCGCAGGACCGATTCGAGCAGCAGGTGGTACTGCCCAAGCACTTGCTGTTTTGATCGCAGACATGATACGCAGAGAACTCAACATTGGGCACTATCAACCAACAGACCCAGAAGTCGAGCGCGTCAAAGAAGAGTTTGGCTTGTACCGTGGCAATTTACAATATCGCCCTTCTCCAGCAGAGATTGATGAGATTGTCCGTGCGTGTCCGATAATGATTAACGGGGAATCAACAGAGCGTATTGAATGTTCAGGATATGGGCGGGTACGGAACATTGACGAGCCCCGAATCCGCGGCGGCGTTTTGCTTGTTATTGGTGAAGGAATGTGTTTGAAAGCACCAAAAATTCAGAAACACACAGAACGCCTTCAAGTTCCTGGATGGGACTTCATCTCTAAATTCGCTTCAAAAGGAAAATCCGATGATAACGACGGGGACGAATCTCAATTTAAATCGCGTAAGGTTCCGATGATTACCAAATTCATGAAAGACATCATCGCAGGCAGACCCGTTTTTGGTGCCCCTCTCCAACCGGGTGGATTCCGATTACGATATGGTCGAGCCCGCCCATCTGGGCTCGCTGCCGCCTCGACCAACACCGCATCGATGTTGGCGATGGACGACTTCATCACGATCGGGACACAGATGAAAATAGAACGCCCAGGTAAGGCGTGTGCCATCACCCCATCCGATGACACAGATGGCCCATGGGTCGTCTTACGGGACGGCCGATTCCTCCGTCTTGATGACGCGAAAAGTTACACTGCAATCGGTTCGCAAGTTGCCTCGGTTTGGGACAATGGGGAACTCGTTCTAGGCTATGGCGAATTCATGGAGAATAACAAGAAATTGGTTCCAGCAGGATACTCAAATGATTGGTGGGCCAGCGACCTCCTTGAAGAGTTGAACTCCGAAGATGCAGTTGCAGAATTTGCGAGCATCATAGAACAACCCCGCACATCGTTTCCAAACGGCATACCCGGCATTCATCCTGAAGATGCTGAAGACCCCGGAAAGCAACACATCGCCCGACGTAAGTGGCATGTGTTTTTGGCCGCTTGCACTGTAAATTGGGGCCAATGCAAACTTCTTGCTCATCGATTTAAGACTTCTATTCCAGCCCCACATAACCCTTGGTTCCTCGATTTACCAATAGAGTGGGTACCTTCGGTATTGGAGTTAATCGACCAAGCGACCATCGAACCATTTGGGACATCGAACACACCTCCTCCGGAAATCGAAGAACATCTTCAAGCCATGCCGTTACCTGAAAAACGGCAATTACGTATCCCGGGCGGAGTTCGTAATTGGTCTCCTGAAATGATGGATAGATTGCGTCCAGAACGGCTTGATAATTTGGCTGAGTTCGAAATACCCGGTCCAAACCTGCAGCCTTTAACACCGATTTTTGCAAAAGAAATGCCTGAAGCATGGGCATATATCCAACACGGTTTGGCGAAAGGCGCGGCGATGATTTTGGGGTTGCGTCATCATCACGACGGCGAGGATTTGGTCATCACAACGGGTTGGCCGGCTTTACTTGAGGGCTTTGGATACAGTTTTGAAGATGAAAAGCCACTTCGAATTGTTGATGCAAAAACACGCTTTGAAGAACGAATACATCAATTGAGACAATCTCAAATCACGCTCACTGAAGAACGAGAACGTCTCGAAGTACTCCGGCAGGCGCGTGCCACAGTTCGTATTGCTGCAGAAACGAATGCACGGCAGCGAGGGCTTGGTATTGCTGAAACAGATGAAGTTGGCCGCCAAGCTGCAGCCCAAGTCCCCAATCCTGGGCCGGCGGATCCCAAACTGTATTTGGCTGCCCAAATTCATGAAGACGACCATATCGTGGACGGGATTCTTTTGCAAGTCCGAAAAATTTCAGATTTACGCTGGGAACATGCGGCGCCGGTTCGAATTGGATGCAGAATGGGCCGGCCCGAGAAAGCAGCCCCCCGTGTCATGAATCCCATGACTCACGCACTCTTCCCCATCGACTTGAATGGTGGTAACCAAAGGTTGCTTGCCAATGCTGCCAATAAACAAAGCATTCGCGTTCAAATGGGCCGTCGAACATGCAAGAAATGCGGCAAAGAATCACCCTTTATTCTCTGCCATCACCGTCTTGTTGATTCAGATGGTCACGAACGGGTCGGAGAAACATGTGGCGGCCGTACGAAAATGCGAGAATCGGACAATAAAAAACGCCGACGCCGAGGTGAAATTCAAACGGTTCGCTTGGATACGATGATTGAAGATGCTCGCATCCGTTTAGGCATCGACCGTATCCCTCGACAAGTCAAATGCATGAAACAAATTGCCAGCCGAGACCAAACACCAGAAGCGATTGAAAAAGGACTCTTGAGGGCCAAACACAAGTTGCCCGTATTCCGTGATGGAACAGTTCGATTCGATATGAGCGATGTTCCAATCACCCACTTTACGCCAAGAGAAGTTGGGGTCCCATGGCAAACACTTGAATCGCTGGGCTATGCGAACGATTGCGAAGGAAATCCGCTTCAAAACGATGAGCAAATGTTGGAGATATTCCCTCAGGATTTCATCGTCAGCAAAAATGCGTGTGAATTCTTTGTCCGTACTGCACAATTTATTGATGAATGATTGGTTCGATATTATGGGATGGAGCCTTACTACAACGTCAATACGGCAGACGACTTGGTCGGCCAACTCATTTGCGCTTTAGCCCCACACACCTCTGGCGGTGTCTTGAGTCGAATCATTGGTTGGGCGGATTGTTCTGGGGGCTATGCCCACCCCTTATTCCATGCAGCGAAGCGAAGAAATTGCGACGGCGATGAAGATGCCATCATGCTCTTGATGGATGGCTTGCTTAATTTCAGCAGAGAGATTTTGCCTGCGAACAGAGGAGGGCTCATGGATGCCCCTCTGGTCCTCACCACTCGATTGAATCCGACCGAAGTTGACAAAGAAGCCCTCAACGTTGACTCCGGGTGGTTTTACAGTCGAGATTTTTACGAAACTACGCTTTCCCAACCGCATCCGAAAGAATGCGCTGAAAGGATGGACTTTGTTGAAAGACGTCTGGGCTCAGTAGCGGCAGTACGCGGATACGGCTATACACACGATTGCCATTCTATCGACCAAGGGCCGGCTCTTTGTGCTTACAAAACCCTTGACACAATGATTGACAAAATGAACGGTCAATTAGACCTTGGACACCGTTTACGCGCTGTTGATGTTCGTACGGTCGCCTCGAGTGTTGTTCGTTCACATTTCCTACCTGATTTACGTGGCAATCTCAACGCCTACGCTCGGCAAAAAATACGTTGTCTCAAATGTGCACATTCATATCGCCGAATGCCTGTCGCTGGGAACTGTATTCAGCCGAAAAAAGAAACAGGAAGAGGGCTTACCAGTGTCGGCGTAGAAAAGTCCGAAGGTGGATTGTGCGGTGGAAATTTGGCCTTGACTGTTTCAGAAGGCGCTGTTCGAAAGTACATCAAAGTCACTAAGCACGTCATGGCGACCTACGGTGTCGACGTATATACAAAGCAAAACGTAGAATGGTTGTCCGATAGCGCCGACTCCTTATTCAACAACGACCGCGCCAAACAGTTATCTTTGTCCGACTTCCTCTAAGTCTCGAATTGGTAGTTAAAATACCATGATTCCGGAATCGACTTTTTATGAAATGAGCAGTAGAAAGGAGTAAGGGGCAACCGAAATGGACGAAGCGACACTCGTGCTCAATATTATTCTCTATGTCTTGCTTCCACTTTGGGGCGTTGCCAGTATGCTTGATTGGTGGTGCCACAAACAAACTGATATCGAGGCCACATCTGGGCTCCGTGAAGCGAATATTCATTGTTTGATGGGCGCTCAAATCGGACTTCCTTTGGTTCTCTCGCTCGTCTTTGAAGTCAATGTTCTGATTCTTCTTTTGTGTTTTGCAGCGCTGATTGCTCACGAATTCATCGCTCATTACGATGTACACTTTACGACTGGGAAACGAGAAATCAGTATATGGGAAGTACATGCGCACAACTATTTGGCAACTCTACCCTTCTTCCTCATTCTCTTGATTATCGTACGTAAATGGGAAGTGTTCCTCGATATGATAACCCTTGATTGGGCTGGTGGTTTTTCTTTGCAATGGCGACAAGAGCCTCTGGGAGCCTCTGGGAATTATGCAGCAATATACATTTTCACGATGTCCCTTTTAGTCGTCGGCCCCTATATTCAGGAATGGTGGCGTTGTTGGTCATATGAACGTAAACAAACTCGGGAGGCTACAGAATGACAGTCTACATTACCAGCACAGGTTCCTTTTTACCTGGTCCAGCGATCCAGGTCGACCAAGTTGAGAACATTCTTGGAGCAGTTCATGACAAACCCTCTTCACTCAGAGTTCAAATTCAAAAAGCAAACAAGATACAAACTCGCCATTATGCAATCGATGAAAATCAACAAACCACCCACAGCAACACAGAAATGGCAACGAATGCTGCTGAACAATGCCTTGACCGTGCCTTTCTCAATCGCGAGAAAGTGGGCATGTTAGCCGTTGCTTCGACACAAGGAGACCTCCCTGCACCAGGTATGGCGAGCATGGTTCAGGCTGAATTAGAATTACCCGAAATCGAGATTCTTACCACTCATGGAATATGCTCATCATCCATCATGGCACTCAAAGCTGCTTGGAACAGTTTGCGTCTTGAAGAGCATGAAGCGGCTTTAGTTTTGTCAAGTGAGTTAGCCAGCAGACTTCTCAAAAAGCAACGTTATGAGGCTGCAACAACCTCGACCTTTGCTGCAAAACGAATCGATTTCAGTACCGAATTCTTGCGATGGATGCTTTCAGATGGTGCAGGCGCACTCTTGCTGCAAAACAAACCAGCTCCCAAAGGCCTCAGTTTACGAATCGATTGGATACGAGGATTTTCTCATGCACACGCTCTCCCAACTTGTATGAGCGTTGGTTCAGCTGGCCGCCCAACCGATTCGCGAACATGGCAAGATTACAACACCTATGCAGAAGCGGAACAAGATGGAGCCCTTCTCCTTCGTCAAGACGTTCGCTTACTTGATAATCTCATGCGAATGGGTGTCGATGGCTATTTGCGATTGGTCGAAGAAGGCGTAAGTAAACCAAGCGAAGTGGACCACTTTTTGTGCCATTACTCAAGCCATCACTTCAAAAATAAAATTCTTGAAATGCTCAATACAGCCGGTGTTGGAATTCCCGAAGAGCGCTGGTGGACAAACCTTTACTCACGCGGAAATACCGGAGCAGCATCTCTTTTCATAATGCTTGATGAATTTTTGCGTACCGATGAAGTAACGGTGAATGTCGGCGACAGAGTACTCTGTTTTGTTCCCGAGAGTGGACGTTTTAATACGACCTATCTCCAACTCACGGTGGTGGAAGAATGAATAATGGTGACATATCAATCGAAGGCGGAGAAACCGCTCCAGCAGAAGAAAGCGTACCTGAAGGCGTCGTATTGAATCCCCATGCACAAGTTTGTCTCCAACATTTACTTCGAGTTTGGCTTGGTTTTGAACGAGACTTGTCCAAAGTACCACTCTTGCGCCGCATTGATTTAGGCACTTTCACCGTTGAAGACCATCAGGTGTTTTTGAGAAATATCCGCCAACAAGTTATCGAAGGTTCGCGTTGGATTACCCGAACTGCAAGCAGTTTTGACCGTAATCATTCCGAAATACGCTCGACCATCATCAGTCATGCTGTTGATGAGCACCGAGATTACGAGATGCTTGAGAAAGATTATGTTGCATCAGGAGGTAAACTTGAAGATATTTTGAATATGGAGCGGAATATTGGTTCAGAGGCTTTACATGGATTCCTTATGCACCGTTCTTCACGTCCAAATCCAATTGACTTGCTCGGTGCCATGTGGATAATTGAAGGATTGGGAGAAAAAATGGCTCACTCATGGGCTGAACGGATTCAAGAACTCACAGGACTTTCCGAAGACTCGACTCGATTTATGACCTATCATGGTCATAATGACAGTGAGCATATGCAGCGCTTTTACGCAACACTTGACAGCGTTGGTGTCAATGAAGAAGCCATTGCAAGCATAGTGAAAACAGCAAAAGTGGTTGCTCGCCTGTATCGATTACAATTGGAGGAAATAGAATATGACGTCCAGTGAACCTACATTATCTCGTAAAGAGCGTCGAGCCAAACGCCGTCTTGAGAAAGCGCTGGCCAAAAACCACGGACGAATGCCAGCAACACTGAGTGATGCACTGAGTGGAGATGATAGTCTACCATTGGATTTCGAAGCCAAAGAATACTGGCTCAAAGATCTTCAAAACCCATTGCGCGTAATTATACTGCCGACATTGAAAATTCTTCTCAGCATTACACTTCACCTCACCTATTACCTCAAACGCCTTTCACCTATTCAATGGAGGGCATACAGATTTCTTCAATGGCAAATCTGCTTTTTCATGAAATATTTTGTTCGCCCGGAAGCAAACATTCTGATTCTACGGCATTTCCAAACCGAGAGCAATCTATTGAATTTCGTTATTGACAATTCAGGAAAAGAAGGCGTTGAACCCGTACTCATTTATCCAAAAGTCATTCAAGATTTAATGGTCCAGACCTTTGTCCACCATGACCAAGGCGTATTGATGACAATGCGTGACCTTGGTGAAATAAAAGGTGAGAATTGGCCAATTGCCGAAGCGGATTTACTATGGACAAATTGGAAACCAATCGACATTCAATACACCCTTTCGCAAAAGCGTTGGACTCAATTCCTTGATTTTGAAACAGCACATGAATTATTCAAAACGACGTTCTGTTTTTGGCTTACAGCCAAGGAATATGAAGCCGCAATCAATTCGTTTCAATTCGACCATTCAGTCGGTTTGCGCATTGATGAAATAATTGGCGCTGCCCATTTTGCTGACCTTGCCCATAACAGATTCCCGATGATTCTTGTTGGCCCAACCGGGCTTTCCTATCGTTTCCTCATGCATGGCTTCTTTGTCGAACACGCCCATGCACATCTTGAACGAATGCGAGCAAACTTGGGGTTGGCAAATCGATGAATTATGCCTTTCTTCTGTTCTGGTATGTCTTCATTGGCCTTGGTGTTTCACTCGGGACCCATCGATTGATTTCGCACAATTCATTTCAATCGAATCCCGTTCTCAAGTATCTCTTGGTCTATGCAGGTACGCCAGCCGGACCTCCTATTCAATGGGCACTGAATCATCGAATTCACCACAAAACCACTGATACCGCCGAAGACCCACATTCCCCATATTTCGGCGGGTTTTGGCATGCTCATTGCGGATGGTATCCCCCAACAAGCAACACATTCATCGCAATATTATATGCCTTAGCGGGCCCTATCCGTACCATAATTGACCCTTTCATCTGGAAAAAATTACCAGAAAACCTACCAAAGGATTTGGATGTTCCCTTGTTGAAATTTATGAGCCGCCGGCCGGTTAATTTCTTCTTAGCCCTCACACACCTCTTGCCTTTTTACCTGTTTTACATTGAATTTGGATGGCTTGGAATTGGCCTTGCACATATCATTACGGTTTTGTTTTACAACATCGGAGATTCAATATATTCCGTTTCCCATTTAGTTGGTTCACGAGACGACCCGAATACAGAGGCTCGAAACTTTCTTCCAAGCGCTCTGCTAACGATGGGCGAGGGAAACCATGCCGAACATCACCGTGTTCCAGGAAATGCAAGCTTTGGCGGATTTGACCCGGGTTACTTTTTCTTACGAATCATGAAAGTTATTCGTATGGTCAAATTGAAACCGCATCGCGATTAAACGTTCTTTGGCGAATTGAAACAAATAACGTATCGCTCTCATCGGCGACTTCATCAATCACCAACCCCTGGTCAACTTATGCGAATCAGTCATCGAACACAAAAAGGCGAAGAAGCCTATCCTACTGAAATACCACAATTCGGCCTTGGCGTCTTTTTGATGGCTGATGACGGTGACTGCAAATCCTCTGTATTGGCTGCTCTTCATGCAGGCTACAACCATATCGATACGGCAAGCATGTATCAGAATGAACGCGACGTCGGCCGAGCGCTCAAAGAAACGGGTATCGAACGTTCTTCAGTTTTCATCACGACAAAACTTCGACGTGGAGATGCTGTTGGATATGAAGAGGCAATCGAACAATGTAAGAAATCGCTCGAACTCTTGGATACGGATTACATCGACCTCTATCTCGTTCATGCACCGCCTGTTGACCCTGAGCATCGCGCCCCGGTTTGGAAAGCAATGGAGTACTGCCTTGAACAAGGATGGGTCAAATCAATCGGAGTTTCGAACTATGGGGTAGCCCATTTGGATGCGATGAAGAAGTATGCCAACTATATGCCAAGTGTGAACCAAGTCGAATACAATCCTTGGCTCCAACGCCCCCACCTTAAGCAAGCAACAGAGGATGCAGGTGCCAAATTGATGGCGTATTCCCCCCTCGCCCGGGGCAAAAAAGTCGCTGACCCAAAACTTGGAGAAATCGCTCAACGGCTTAATTGCACTCCTGCTCAAGTCGCCATCAAATTCTGTTATGACCAAGGTTGCATCACGATTCCAAAGTCGAGTAACCCCTCACGCATCGTCGAGAATATCGCTTCACTCAACATTGACATTTCGAGTGAGATGGATGCGATTATCGCGTTGGAAGAAAACTATGTTTCAGGATGGGACCCAACCACTGAACCTTGAGTTAAGCCAAAATAAGAGCCACACTATCCTTTGGTTATGGCGAAAATCAACATCGATGAAAAATTAACCAAGTTTTCAGGTCACTGGTCGCCACGCGTCGTAGCAGAAATGAACGATTATCAGTTCAAACTGGTCAAAATCCAAGGTGAATTTGTCTGGCACAATCATGTGGATACCGATGAAGTCTTCATCGTCGTCAAAGGTTCAATGGGCATAGAAATGAAACATGAAAACATCACGCTCAACGAGGGTGAAATGTATGTTGTACCAAAAGGGGTTATGCACAAACCATATGCTATCGAAGAATGTCATGTGATGTTGGTTGAGCCACAGGGTGTCGTAAGCACCGGCGAGGAAGAAGGCGAACTCACGGCAGAAAACGATGTTTGGGTGTGAGGTTATGAGCGAGTCGCTGATCGATGAAGACATCCGGAGAGCGAGGACACTCCCTTCCCAATTCTACACTGAGGTAGATGAATTTGAGCGCCTGAAAAGCGTTTTCACAGGCTGGCAATTTGCTGCACATCGATCTGAATTGGAGAGCAATTCAATTCAACCACTCGAACATATTGAGGCTATCAACGGTGAATCAATGGTTTTGATGAAAGGCCAAGAAACAAATTGTGTTTCCAATGTTTGTACCCACCGAGGAATGCGATTAGCACTCGAAGCGTGCAGCAAAAAAACACTGCAATGCCGCTATCATGGACGCACATTCGATCTTGACGGAACCTTTCGCCATATGCCCGAATTTGAACAAGCCATAGGCTTTCCAAGTGAAGAAGACAACCTCAAACAATTTCCTCTCAAACAATGGATGGGGATGTTTTTCACTGCACAAGGCGAGGGAATAGATTTGCCCTGGGATCTGCTTGAGCAACGCTTGGGGTTCCTCGCACCAGAATCATACTCCCACGATACAGACCGAGAGCGAGACCACAGTGTTGATGCCAATTGGTTGTTGTATGTTGACAATTTCTTAGAAGGGTTTCACATTCCTTATGTTCATCCTGAACTCAACCAAGCACTCGATTATTCAGGCTACATCACCGAGACCTTTGACGGCGGGGTGTTACAAATCGGCAAGGCAATGGATGGCGATGTTAAGTTCGATTTACCACCAGGCCATCCAGATGAAGGCCAAGATATCGCTGCGTACTATCTGTGGCTCTTCCCGAACATGATGTTCAACTTCTATCCGTGGGGATTATCGGTCAACGTGGTTATTCCAGTCTCACACAACCGGTGCCGCGTACTCTATCGCGGCTATGTCAGCGATGCAGAACTTGCCAATCAAGGCGCAGGTTCAGTGCTTGATACCGTTGAACATCAAGACCAGTGGGTGATTGAAGAAGTGCAGAAAGGTATGGCGTCAAAAGCCTATGACCGAGGAAGATATTCACCGACCAAAGAGCAAGGTGTGCATCATTTTCACAGAATGCTCACACAGTTTATCGGCGAGTAAGCACCAAAAGAAAACCGAACGAAAGACTGCTCAAAAACACAGAACACAGTATGTTTTTGAGCAAGTGTTCAAGGACTGTGTGGGCACAGATTTGCGCCAATGGACTTAGATTCTGCATCTCAATGGGCTGAAGTTTTAGGACTGGTAACCATTTTTGGAGCAGCGATTTACAGCTGGATTACAATTAAGGAAATGAAGAAGGACAGAAAAGCGTCATCTTCATTGAAACTGTCTGAATTATGGCAAAATAAAGACTTCTCACACGGAAGCATCTCAATCTGGATGCAACCTGATGACTTGAAATCATTCAAAGAATTGGAAGAGTTTCATGGAGAAAATTATCCTAAAGTTTTCACCGTATTGCTGACTTGGGAAAGCATAGCAATTACTCTTCACGATGGGCATTTTGATTTCGATGTTGTTCGAAAACAATTTTCTCTCTCCATGATTACTGCATGGCAAAAGAACAAGTTGATTATTGAAAATTTCAGAAAAGAGCAGGAAAGCGAGCAAGCGTTTGAATGGCTTCAATGGGTTGCTGAAAGAATGATTGACTATTATGACGGCGAAGATGAAGTCGTTCCTGCACAAATCGCTTACAAAGATTGGAAGCCTTCGTAATCCGAATTTGACTGAAAAAAACTCAGGTTTTCGAATGAGAATTGAGTCAAGCGACCGTTGGGTCCATGTGGAAGTGATTCATTCCGAAGTTCTGATAAATTTCAGGCATCTCACCGTTCTTCGAATAAAGATAGAGTGCAGTAACTGCGACTTGTTCAGCCGCATTGGTCCATGCCAGTGCAATAGAAACTCCGACAACGCCAATTCCTAAACCGATGTACCAGAGTGGGCCAAGTGCAACCATCATGACAAACGAAACGATGGCGATGAGGACAACGAAAAACCCTCCAATCAAACCAATTCCAAGGCCAGAAGTGATGTTTTCACCCCATGTTTTGAAAAACATATTCTTACTTGATTTGAGACTGTCACCAAGACCTTGGTCTTCGATAATCATGTGTGGAATCATGAAGAACGTCATCATCCACCAAACAGCCGCTCCAATGGCGGTAAGAATAATTGCAACAACTGCAGCTCCTCCTTTCTGATATCTTGCAGCTTGGTTGAGAAGTTTCAACAACAAACCAACCGTTCCTGCTATGATTCCCCAGAGGATAATAATGTGGATTTTACTCATTGCAGCGGACACACCGTCCATAAAACTCGGGTCGCCACCAGTAAGTCGGATATGTGAATTTGCTACAATGGCACTGTTCCAAAACGTTACAATAATTGAAAGAACCATGTATCCTACAAAGATGAAAGCCATGAATGCCCCAGTCATTTGCCCTTCAGCATCAACAGCCCAATCCTGTTCCAGATATTGCGGTATACTCATTGCAGCCATCGTCAAAATACTCAAAATACCACAAATAAACATGTAAATAATCAATTCAGGGTCTTTCTTAACCACTGACATACTTAATTTGCTCATTTTCCATCCGCGGCCTATCGTTGCAAAGAAACCCATGTTGCTTTACAGGTAGGGGGAGTACATGTGGTTGCCGGTAATTTTTGAACTCTTACGCCCAAATATTCACCAATATTCGACACGCGGTGCCTTGATTCGCAAATTTGTGCTTTGATAATGGAACATGTCTGCCAACAGCGTTTGGAATTCCAAATAACAAGGGTGTTTGTGTAGGCCGAGTGTTTTGGATTCATTGGAAAGCCGAATTAAGATGAACTTCGGACGATTTCCACGAGAAAAGAGCCATTCATGTACCACTTGAATGTAAGTAATACGAAGTGATTCACAAAATGCTTCACCAACTGTTTGCGGCTCAAGCGAAACTAACGATGGCCAATCATCAGGCACCCACTTGTCATTGAAGTGATTCCATGAAGGTTTGAAAACCAATTCTGCATACGAGCGTTGAATTGGGCGTAATTTGGATTCCAACTCTGCAACCAGCCCTTTTTTGTTAAAGGCTTCAGAAAGTTTCTCAACATATGCGGGATAGACTGGAGGGTCGATGACCACTGAATATCGCGCCTTACTTGTCCCCAAATGTGGATATATTTCCCATTCACGAGTAGGGTTGTCATTGAAGTCGTACTCATTTCGCTCCCACTTTTCATCATCCAATTCAGGCGGTGGCGGGGGTGGAAGTTCTTCTGGATAGATGACCACTCTTGCACCAGAGTTGGAAAGCGTATCTAAGAGAGTCTCCGAGATGTTTTCACCCCGAACGATAATTCGACGGTTTTCAATAGGAACATCTGAACTTCGAATTTGGGAAAGGAACGTGAAGAGGTTGTCAATCTTCATGCTTGCAATAAGAGAGACATCGGCTGCAGATAGGGCCCATGAATCAATTGGAATTCCTGGCGTATCTGAAAACAAAGGAGTAGAACGCATCGAGACCCAGTTTTCGTAGGCTTGAATATTCTCAATTTGCTCATCACCTCGGATTCGAAGCAAGTCGTTCTGCCATTGAGAAAGTTGTTCAGGGTTAGTGTCCTCAATCGTCAAGTCGCCATAGGTATAGCCTGTGTAAGCAGGAGCGGGAGGGGCGATTTCAGTTGTGATCTCAAGGTCCCCTTCCTGTCGAGACTCGAGATATTCTTGTTGCCTTCTCTGCCGACTTGCCATACGAGCAATTGGGTTGAGTGATTCTTCAAGGGCGCCCCCGACTTCTTCGACGGCTTGCTCGACATCGTCTCCTGCTTCAACGATATTGACGAATGAACCTCCGCTTGCACCACTCACTTGGCGAAATACATTCACCGATGAATCGGGCAATCCAAGTCCAATGATGTGAAACTCAACATCAATACCAATTTTTTTGATTGCCTCGATACATGGCTGGAACCCCTGTACTCCATTGAACGGCGGAGGGGAACTCATGTCCATTCCATCACTGATTAAGAAAAACAACCAATCGACACTGTCCTTGCCGAGTTCTTCAGCCTCTTCGACCAAGAATTTCCAAAGATATGTCCCCCCATTGGCTTTTGGAAACTGTATTTTCAATAAATCCTCATGGCTACGAAAGTCAAGAGGAGCAAGGACTCTGGAGCGGCCTCTGCTGTTAATGGTCGAAACTTTGGTTTGACGGTCTTTGAATGTCGGAACAAGATTTTCCCACATTGCTTTAGCAACTAATTGCTTTTTCACTTTTCCTTTGAGCCCGATACCTCGTCGAATTTTGCTGAAAATAGAATTGGCCTCTCCGGAGAAATCTTCACTCATTTCACCTTGAATTCGTTCATTCATTGAACCAGAGGTATCGACATAAATTGCTATTTTCACCATGCTGAAGCGCCCCCGTATGAGGGTTAATGGCATTGATATATCATTTAATAGTACTTATCCGACTTTCGACTTTAACCGAGAAAAAGCCGATTTAAAACAATAGTTAGATAGTTGAACACCTCTTGTATGAATCATGGTGGAGCGGAAACTGAGCCCAGACGGGAAGTCCGAATGGACCGGTTCGGAATGGGTTCCAGTCGGTACAGAAGTGCACCATGCGCCAGGGGCAAATGTCTACACTCAGCAAAAAATTGTTGACAGCGTCATTATGGGCAACCTTACTTCGCAAACAATTGTACAAAACAGTCCTGAGGATATGGCAAAAGCCATGGTATTGGCCCTTGAACAAATTGGATTTGTGGGGAATGTCCAAAACTCAAAACCGTCGAATCAACAGATGTCTAATGTTCAAAACCTTTTGAAAGCAGGTGATAAACTCAATTCTCAAGGTATCAAGATTCAAGGTTCAACCGATTTGAAACTTGGAAATGCAGCTCGTTTGACCGGGCGATATCAAGGGGCCATGGAACATTACCAAAGAGCGCTCAAGACATTCCGCGAAGAATCAAATCGCAGTGGCGAGGCGGATGCCCTCCTCAACATTGGATATCTTGCTCTGAATCAAGGCGATGTACCTGGCGCCTATGTGAATTTCCAAGATGCGCAAGCAATGAAATTAGAACTCGGCGAGAAAAATGGCGAGGCCGATGTAATTTTAGCCATGGCAAACCTCGCTCTTAGCGGTAATGAATACGAACAAGCGCAAAACTTGTTTTCTCAAGCCCTCGAAATTAAGGAATCACATGCCGATGAAAACGGTGTCGCAATTGCTCTCAACGGCCTTGGAAACATTCTTGAATCGAAAAAAGAATATGAGGGGGCGCAACTTCACTATCGCCAATGCTTGATCATCAAACGAAAGCAAAAGGATTTGGAAGGTGAAGCAATCATTCTCGCGAATCTTTCCACAGTTGCTGAACGCCTTGGAAACATGAGTGATGCCCAACGCCTAACCAATGAAAGCGTCGCAATCAAGCGGCAAATTGGTGACAGGAGGGGCGAAGCATTCTCCAATATCCAACTCGCAGACCAAGCCAAACAACGTGGCGACTTCGTCGAGGCCGAGCGTTTGTACAAAATGGCATTGAAGATGAAAAAGAAACTTTCAGATTTACGCGGCCAATCCGACACTCTCAACCTTTTGGGCGTCTTTTTCGAAGAACAAGACCAATTTGTTGAAGCAGAACGTTACTTCAATGAATCACTCGATATTATGCGCCAACTTGGCGACCGTCAAGGCGAAGGAATAGCCCAATTTAACATTGGAAATACCCTGCTTTATCGTCATCAGTTTGAGGACGCTCAAGAGAAATTTGAATTGAGTTTACGCCTTGCTAAAACGGTGAATGACCATGAAGGGCATTCGGATGCACTCATTCAACTCGCCGCTATTGCAGAACAGGGGCAAGACATTCAACGCCGCCAAACCTTGTTAACTGAAGCTGCTGCAGTTTTACGTCAAAACAATCTCCCTGTTACCGGTTGGCTTCAAGAAAACGGTTTCTAATGTTGCGAAATTCATCTTCGGCATATTTGAGTCAGAGAATCTGAAGCGGACCAATCGAATGCCGACGCACATCACGAAAACAGTGCTCGATTGATATCTTCACGAGTAATTGAACAAAATTGGCCAAGCCCAAGCGCATATTCTTCTAACACTAATCCTTCGGTTGACACACGATGTAAATGGCTCACATGATTTCCAAGTGTTGTGAACATTCGGCGGATTTGCCGCTTCTTGCCCTCATCGATTGTCAGCAAAGCGCACGATGGGCTTTCCAAGTCGATGATTGCTGGGCGAGTTTGAAACTCTTCTAACGAGCCGTATTCGACCACAGAGACATTCACGCCTTTTCGAATTGAATCGAGTTGAGCATCGGTAATCGGCTCTTCAGTTTCGACGCGATAGGTCTTCTTGATTTTCCTATTTGGGTCAGGTACTGAATGAACCAATTTTCCATCGGTTGTCACCAATAACAAACCAGTTGTGTCTTCGTCAAGCCTTCCAACGGTTACGAGCGTTTCGTAAACAGTGGGTTCCACGGCATTGCGAAACAGTTCATAGACCGATACTTTGTTGAGTTCAAGTTCTTGCGAATTCAGTCGAGAACAAATACAACCCGCAGGTTTGTTGAGGAGAAAATAGACATCACTTTGGGGTAGAAACAATTCTTTGCCACGGTACTTTACTGTGCGTTTTGCAGGTTTGAATTCATAGGCGATGTTTTTGATAACCGAATCATTGACGGTGATGTCACCATCCCAAATGGCTTGTTTGACATCACTTTTTGATGTGAACTCCCCACATTTCGAAAGAAATTGATGAAGCCGTAGTTTCAATTGAACACGCTCATCTTCACGTGTATTGGCTGTGTTCTTAGCAGTTCCCTATGCTATACCATTCACATTTGAGAATAATTTGCAATCCGAATACAAAGTCAAATTATTCATCGAGTGCATCAATGCTGAGAACGTCTAAGATACAATTTCATTCGGCAGCATCAGCATACCCATAATACCACTCAGAATTGTATTCCCAACTCCCATCCATACTGCCAATATTGACCTCTACGGCTATTTCACATCCTCCATTATCGCCGGAGCATATGTTGGTGAGACTGTCTTCGTAAACTATCAAACTTTCACCCACAGCCCAGTAACCGTCCTCGTTAACATCTAATTCATCAAATTCACACCCGGAATTTCGGCTTAACTGCCACCACTCGCAAGTATAGGACTCTCCAGTTTCGGCGACGATTTTTATTGAAACGAATTCCCAGTGCCTCTCTGAATTACCTTGAAGCATATCAACAACGACCAACGCATCACCTGCATCTTCACTCATGACATGCCCGTCTGAAGAATCCCAAGCATCACGGACATCAAAGACAAAATTGGCATCATCTTCTGAATCTGCCATTACAGGGTTCATTAAAGCGTTTCCAATGCCATATGCGAGGAGACCGCCCAATATAATCACGATGACGCTGATCACCAAGACCACTTTCACTTTTTTATCGTCTTTTTCAGCAATTTGGGAGCCGAGTACTTCTCCATCCTCCGGAATGGCAAGTGACACATATTTTTCTTCGGAGTTTCTAGATTTTGCACGAATAATGAGGGACATTATACCTACAATCAAAAGGCCACCAATACCACAAAATCCTGAAAACATGGCGTCTTGATCAAACATTGTTTCGTCCTGAGTAGGGCAATTATAGTACACTTCTGAGTCACATGCGTCATAATACGCATTTGCAGCTTGCGCCATGTAGAAAGCAGTTCCTGCAAAGAGCAATATCAAAAGCATAATCGATGCAGGTAGTACCCACCATGCCGACTTATTCATCATTGTCAAAACCGAAACAGTAATGATTCCGACAATGAAGAGAAGAGAGACATATGTTAGAATCTGTATGATACCAATTGCATCGGCGAAATCATCTCCTTCGGAAGTGCCTTCGTCTTGGAAACCGGAAATATTGTCGGCATTTACGCCGAGAACAAATCCTACAATAAATAAAATCATAACCACAGACATCAATATGCCCGTTGAACCAGATAAAATCCTCAAGATTTTTGGAGGTTTACTCTCTGTTTCACCAATCATTTGGTGTTGAAAATTGGGGTCGAAGGCCGGCATTGGAAGTGGGGCTGGAACCGAGTCCGGCAGAGGAGAGCACCCATCATTGGAGCAGAAGTATCTTCAATTTCGACAGGCATTGCCTGGGATTCTGGAGTTTCAACTTCATTGACAGTGTTCTCTGGGGTAGATGTTGTGTGTTCCTCGTCAGTCTTCGGATTTCAGTTTTCTCCATCCCATATCCATTTTCCATCTTCAGAAACTTCGCCAACCATATTAAATGAGAGTATGGTTCTGCTTTTGAATATTACTTTTTCATTCTTAAAGTTCAGTTATGTCTTTACGTTCAGTAGAAATTCCGAATTCTTTCTCGGCTTTCTCATAGACCTTGGCCTCAATTGAACCGTCTCTTACAAGGGAGGAGAGCGCTGCAAGCGCAACGGCTGCTCCATCGATTTCAAAGAATCTGCGAAGCGCTTCTCGAGTATCTGAGCGGCCAAATCCGTCCGTTCCTAAGACGGTGAAGTGACCTGTGACCCATTGGCGAATCATATCGGGGACCGCGGCCATATTATCGCTGACAGCAACAACCGGGACCTCTGCATTCCCAAGCATTTGTTCAACCCATGGCTGTTTAGCGGTTTTTGCCGGATGCAAGCGATTCCATCGGTCGCATTCCAAACCTTCTCGGCGTAATTCTCCATAAGAGGTGGCTGAATATATTTCGGAACGAACGCCATATGCTTCGAGTTTTTCAACAGCATCAAGCACCTGCACCATGATTGGACCTGAGCCGATAAGTCGGACGATTGGACCGTCGCCCTTCGGGGCACTGCGCAGTAAATACATGCCTCGAATGATGCCTTGGTCAACACCTTGTGGTTTTGGTGGCATAGGATAATTCTCATTGTAGACAGCGATATAATGGATGACATCCTTATCTTGTCCATACATTTCATCAATGCCATGGCGAATGATGGTTGCCAATTCGTAAGCAAACGCTGGGTCCCAGGCACGGACAGCCGGATTGGTGTGTGCCATGAGGAGTGAATGCCCATCTTGGTGTTGCAAACCTTCACCGTTGAGTGTAGTTCGGCCCGAAGTAGCCCCCATTAGGAAGCCGCGAGCGCGCTGGTCGGCTGCAGACCATATGAGGTCAGCCACACGCTGGAATCCGAACATAGAATAGAAAATGTAGAAAGGGATTGTCGGATAATGGTGTGTTGCAAAAGAAGTAGCTGAAGCAATAAACGTAGAGGTTGCACCGGCTTCATTGATGCCTTCTTCCAAAAGTTGGCCTTTGGCTGATTCCTTGTATTTCATCAGAACTTTGTGGTCAACTGGCTTGTAGAGTTGACCCTCGGGGTGATAGATTCCAAATTCAGAAAACAATGGGTCCATTCCGAAGGTACGCGCTTCATCAGGAATAATTGGGACGATACGCTTACCAAACTCCTTGTCTTTCATCAAAGAGCGTAGAATTCTAACAAAGGCCATAGTGGTTGAGACTTGCATTTTTCCTTTGGTACCTTCATCAAATTCAGCATACGTTACTTCTTCTGGTAATGTCAAATCAAATTTAGGCACAACACGAGTTGGCATGAATCCATCCATAGCAGCACGACGTTGTTTGGCATAAGCAACCAATTCCGGAACATCTTCGGGCATAACATAGGGGTACTTTTCCAAATCTTCATCCGAGAAACCGAGTCCTAAATCATCGCGCATGTATTGGATACTTTCCATTCCCGCCTTCTTCTTTTGATGTGTTGTGTTCCGGCCTGCAAAGGCTGGGCCAAGCCCAAATCCTTTGATGGTGCGCATCAATACAACGGTTGGTTGCCCTTTGTGAGCGGTAGCTTGGGCATAAGCTGCGTGGAGTTTGACGAAATCATGACCTCCAACATCGGCACACAAATCGATTAAATCGTCATCACTTAAGTGTGAAACAAGGGCTTGTAATCCATCCGAATTAAACAATTCTTTGCGGATGATTGCTCCTTCAGCAGTCATGATTCGCTGTTCATCACCGTCGACCAATTCATCAAGGCGTGCAGCAAGAAGTCCCGCAGAATCGCGAGCAAACAAATCATCCCAACCGGTGCCCCAGAGAACTTTGATGACGTTCCATCCAGCACCACGAAATCTCCCTTCGAGTTCTTGGACGATCTTCGAATTGCCACGAACGGGGCCATCAAGTCGTTGCAGATTACAGTTCATGGTCATGACAATATTATCCAGGCCTTCGCGCCCTGCAAGAGAAAGTTGAGACAATGATTCCGGTTCATCGGACTCACCATCACCCATAGTATACCATACACGGGAGTTTGCAGTTGAAACTAAACCTCGGTCTTCGAGATAGCGGTTGAAACGAGCTTGGTGAATGGCAGTCATTGCACCAAGCCCCATGCTTACGGTTGGGAACTCCCAGAAATCTGGCATGAGTCTCGGGTGCGGATATGAAGACAAACCTTTGCCGCCAGTTTCTTGACGAAACGCTTCCATTTGTTCATGAGTCAAACGCCCTTCAAGCCAAGCACGAGCGTAAATGCCAGGAGAAGCATGCCCTTGCCAATAGAGGTGGTCGCCTTGCCCAGCGCCATCTTTGCCTCGGAAGAAATGATTGAATCCAATCTCCCAAGCATGAGATGCGGAAGCATAGGTCGAAATGTGGCCCCCAATACCTTCGAAGTTTCTGTTCCCACGTGTGACGACCATCATCGCATTCCATCGGATGATACCATGGAGGCGTTCCTCCATTTCCAAATCGCCGGGATATGTGCCTTGGTTTTCAGGATGAATGGAATTGAGATAAGGGGTATTGACCACATCGATTTCAACGCCAGCATGGCGAGCAGCATCAACTGTAGAAAGTAAGAGACGTCGCGCTTCTTCATCGCCGAGTTGGTCACGAACAGCAAGGATTGAATCGACCCATTCCTGTGTAGCAACAGGGTCTGGGTCCGGTAAAGTTCCTCGAACACCGAAGCGCATGTCTTCCTCCTCCTTGTTCTACCGTCCAACCGTGGGGTTTTCCCCCCCTCGCTTGAAACCCAGTCATGATGTACTCATAATTGTCTTTTGACAGAAAGTAAGGGTTTGGCGATGCATGCATCGAATCGAGTGCCGTATTTTCATGTATTACCGGAGAAACCAATAAAAGCCGATTACTCAGCGAGCAGGTTATGTCCGTCGAGGCTATGGTTCAAACGATGATTGATGATTTAACTGCCGCTCTTGCTGATGCTGTCAAGCATGACAAGGGTAACGCTGCTGCTGGTACCCGTGTGCGCAAGGCTATGCAAGGTGCAAAGTCCGCTGCTCAAGCAGTGCGCTCCCAGGTCCAAGCAGACAAGAACGCTTGAAGTTAGGAGCGCGTGAACACGCGCCACTCGCCTCCACCGTTGAGAAGATCTACTTCTCCACTTGATTCAAAAATCCACCCATTGGGTGTTAACGTTACGTCAGGTGAAACAACGAGCGTTGTTACTTGCGATAAAGAGGAGTTCAAATCTAACTCCCAGTTCGAATCCATCGACCTCCAATGTCCGGTAATCGCATTTTCCTCCGCATCAAGCGGAGCATAGAATGTATAGAGCCAGTGCATACCCAAGGTGTCTTCTGAAACAAAGAGGAATTCATCACCGCTTTCAAGTTCCATTGCACTTGCCGCTTCATCGGTCCACATGGTTTGTCCATGGAATGCTGCAAGAAGCGAGAGTGGTAACAAGAGAACAACGACCAAACCCATGACTTTGGCTTTTGCAAGTGGGGCATCGTACGTTGGAATTTCAACATGATGTCGCAGTTGTTGAAGGAGGAGAACAAAAGGAATAAACAGTAAAGTCGCATATCGCCCATTATTACCCATTGTCCAAATTATGCCCGGCCAATCAGCCCCCCATATACTCGCTTCATACGTCCAAAGAGCAGCGACATAGAACACCACGGCTGTCAAGAGACCGCCGATATATCCAGCCATCATGGCAATTTTTGAGTCTTCGACTGAACCCAATCCATGGAGCATAGAGCCGATAAATGGCCATAAAACCATACCAAATAAAGTGAAGATAACAAGGACATCCAAGAGTGAAAAGGCAAACGCAGTCGTGTATCTAACAGGGCTTTCAGCCAGTATTGCCAGTGTGCTGTTGTAGCCAAGAATGCCGAGAAGAATCATGGACAATGCTACGACTGCAGATACAACGATTCCGACAACATGGGGCTTCGACATCCATTTGGTTCCCTCCCCGCCTCGCCGAACCATTTCGTTCCAAACAGTGACCAATACCGCCAATACAAGGCCACCAACAAACACATCAGTTCCATCTGAGAACCCTTTTGCATAAGGCATCATCATGAAAGATATCCCACCAAGGAATGATTGCAAGGGTCTGTTTTTTGAGGATAATAGTCCAGTAAAAAGAATCAACGCAACAGCACAAAAAGCTGCTAAATACACTTCTTCATAACCCCGGCCAACTGAAAAAATAAGCGCTGGGGAAAGCGAAAGAATAGCTGCAGAGCGCACACCTCCCCATCGATACAAACAAACAGTCATGCCGGCGAATGTGAGGAGTGCCATGATTTTGATACCAATCTCCGACATCTCATACAAAGGCAAGACGATTCGATAACCGCCATCATCCGGATTACTTTCTCCTGCGATTTCAGGTCGCAGGTCGCCCCAAGGTAATGCGCCGTTTTCATCAACGGCCATTTTGACTTGTGTATCCAATCCTAAATCGCTGGTGAAACATACGATGACATTGAGCAGAATGCCCAAAATCAGTAGTCGAGTCCAAAGACGGTCATCTTCGAAATTCAACCGCTCCATAGGCAACGGTTCGGGGGGAGAGGTTCAACCCTTTCGGACACTTCGGGGGTACATGGGCGGAATTTTAGAGGGGATTCGAATCGTCGATGTCTCGCGAATATTGGCAGGTCCATATGCGACCCAAATGCTGGCAGACCTTGGCGCTGAAGTTATCAAAATCGAAGCACCATGGGGTGATGACACCCGCCATTGGGGTCCGCCATTTACCACAGGATTCGATGGAAAGCAGGTAGCGGCCTACTTCTTATCATGCAACCGAGGTAAAGACATCGTCACCTTTGACCTCAAACGTGAAACAAAGGAAGTACAAGCATTGATAGAAACTGCCGATGTTGTTGTTGAAAATTTCCGACCAGGCACTCTTGAGCGCCTCGTGGGTCCTTTACCAAGCGAGGTCATACTCTGTTCGATATCGGCTTACGGCGCCACTGGCCCTCGACGCGATGAACCGGGTTACGATGTCGCTTTACAAGCTCGAAGTGGCATAATGGGAATCACTGGCCAAGCCGGTGGAGCGCCGGTCAAAGTTGGCGTTGCATGGATTGATGTCATCACAGGCCTCAACGCCGGGAATGCAATTCTTGCTGCTTTATTGCATAAAGAAAGAACAGGTGAAATCATGCGAATTGATTTGTCGCTTTGGGATTGTGCTGTTGCCGCATTGGTAAATCAAGCTCACAATGCAATGGCGAGTGGTAAAAATCCAACTCCAATGGGTTCTGCTCATCCGAATTTGGTGCCATACCGTGCCTTTGAAGCAAAAGACGGTTGGTTTGTTATCGGTGTCGGCTCAGATAATCAGTGGCTCACTTTAGTCGATGCTTTGGCGCTTGAGAATCAAGAAGACTGGGCTACGAATGAAGGACGAGTTCATGCCCGAGAAGCAGTCGAGACCTGTGTCTCAAATGCTGTATCACAGTTCAATCGAAATGAACTTGAACAAAAATTAGTAGGTGTTCCATGCGCACCAGTCAATACAATTCTCGAAGCACTTCAAGACCCACAAAGCGTAGCGCGTCAAGCAGTGACTCAATACCAAGGCGTTGATGTATTGGCAAGTCCTTTGCGTTTTATGCAATCTTCAAAACGAGAAGAGTGAAGTTTGACCACCTTCACGAATCAAACCGATTTCTCGTAATTTGTCAAACGCATTGTCCATTCGTCGTTGGCTAAATTGACGTTCAACTTGTAAGAATTGGATGAGCCCCTTGACATCGATTTGCCCTGGAAGCAGGTCTTCATCATCAACATCAACAGCAGGGTGGTGGTGGAAGATTTCACGAATTTCACTCAGCCGTTGAGGGACCTCCTTGTCTTTTACTTGACAAATGGCTTCGATGGACCCGTGCTCTTTGATGAGTTTGATTCCTGTCTTCGGTCCAATACCTCTGATGCCAGGATGGAAATCTGTACCAATCATGATGGCTAAATCAATCAATTGCGCTCGGCTGAGGTCATGGCTTTCAAGCATGGCGTCCAAGTCAATCATTTGCGCCCGTACAACACGTCCATGCTGCTTTGAACCATCACTCATGAGATTACGAACGAGGTGGGGTGTGCCATAGAGCAGTGCATCCCAATCTTGAGTTGCAACAACATCGAGTTGTCCTCTCGCAGCCATCACTGCTGCTTGCCCTTCTCCTTCTGCTTTTGCCACAACCCAAGGCACACCGAGTAAATCGAGTAATTGCTTTGTTTCATCAACCATCTCTTGAGTATAATGCATGATACGAGGAGCCATCTTTTGGGCCAAAGCAAAATCTCCAGCAGCCAACGCTTCCTTGTGTACACGCTCAGCTTCATCTCGACGCGCTCGACGAGATGCCAATTCATCGGCTTTCAATTCTGGTGATTCTCCATCGAAAATGTACACTGGCTTGATGCCGAGGTTCAACAACGTCGCCGTTCGATTGAGAAAACCCATTAAATGGGAAACAACCTTTCCATTTTCTGCTCGAAGAGGCCCCCCATCTCCTTGGGGGGAACGGTCTCGCATTGTTGTCAGAAATTGGAATGCAGTGAGAAAGGCGTCAATGCCAACGCGCTTTCCAGAAAGACTCGCCAAATCGATGTTTTCAGGCGTAGCGAGGTCTCGAAGATTACAGCCCATGGAGGGAATACGGGGCGACAGTATGTGTATATTCGCATCCGAATCGGTCAAGAAGGCGAGGCGCAAGCGCTCACCATGGCGAGTCATGTAGCGAGTTTACGTGGCTGGCATCCCGCATTGGCTCGAGCAGAGATATCAGCGCTCCTCCCACATGCTACATTGACGCGACTTTCTTCTCGGAGATTGGTCGAACTCGAGGGAGACATTTCTCTTCAAGAAATGCAATCTGCAGTTCAGTGTGCAAGTGGGTGCCAAGCCTTGCTTTGCCATGCTGTGGTTTGGAAGAGAGAGGAGGACTCTTCCGCATTTTTTGAACGTATTCAAACGTATCTCACAACCCATCCTCGTAATGGCTCAGTTGCCGTTCGTTCGATGAAGCATGAAGGGAAAATGGTAGGTGTTAGCAGTCGAGAATTCGCTGGGAAAATTGGTGGCATGATGTCAGCCCAAGGCTATGAAATCGACCTTGAATCTCCTGAACACCGGCTTGGAATGGTGCTTGATGCCAGTGCTGGAATCATCGCATGTGGCTGGATGGTTGGTTCAGGAGACGACTCTGATGGAATCGTTTCTCGCCGTGCAACCGACCGACCATTCTTCAAACCGGTTAGCCTTGACCCCCGTCTGGCCCGGTTGGCTGTCAATGTAGCATCAGGCCCTCGTGAGAAAGGAGCAACATTGGACCTCATGACCGGCACCGGTGGATTTGTTCTCGAAGCAGCCCTTTCGGGCCGTGAAACATACGGCATCGACCTCGACCCTTTGATGATTGAAGGTGCCCAGAAAAATCTCGATTGGGCAATGCCTCATTCGGATGCAAAATTGCTCTTAGGTGATGCAACTCAATTATCTGCAGCACTTCCCAAACAAGCACATCGCCGTATCAGTGGATTTGTTCTCGATCCACCGTATGGGAGAAACTCACAAGGTTCTCTCGACCATGCTGAATTGATTCAATCCGTACTTCAGAGTGCTCGAGATGTTGCTGCTGAAGATGCTGATTTAGTGTTGATCTTACCGATGCACCCATTTGGAGAACTCGCCGATGAAGCACTCGTAGTAGGGGCGCCAGTGGACCTTTTACATGGCCAATGGAATGATATCGAATCAACTTTTTCGATAACAGGATGGCGCATCAACCAACGATGGGTAGAGCATGTTCACGCCAGTCTTGGCCGACTCATACTTCACGCAACAATTGTTCCTCAAGATTGAGAAGAACAATCGCATCTTCTTCAGTTGGTTCAGGAAATTGGGTCTTGTGTGGGCAACCTTCATCGAGGATTGCTTCATCGTTTTTATTCAATACATTCGGATAGGTACGGCACCCTTGGGGCCTCACTTCATACACTGAACACATACCTTCTGCATGAATGTCGGCAGATGAAGTCAACAAAAAGACACACGCACGAGTTTTTTCATCATTAAGGAGGGTGAGTATGCCGTTATTTTGCCAAGTGAAATCTTCGATAGCCATTCCGGTTCTGCGCGTTAAGAGGGCAGCTTCTGCCTTGGTCAAGGGCATGGTTGTCTCTCGACAACAGGCGGAGCAACCTGTTGGGATGCATGGGAGAGAGCGCGCCATAGACGAGCCAACCCTTCCGCCTTCTTCAAGAAGGGGGGGCATCTGGCAAGGATAAGGGCGATTAGGGTAGCCTGGATATCCTGACGGGCTTCGAACCCGTCGACGCGGGGTCGAATCCTGCATCGCCCACTGTTCAGGAGTACCTTTGGATAAAGACTCTATGTCGGCTAATTATTCCTAAAATACCGGGAAAATTTTAAGACGCTGTGAGAAAGTTTTGTCCATGGACAGTTTGCAATCACTCACCGTTATTGAACTGAAAGAAATCTTAAGAGGCCAGGGCAAAAAAATATCTGGGACAAAAAAAGAATTGATTCTCAGGTTAGAGAATGGTGTGGAGGAAAAGTATCTCAGCCTTGATGATGATTCAACTCCTCTTGAAAACACTGAATCAACCTCGGTTCTGAAAAAACGAATTTCTTGTAAGTATTGCTTTCAAATATTGAATATACCCGAAGAATACGAGGGGAAGTGGAGTGTCCGAAATGTAATCGCAGTTTCACTCGGAACCAGCAACAGGCCATTGAATCCGGTTCACTTACAACGCCGCTCCTGTGTCTTACAGCCATCGCATTTGTCGCTGCCATTATCTCATTTTTGGCCTATGGGCTAGAAGACAATGGTGGTCTTTATGCGGGGTACGGATACGTTCTTTTCAGTTTCGGCAGTATAGCAGTAGGTTGCTTTTTTGGACTGCTATGGCTCATCGCTATGTTCGTTGAAAGCCAGAATAAATATCGTTCAAGGTCTTGAGCAAGAAATCAAACATTCAAAGGCTCAGAGTTCAGAATAATAGTTGCATTCCAGACGACATGGGTTTCGACTCACAAAAGTGAATAAGTGGGTTGTTTATGTTCACGAGGGTTCCTCCATAACACCCTTTGATTCATCTTGTCCATACACATGGGCTTGCTATGGGCCATATACATCGGTA
>JAACDG010000092.1 GCA_009937025.1 Methanobacteriota archaeon
CCACGCTTGGAAATTCGTGCGGTAATCACATCAATCGAAGGATTGTAACCTGCTGCTTCAACAAGTTGAGAGAGCCTCGGTAAAACCACATCTACCATTTCCGTGCTAAGACCTTCAATGCGTTATGATTTATGGAAATCTCTGCGAGAAAGTAAACGCATAGCATAATGAGCCAAAATTTGGTCATCGTGTTCGGCCCATTCAGGCAAGGCCACTCGGATGTGTGCATCGTTCAAGGCAGCGTATCCTTGAGCGTTGAGAGATTCGTTTAACAGCATATTCTCAAGTGGAGTCGAGAGTTTGAGTATTCCATCTTGGGCCAAGGTTCGAGCACGAGAAAGCATCCGAACCAAATAATTTTGAGTCAACATGTTGACTTTGTGGAAATAGACTTGATGATACATGTGGTATCGAGTAACTAAATAGGCTTCAATTGCAGGAAGGCCCCACGATTTAACGTAGAAGTGGCCTTCTTCATTAACACGGAGTGCACGAATGACACGGGCGATGTCAAAACCGCCAATTTGTGCACCGGTATTTGCTTGGTCTCGAACCATGTAATCCATGCGGTCAACATCCAATTGGCTGGAAACAATCTCTTTCATAAAAGGTGGAATCGTAATGCCCTCGTGTTCAGATGCTCCATCCATGAGAGCAAATAATCGGTCTCGACGTTGTTGACCAAGAACCTCAAGAAGTGCTGTCCCAACTTCTGTGTCTTTCGACTCCAATAACACTCGGCCCCAGTGTTCATGAGAATGATATGTTGCAAAAACCTCTGGGGTTTCAAGAAGATGAGAAAACGGTGGATGTCCGATATCATGCAACAAGGCAGCCAATTGAATCAGTTCGCTGTCTTCATCAGTTACAAGATTTGGTTGGACATCATTGAGTGAAGAAATCAACATTCCTGCCAAATGGTAAGCACCGAGAGAATGTGAAAAGCGGTTGTGGTTTGCCGCAGGGAAAACATACTCACAGGTGGAGAGTTGTTGAATCGAACGAAGACGTTGAAATTCGCGTGTGTCAATGATTTTAGCATGGTTGGCAGGAACCAAAATGTCTTTGTGAATTTCATCACGAATAACACGGTCTCGCATGGCCATCCCCATCAAGCGGTCTACTTTTCCATTAAAAAGGCCCCGCACGCATTAAACGTGCTAAATTTGATGTTTAGAAACGGAATGATGGATGGCAATACCTAAGCATGGGCGTTATGTGAAGCAACTATGGCGGATGCTCTCAAAGACATTATGCTAAAAATCACGGATGACAATCCTGCGACTCGCGGTCAGAAATTATGGGTCATGTTTGCGCTCTCTCTGTTCCTAGTAGCCACATTAAACTGGTATGCAATGGTTCGTGAACCTCAAATCGTGGACATTGAAGATTTAATTCAACATAAAAATGAAGTTGTCCTGGTCGAAGGTGAAGTCATTTCATGGATTGAAGACCGTTACGGCAACGGTGAAGACAGAGTCGATTTGGTTGTCGAAGACGAAACTGGCGTGATTCAAGTTCGCTGGTATTCAACCGGTGAAATCCCGCCGATTGGAACCAATGTCACTGTTATGGGGGATGTCGTTGATTACAACGGGCGATTTTACATGCAGTCAACTGGCCCAGGTGCCTTGTATTGGGAAGCAAGTGATTTGCCTGAACTCATGCGTGTGTCGCTTACAGACCTTGCCATTGCACCCGAAAACTATGTTGGTGAAATTGTCACTGTCAATGGATTCATCAGTGAATCTGTAAACCCAGATACAACCTATACTTCTGCGTATATCACCGATGAAGCCCACCAAATGCAACTTTTAATCCAATCATCACCCAGTGTTTGGATTGAAGCAGATTCAAAAATCGAAGTGACAGGCATGATTGCTTATCAAGAGACGAGTTTGCGATGGGCACTCATGACTCAAGGCCCGACCATTCTTCTCGACAGAAGCCATTCGCCTCAAATCAAAATGCTCGAATGGGCTGGAGAATCAACTTGGAGTTATGAATCGGGAAGTATGGTATCTATGGCAGGTACTGTATCGATCACCGACGGTCAGTGGACTCTTTCTGGGCCAAACGGCAATGAGATCTGTATTCTTCCAACCGACGAGGATGCTACAAACGCCCAAACTCAAGGTTACAATGAATCAACTTACGAGGCAACAGGTCGTTTGATGTGGAACGACGGGCGAAGTATGTGGTGCATAGACGCAAACAACGGAAATGGAACCAACCTCATTGACCCAATGTCAGCAATGTCGATGCAGGCTATGCTTTCGGCGAACCCAGCCTCGATGTTGCTCACGCCCGACAAAAAGTATACACTCAGCACCTTTATGCAATACTCTTTCGAACCTCTCGATACAGAAGGCTATTTTGTTGATAGCCAGACGTACTCTTTTGGACAAACTCGTGTGGCGATGACATTCCCTACAACACGAACCGAATGGATCGAAGCAGGCCAAGGCATCGTTGCAAATGTAACCGTTTCTTGGGATGATGAAAAAATGATGATGCGCCTGATGGTGGATACCTACCAGTTAGTTGGAGAACCTCCATCACCTCAGACCCTCCTTTGGGATGCAGGAGCAACTCAATGGGGCTATGCCAAGAATCAGTTTGTATTACTCGATGGAAAAGCGGCGATGCATGACGACGGATGGTATCTCGAACGCCCTGGCTCTTCACAATCCATCAAACTCAATGTCCAACTTAATGCCATTGGTACAGATTCATTGCATGAAAATCAATCCCTCACATGGCAAGGAAGACTCCGTCAATTCGAACACCCTACTGATTTAGCACTGATCTTTTCGCTCGATAATGCAGATGCCTTAGATGAAGATGGAGACCGATTGGCAGACAGTTTCGAAGATGCGACTGGATTCAATTCAAACCCTGTTGATTCAGATGGCGATGGAATCAACGACCGTGAAGAGATGGAAGAAGGCACGGGTCCGAACAACGACAACTCCTGAGGTGCTCGAATGTTTGATGCTTATCTCTATGAATTGAGTTGGATGTTGGCCGCTCTCTTTTTTGGTGTCGGAATGGGAACACTTACTGGGATTATCCCGGGTTTCCACGTCAACAATGTCGCGCTCATTTTACTTGCATTAGCACCGGGCCTCTTCAGTTTAGGAATTCCGCTTTCAGCTGTTGCAGGGATCATTGTTTCGACAAGTACTGTACATACATTTCTGAATTATATTCCTTCAGCATTAATGGGGGCTCCGGATGCCGACCAAGCGCTGTCATTACTGCCAGGTCACCGGATGCTACTTTCAGGAAATGCTGCTCGAGGAGTCGCTTGGTCAGCCCGTGGCTCTCAACTTGGCTTGTTCCTCTCCCTACCTCTGATTGTAGTGGCACGTATTGCTTTCGGGCCGGAAGTGGGATGGTATGACGATTTACGTACGATGTTGCCATTCATTTTACTAACGATTTCATTGCTCTTATTGGCTACTGAAACGACCCGCCTTGACTGGCCAATGTGGTTACAAAATTCTACTGGTGGATTGTTTGGAACCGATTCTCGTTTTGCTGGGTTCTTCTCAGCGACCTCCTTTTTCTTGTTGACTGGGTTATTTGGATGGACCATTATCGGCCCACATTCTTTACCGGCTCGCTCACCATTGGACATGCCTGGAGCAAGTCTGTTGCTACCGAGTTTAGCAGGATTATTCGGAATTGCGAATCTGCTCGACATTTACGCAACCACCTCGCACCTACCGCCTCAAAAAGAAAATTGGGATTTGCCACCAGCAGGTCCGCTCCTCATACCGTGCTTTTGGTCGGGAGTTGCTGGAGCGTCGATGGGCGTTCTGCCTGGCATGACCGCATCTCAAGCGACGGTCCTGGTGATGGGTGGACGAAACGTCGCCGCCAAAATGCAAGGCAAACAAGGCTTTGGAATGGATTGGGAAACCCGCCGCTTAACAGAACTCAGCGATGATGAACTTCTTGAAATTGCCAAAGCGGAATCCGAAGAAGGTGTAGAGGGTCCTCAAACCAAACAAGATTTGGAGATTATTGCTATTCTTTCGGCAGTTAATACAGCAGTGACCGTGTGTGTTCTAGGATTCCTTTACATCATCGGGCGCTCACGTTCAGGTGCTACATTAGCCCTAAGAGCAATGTATCCGATTGATACATGGAGTAGCCTTGAACCAACTGCAGATTTCATACGATTGTTAGCCATTACTCTGGCAGCAGGTTTGTTGTCAATGCCAATCATGAGATACGTCGGCAAAGGTATGCTACGTCTTCACGCCGCTATCCCCCTACAACAGATGATTATGAGCGTGATTGTTTTCGTTGCTGCGCTGGTATTTGTCAGTACTGGTTTCATCGGCTTAGGCGTCCTGATTGTAGGGACTATGCTCGGACTCTTACCTCCTCGACTCGGTATTCGAAGGAGCCATGCAATGGGAGTTATTTTAGTGCCAATCACCTATCTCTTGTTCAAAAACCTCGCAGACAATGCTGGATTCCTATAAATCTCCAGCAACTTTCATCGGAATGTCAAAGGGAAAGTGATATCCCCTTAGACCGAATCCATAGCATGTTGGTGATACCATGAATGCCGTCTTCCGCTCCCTCTGCCTCGCAG
>JAACDG010000093.1 GCA_009937025.1 Methanobacteriota archaeon
CATGTTTCAGCACATTACAAAACTGGAATCGAAATGGAAGCACTTACCGGCGTCAGTGCTGGACTGTTATGTGTTCTTGATATGGTGAAATCTTTAGAAAAGAACGAGCAGGGACAGTATCCTGATACATCGATTTCAGAAATCAGGGTTGTCGAGAAATTCAAAGGCCAATAAGATTCATTGTAATTTTCCGAACCTCTTCGAATACGCTTCGGTTCGTTAGTTTTTCTCTAAATGTGATGAAGATAAATGCTTTCCTTTAGGTTTTTTTCTTGTGTCGAATCTTCTCATTTCGCTGTTTAATTTCTAAACGACATACAGTAAACTCATTATTCAATTGCTTGCAGCCACCAACATGCGAGTCAAGGCTCTTTACATGGTTCTCCTCATGATTACCTTTTCTTTAGCCGGTTGTTTCGGTAATGAAGTAGTTATCGAAGAGCCAGAGGTTGAAGTTCTCGAAGAAGTTCGAACCTTTGTAACCGATAAATATGGTATTGCCACAAATACTCCTCCACTCGAAATGGAATTCCAGTTCAGTGATGTTGGTGAAACTGGTAAAGAACCCAGCATTGGAATCACTTCGAGTGGTTGTATGTTTTTCATTGCCATGGAAAAACCGATGCGTTCATGCGATTACGGAGACAGTTGGGAAAATACGGCTGACATCACTCAAGCCCCGTTCACAAGCGACCCGTATGGGTGGGTAGACCCAGTAACTGACCGGATTTTCAATATACACATGATGGGACTTGCGACCACTTGGATTGGTTGGTCCGATGACGATGGGGAGTCTTGGCTAGGTAATCCATACGACAGCGGTCCAATACCTCTCAATGACCACATTAAATTGGGTTCTGGACCTTGGACTGATTCAGGTTATGGTGGATTAGGACAACTCAGTCCGCTTTACTCTGAAGCAGTGTATTTCTGTTACAATAAATTGGCTGGAATCTTCTGCTACACCAGTTACGATGGTGGAGCTACTTTCCCAACTGGAGGCCAAATATACGGTCTTGCAACCGGTGATGGAGGCTTGCATGGAGCTATTACCACCGCTCCCGATGGAACGGTCTATGTGACTCCAAGAGTTGCAATACCAGCAATAATCTTCTCGAAGGATAACGGTCTTACTTGGGATACTCGAGAAATGGGACAGGACGCATTAACTCCTAATCCGCGTAAAAATTCCGAAGTAGCAACCGACAGTGAATCCAACGCATACCATGTATGGACCGGAGGCGATCAAGGGATTTACATGGCTCGAAGTACCGATTCAGGAGATACTTGGGACTCAGAAAGCATTCGAATCAGTCCGGCGAGTGTCATTTCGACGACATTCCCTCAAACAGATGCTGGCGATCCAGGAAGAATTGCAATAACTTACCTTGGAAGTGAAAACGTGTCCTTGCTCAATACAACAGACATTGACGGAAATAATTGGAACGGAAATGGTCATTATGCACCAAGTGGAGTGCATTACCACCTTTACGTCACCTACAGTCTGAATGCACTGGATGAAAACCCCACTTTCCACACATACCGAGTGTCCGATGACCCTGTTCAAATCGGAAGCATGTGCTTAAACAGCGGAGATTGCCGTACAGATGACGGGGGTTCGAATCGAAACCTTTTGGATTTCAACGACCTTACCATCGACCTTGATGGCCGTGTCTACATTGCATTTGCAGACGGATGCATCGATGCTTGTGCAACTGGAAATAATTCTCAACCTGAAGATTCCAGAGCAGGAAGAGGGTCGGTCTACTTCATGACTAACGGTCCTAGTCTTTATGTCGATAAAGGAGAATTAGCATCACCCGTGTCCCCTCCTGCAGAATCACTCAATGCTTCCTCCCTCCCGCAGATTTGTGAAGCTGAGCAATGTAGAACTGAAGATCAAGAAATCCTCCTCATCGAATCATAGTATGAGTTTTTACAAGTCAACGACTAATGTCTTTGGATGAAGAACTAGAAAGAGTTAGCGTTTGATTCACACCGTTTCATTCATGGATGGGGCGCGCCCGTCTCAAATCATGGGCAGCGTCGGCGACCTCTATCATCACTTCTTAGAAGCCGTTGACCAAGCGGCTATTTCCAGTGCTGCATGGCGTGGTTTGGGTGAGAAAGACAAGGCCGATGAGGCTGCAGTCGAAGCCATGCGTCGAACCTTCGATAATGTGCCTTTTGATGGCCGTGTCGCCATTGGTGAAGGGGAACGTGATGAAGCACCTATGCTCTACATTGGTGAAGAGATTGGCAGCGTGGTTGGTGTAGCAGGTGCTGCTCAAATCGATATTGCCGTTGACCCCTTGGACTGTACTAATAATTGCGCATCAAATTCTCCAAATTCGATTGCTGTTCTTGCAGCAGCACCGCGAGGAACTTTACTCCATGCACCTGATTGTTATATGGATAAAATCGCTGGTGGGCCTGAATTGGTCGGTCAAATCAGTCTTGATGGAGGCGTAGCCTACAACCTAGAGCAAACAGCAGCTGCATTGGACAAACAAGTTTCGGATGTACGTGTTGTTGCTCTTGACCGCGAACGTCATTCGCAACTTTTCAAAGAAATCCGGGCCAGTGGAGCCCAGCTTGAATTGATGGGCGATGGGGATGTCTCTGGAGCAATTTGGGCTGCTCGTCCCGATGGCCCATTCGATATACTCATGGGTATAGGTGCGGCGCCGGAGGGAGTCATCTCTGCCACGGCAATTCGTGGACTTGGTGGGGTCTTCGAAGGTCGACTTGTGTTCCGTTCTCCCGAAGAAGAGGCCCGTGCAGAGAACATGGTTGGTGATGACTTGACCCGACTTTGGGAAGCGCATGACTTGTGCAAGAGTGAAAATGCTATCTTTGCAGCATCAGGTGTTTGCGATGGTTATCTTCCTGCAGCAATTCTTGGAGACACCCACACCACCACCTTTGGAGAAGTCATCGATGTTGAGAGGGGAACCGTTCGACGTATCGAAACCACTCGTAAAATTTGATTCTCTCGTGACCTTCAAGTAGTGCGTCTTTCTCAAGAATCTGTGGCAGTTAAGCAAGTTCGCATTGAGGTTCGATTGCCGGAAGGTCATTGGGCAGGGGATGTAACACGCAGCCACCCTTCTTCCGTCCTTCGTATTGAAGAACATATGCCGTTGCAAAAAGGCCGAGGAACTGCGCGTGCTTCATGCAGTGAAGATATTACAGATACTGTTGCAAACCATCCAGGTATCGAAGAAGTTCGTTCGATAAGTAAACAGAGATTCGCAGTCGATATTCTCGCAGGCGATGGAGGATTTCTCAAACCCTTAGTCAAAGTCGGAGTGATTCCAAATACTCCGTTTGAAGTTCGCGACGGTTGGGTGGAATGGACGATCGCTTGTTCACGAGACAAGGTACGAGATTTACTCTCTAAATTTGAGAGTGAAGGCATTCCTCATCGATTGGTCTCAACCCGTGGAGTTACCAGCCGCCTGCTAACCCCGCGTCAACGTTTTGTTTTTGATACTGCAATGCAGGAAGGATTTTACGACATACCCCGTCAAATTACATTGACTGAACTCGCAGTTGTTCTCGAGGTTGCTAAATCAACACTCTCTGCTCAACTGCAAAGGATTGAATCAACTATTCATCATACCTTTGCTGAAGAGGTTCGGAAGCGTAGCTCCTAACATGTTCGTGCGAACATGTTCGCAAAGGCAATAAGGTAGAGCGAGATATCGGAGTATCATGGACAACCTGCCGAACACATGGGAAGACTGGATTGCAAACTTTACTGAATGGCAAGACCGAGTTGGCTTCAATCGAGATTGGATGGGTGATTTCGACCTTCAATACAATTTGATTGGGACCGTGCTGGCGATGTCATCGAGTTTGGTGATTACCAGGGCCGTCCAAAATGGGAACGCTCTCTTCAAGTTCCACATCAGAGCATGCGTGATGCTTTGGTAAGTATGATTACCGTCCAAGGCGATACTGAATTTGCATCGGTTGAGCAACAACGCCACCTTTTAGCATCTGCTCCTACAGACTATGACCGCTATGCAGCGGCCCGAATTATGGCTGAAGAACAACGTCATGGTTGGCAGATGGCTTATCTTTTAATGACCTACTTTGGACAACAAGGACGTCGTGAGGCGCAAAAACTTCTCGAACGTAATGCTCAGGATGGAGACCGTTTGCTCGGTGCTTTCAATCGCCCAATGCCTCATTGGCTCGACTTCTTCTGCTACACTATGTTTGTTGACCGTGATGGAAAGTTCCAACTTGGTATGCTTTCAACCTCCGCTTTCAAGCCACTTGCCGCTTCCATGGGTCCAATGCTCAAAGAAGAATCGTTCCACCTTGGAACCGGTTCAAATGGCCTTCGTCGAGTCATTAAAGCAGGTGTTATTCCATTAGATATGCTTCAGCGATATTTCAACAAATGGGTTTCAACAGCCCATGATTTGTTTGGTGTTGATGCATCTTCTTCGGCTCACTGGTCGTATGTCTGGGGCGTCAAAGGACGTTGGGATGAGCGTAAGAAACTCGAAGCAGGTCTTGAAGTCGATAAGGAAGTGCTTAACGAAGAAGCTCGTGGACATTACCATACAGAAATTGTTGGTGAAGTCCAGAAATTGAATGGATATTTGCCTGAAGGCAGTACACCACTGGTAGTTCCGCATGAAAACTTCCATCGTGATATAGGTGCATTCAAGCGACAACGCTACACCACGGAAGGGGTACTTTTCGAAGGCAGTGATGAAGAATGGGATGCTTATCTGCATGTAACTCTTCCAACCGCCCAAGATGAAGAAGACCTCAAAGAACTTTTCAAACAAGAATGGGTTGCCAACAAACCACTGTCTGCTCGGCAAATTGCTTCGGGCATCGGTGCCAAGGCTTGAAACCTCATCAGAGATGGAGGGTTTGAATGATTCCAGTGTCTTTATTTGGAATAGATGTTGAACAGTGTGAAGCATTTTATGCTGCACTACCGGATTTAGTTGCTGACAGCGTTGACGACGAAGTCTATGCTTCTGCTCTGTTCTCGATTGAGAATAAAGCCTCACTTGACCATATCCGGGTGGCTGATACGTGGGCAAATAACGATCCGTTTCTGTGGCCAGAAGATGTCAGTAATGAAGTTGAAATGACAATTCGGACCGTGAATTATCCCGATGTGTCTTTGCTTGAACACCTGTTAACTCTCGACCATGTCGATGCAACTCGAATTTCAACTTGGATGCATTTCTCTACCAATTTATTTCCAATGTACAGTGAAGCAGCATGCGAAGCTTTGACTCGAATGGGCGTTCCAACACCCTACAACCCAAGAGATATTGCGAGTTATGGGCTCTATGTCTCACGACTTGAAGGATTGAAATTATACGCTCCTGCTGCAGGTTTACCTGAAATTGGATTACCTCGCTCCCGTATGCTCCAACTTGGTTTGGAGCGATTTAAATGAAACATCTTTTGATTCATCTCAAATTGATTATCGTTGCTGCAATTTGGGGCGTTGGATGGCCGGCAGGCCGAGTTATTGCGCTCGAGATGGCGCCTTTTGCTGCCTCTTGGATTCGCTATGTTGTGGCAGTCGTATTTTTCCTCGTTTATTTGAGACTCTCAGATAAATGGATGATACCGACACGTGATGAATGGAAACGAATTGCTTGGATTGGTTTTTTCTCAACATGTCTGTATCAAGCTTTCTTCATGACAGGAATGAAATATACTGCTGCAGGCGACGCTTCTCTCATGATTACTTTTAATCCCTTTTTTACTGCAATTCTCGCCATTATATTCCTCAAAGAAGCCATGCATTGGCGACTGGGAGCCGGAATCAGTCTTGGAATCAGTGGCGTAGCAGTTTTGTTTTTCTATTCTCCAAATGTCGATATTCCCTTTTTCGACAGAGCACTCGGAGATGCCCTCATTGCTGGTGCTGCGTTTGCTTGGGCATGCAATACAATTCAGATGAAGAAGGCCATGACTGAACCAGCAGCAGATTCTGGCCGTTGTCTATCTCCTTTGCAATTGACCGTATGGTCTTCTGTAGCGGGTCTCTTCATGCTTACTCCAGTGATGGCAGTCGAAACTTGGGCGGTTGGAATTCCATCCCCTTCGGTAGATGGTTGGATTGCAATTCTTTTCTTGGCTATCTTTTCGACAGTTATTGCGTATGTTTGGTTTGCTGATGGAATATTGACTATCGGAGCGGGAAAGAGTGCTTTGTATGTGTATTTGGTTCCAATTTTCGGAATCTTGAGCGGATATATCTTACTTGATGAGAAACTTGGTGCATCACTTATTGCTGCGTTTGTATTGATTGTCGGAGGGGTTCTCCTTGCCCAAAGTAATCAGCCCTTATCCAAGGAACCATGATGAAGTCGAACCCCTTGGCCTAACCATGGAGATACGTTGTGTCGCTGTCATTGGTGCGGGGACAATGGGTGCAGGTATTGCACAAATCTGTGCCCAAAGCGGTTGGAAGACGCACTTGTTTGACGCCTTCCCAGAAGGACTTGAGCGTGGGATGCAACGCATCGATGCGTTTTGGGACAAAGGCATAACTCGAGGTAAAACAACCTCTGAACAGAAAACCGAATGGGCTGCGAATTTACATGCAGTTGCAGATATGGCTACAGCCGTTGCTGAAGCCGATTTGATTATTGAAGCGGTTACTGAAATTCCCGAACTTAAACATTCTATCTTTTCTGAATTGGACCGCTTAGCCCCTCCACATGCCATTCTTGGAACCAATACATCTTCTCTTTCCATCGCTGATATTGCTGCAGCGACTTCACGCCCACACAATGTCATTGGAATGCATTTTTTCAATCCTGTACCAATTATGAAGTTGCTTGAATTAGTTCGGCATGATTCAACCAGCGATGAAACCATTGCTGCAGCACAGGCTGCTGGGGCAGCAATGGGTAAAACGACCATCTTGGTCAAGGATATCCCAGGCTTTGCTACAAGTCGGCTGGGCGTGGTTTTGGGGAATGAAGCCATTCGCATGTTGGCCGATGGTGTTGCCAGTGCAAAAGACATCGACACTGCAATGGTTCTTGGTTACAAACATCCAATGGGCCCTCTTGCACTTACCGATTTGGTCGGGCTCGATGTTCGACGTGATATTCTCAAAAACCTTCAATCTTCATTCAATGATGATGCCTATGCACCTCATCCTTTGCTTGAAAAACTCGTTGCAGAAGGCCGACTTGGAAAGAAGACAGGCATCGGTATCTACGACTGGTCAACAGGTGAAGCGGAAGAAACTGAAATGCCAGAATAATGAAATTGTCTACTTTCATTCATTCTGTTGAAAATTAGGCTTTCTCTTTTCGATGAAAGCAGTCACGCCCTCTTTGAATGCGGGTGTGGTTCCTGCTGCTTCGATGAGGGTCCGCTCATGCTTGAGATGAGTTTCGAAATCATGATTCGATTGAACATCGAGTAAATGCTTTGTCGCTTCTTTTGTGTGATTACCCCATTGGCTCCAACGCCCGGCCATTTCGCAAGCCGCATCAATGAGATTTTCATCTCCAACCAAAGCATCAATTGCACCAACAGATACGCATTGCTCAGCATCCCAAATCTCGTTTTCCAAAAAGAATCTACGGCTCACTTGATTGCCGACCAGTCGAGGTAAGAGCCAGGTTGTTCCACCATCGGGGGATAGGCCCATGCCTGAATAGGATGCGGCCATTTTTGCTTTTGGAGAAGCGATACGTGCATCGCATGCGAGAGCTAACCCTAGTCCACCGCCGGCACATGCACCGTTGATGGCTGCAATGGAGATGGTTGCTGATTGCCGCATACGGGTCAGTAAAGGATGAAGAATACCGGTTAAATCACGAATTAATTGAGGTGCATCTTCATCTTTAATCGATTGTGCAAAAGCGTGAATGTCGGCTCCTGCGGAGAAGAATTTACCCTCTCCAGTGAGTACGATGGCTCGAACATGAGGATGAGTGAGTCCTGCATCGATTGCTTGAGCAATCTGTGGAAGAAATTCTCGAGAGAATGATTGCGTAGCCGATTGACCCGAAAATTGGATTAAACGAATACCATTCTCAAGTTCGGTGGAAGTAACGGACATGGTACTTCCTCAGAGTTTGATGTTGACGTTCTTGACTTTCGTGTAGAACCGAAGGGCATCTTTACTTTGTTCGATACCAATTCCAGATTGTTTCCAGCCAGTAAATGCAGTCTGAGGGAATGTAATGGGATATTCATTGATTGAAACCATACCGCTTTCCAACTCACGAGCCATGTTGTGTGCTCGGCTCAAATTATTTGTCCAAATACCGTTCAATAATCCAAAAGGAGAGTCATTGGCCAATGCCAATGCTTCATTATCTTCGGAGAAAGTAGTTACGGCCAATACTGGGCCAAATAATTCTTCATTGAACAAGAGGTTTTGACTGTCAATTCCAGTGACGACAGTTGCTTCCATAAACGCACCTTCTCCTTCAATCTCTTTTCCTCCACAGACAACAGTTCCACCCATGGCTAAACCTGCTTGTAACTTTTCCATGACTTCAGCACGGTGATTTTGGTGAACCAGACTTCCAATTCGCACGCCTTCTTCCATTCCAGGTCCGACTTTCCATTTGGCGACTTCTGCAACGACTGCATCGACCAATTCATCGTGAACATCTTCGTGAACAATGAGCCGAGAACCAGCCCAGCACATTTGTCCAGCATTCATGAATATTCCAAAACAGATTGCTTTGGCAGCGTATCGAAGATTCGCATCTGAAAAGACGATGTTGGCACCTTTTCCACCAAGTTCAAGGGTAACAGGTGTTAGATTTTCACTCGCCTTTGCCATAACGGTTTGTCCCGTTGGAACGCCACCAGTGAGAACAATACCGTCGACACCTTTGTGTCCAGCAAGAGCATCACCAATCAGGCCACCGGAGCCTGTTATGATTTGGAGCACACCTGTAGGAAGTCCGACTTCTGCTTCTTCCATTGCCTTTGCCCATGCGAGCAGAGACAGTGGTGTCCATGATGCAGGTTTTGCAATCACAGTGCAACCGGCTGCTAGAGCAGGTGCAATTGAGCGAAGTGCAAGTTGGAGCGGGAAATTCCAAGGGATGATGTGAACGGTAACTCCTAGGGGTTGACGCAAAGTGTAGTTGAGGCGATTGCCAGGAACGGGAATTGTGCTTCCTTCAATTTTATCCGAGAGTCCAGCAAAGTATTCCAGTGTCCATGCACCATAACGAATTTCAGATAACGCTTCACGAAATGTCTTACCGTTATTATTGGATTCTAAAACTGCAAGTTCCTTTGCTTTAGCATAGGTTACCTGGGCCATCTTATTGAGAATACGTCCACGTTGAGCCGGGTCCATATTTTTCCAACTCGAGTCGTTAAATGCAGCTCGAGAGGCTTCAACAGTACGGTTGACATCACCAAGAGTTGCCTTTGGTGTCGTCGCCATGACTTCACCTGTAGCGGGGTTGAGAATATCGGCTGTTCCACCATCTTCTGCATCGCACCATTCACCAGCAATCGACATTTGTTCTGCGCTCATGTTCCACTCCAAGCGTTGTCCCCTCAAAGGCATTCGCTTGGCATGACTTGCTTTCAAAGAAAGGTAAAGCAATGGCAATAGGCGAAAAGACTCTTGAAGCGAGTTCACTGTGCATACAGTATGGCTCGAGAGATTGGTTTGGCAGAAGCGGCTGCTCGGACCATTGCAGACCGTGCACCTCGCTTGTTGGTCATCGCTGGGGCAACAGGGACTGGAAAATCCACTGCATCGGTACAACTCGCAGCCAAAAATGGCTTCGCTCGCCTTCTTTCAACAGATGCGATACGGGAAATTATGCGTTCATGTGATGAGGAAAGAAACGAATCTGCCCTTCATCGTTCATCTTTTTCACGAGGCGATTCTGGTGAGCCAGTCATCGATTGGTTGGATTCTTGTCAAGCTGTCGAAGGCGGCATAGTTGCGACCATTGACCGAGCTCGTCGTGAAGGCATCGATTTGTTGATTGAAGGTGTTCACATCAATCCAAGTGAGCGTTTACTACGCAGTTGGCGTGAAGCAGGCGGTATTGCGATTGGATTGGTGATGGTGGTAGGGGAAGAAGACCGCCACCGTTCAATGATTCGTTCTCGAGATGCTCATTCATTTCGACGTGCAGACAGGTACTTGGCTGCGTTTCCACGTATTCGTGCAATCCAAGATGGATTGATAGAGCGAGCAAAAATTGCCTCTTGGCCGATTGTCGATTTATCACGAGTGAGCAAAGATACTGAACGCATCGAGCATTTGTTGGACTTAGCTTGGAATGAACATGTTCAGCGTCGCTAAGCATGCTCCACATCGAAGGAGATTGGAATTGTAAGCATTGCAGAACCATCTGAGATTCCTAATTCACCAGAGAAATGGAGCAGTGTTGATGAAGTTTCATTCACTTGAATGTCAATAAGTTTGATTTCGATTCCTCGTAATTCACCATGGTGGAGCATGTCATCGTGAACACTTTGGAAAGCGATTTCTCCTGCTTGAAGTGGTTCAAGTCCACCATTGATCCACAGTTGCGTACGCACTTCAGTCAGTTCGGGGACAGCGTCAACAACTTCCTGTGAAGTTACCAATACACCATCAGAAGCAGTGTCATGGGGCATTGTTAATCCTGCGACTTTGACTCCAAAGATCGCCATAGAAAGTAAAGACATCAGCAAGACCACGCCAGTTGCGAGCAACATCTGCCCAGCATCACGGTCTTCATTGGATGGAGATGAAATTGGTTGCATCATGCCCCACCTCCACGATTCCAAACATCAAGAGTAACCGTCCAAGAATGCTCATCGACAGCGAGCAGATGGTGAACAGTGACCGTTTCTCCTGATGGTGTACCAGTATTGCCATATGGAGCGGATGTCCCACTGTTTTGTGCCAACCAACAATTGGCTTCCTTTCCTGCAGCAATCTGATTTTGCAGCATGAGACAGGCTTCATTGAGTTCTCCATTCTCCAATAATTCACTCAACCGGTTTTCACCCGAAACTTCTGCTTCAAGGCCCAATCCATATCGAAAAGCATCGTTCCCTGTAATTTCTAAAGCTGCATCGTGCGCAACCGATGGTGCATCAGGGACATGAATACGAATGAGGAATGTGGCCGACATAAAGAACAGCCAAAA
>JAACDG010000094.1 GCA_009937025.1 Methanobacteriota archaeon
GACTGCTTTGAGCACCAAGGGGTCAAGTCGAGGAACTCCATCGGTGATGGGGTGAATGAAGTAGGGATAGTCGCCTTTCCAAATAACTGGGGCATTTCGAAGGCTCTCACGAAGTCGATGAAGAGCATCCGTCATAACAAAGGGTCGAGAGTGGCGGAGTATGACCTTTGCTCAAAGTTCGGCAAGGTATTCGACATACTCATCAGGGTCGAGGAGATTCTCGAGGTCCGATTCGTGAGGGTCGATGATGATAATCCAACCATGGTCGTATGCGGAGTCGTTCACCAAATCGGGGTTAATTTCAACTTCTCCATTTACTTCTGCAATGAGTCCGGAACATTGTGATGGGAAAGCTACTTTTTCTTCTGCTGTCCAAATCGAGAACATGTCTCGACCTTCATCGATTTCGTATTCTGCTTGAGGGAGAATCACACGTAAAACTTCACCGATTTCTACGGCAAGGTATTCGCTGACTCCAATCATCAAGCGGTCGTCTTTCTCTTGATACCACAAATGATCTCGAGAATATTTTCTGTTATGTGCTACGCTGAATTCTACCACTTCATCGTCCATGGTTTCACTTCCTTAATCCGGCCCAAACCTCATCATATTTCAAATTGAGGCATATACGCCCTCCAATCAAATGCGACAAACGGGTTAAGTGAGACGGCGTTTTAGCACCCTTTGGTCGCCTATGGATTTCGCCGAAACCGATGAACAGCAAATGATTCGTGAACTTGTTCGGGATTTCGCAGAAAGCGTCTTGACCCCAACAATTGAGCATCGCGACGAAAATCAAATTGCACCTTCGGCGGAATGGCAACAGTTCCTCGAATACGGCCTTCAAGGCGTCACAATACCTGAAAAATACGGCGGTTCACCAGTTGATGACATTTCCGAATCGATTATCGTGGAAGAATTAGCACGTGTTGACCCTTCATTCGCAGTCATGTATTGTGTACATGTTGGTCTTTGTGCCAAAACCATCGCACTGCATGGAAACGATGCACAAAAAGAACACTACTTGCCTCGGCTTGCAGAAGGTGAGGTCGGTGCATATTCACTTTCAGAAGCAGGAGCTGGAACCGATGCTGCAGCCATGATCTGTAAAGCGAAATTGTCTGAAGATGGTAAGCATTACATTCTCAACGGCGAAAAAATGTGGGTCACCAACGGTGTTCAAGCCAAAATCTTGGTCTTATTCGCCAAAGATGTTGACCATCCCGACTACGGCGTAAAGAAGCACGGAGGCTCCACTGCATTTATCGTTGAATCCTCTTTTGAAGGTTTTTCAGTTGGTAAGAAAGAAAACAAACTCGGTATCCGTTCATCAGATACCTGCACCCTTATTCTCAACGATTGTAAAGTGCCTGTGGAAAATGTTCTCAAAGGCGTTGGAAAAGGTTTTCCAATCGCAATGAATGCACTTGACAACAGTCGTATTGGCATTGCAGCACAGGCTTTGGGCATTGCTCAAGGAGCCTTTGAAGCAGCGCTCAAGTATGCACATGAGCGTGAAGCATTCGGACAAGTGATTGCTCGACACCAGATGATTACAGCCTATCTTGCAGATATGGCAACACGTATTGAGGCGGCTCGATTGCTTGTCTATCGTGCTTCTTGGGTCAAGCAACAGCATTACGAACATAACGGCCCTCGGCACTCGAAAGAAGCCAGTATGGCGAAGTTGTATGCTGGAGATACCGCAATGTGGGTCTCGGAACGGGCCATCCAAGTTTTGGGCGGCTATGGATACACGAAGGAATTCCCAGTTGAACGTTTCTTTAGAGATGCAAAGATTACCCAAATCTATGAAGGAACTCAAGAAGTTCAGCGCATCGTTATCGCCCGTGCTCTCAAGTGAGTTAATTTACCATAGGGTCTCGACCTTCGAGTGTTGACATTCTTGAACCACTTGACCATTTGATAATCTTTGCTTGGCATCTAATCAATTGTGCTCGCTTAAGAGATTCAACGAATTCATTTTCCTCTGCAGGGAGCATAATTTCAGCCGAGAAAGGCCCTCCATCGATTTCTCCTTGAATCGTACAACCACCACGGTATTGACCGGAGCCTAAGAGGGTCCGGCCGTGTTCCTCAACCTTCATGACGACGGTATGTTCGACACATTGCGAGAGAACTGCTGTTGATTCACTGGAAAGCCGCGTCTTCTCAAGATGCTCTATTGCTGCTACAGTAGATTGATGGATGGGAGATGCTTTTTCTTCGGCCATATCATGAGGCATAGAATCCGAACTACTTTGAGAAGAATAAGATTGTACAGAATCATTCACTTCAATTTGAGGTATAGGAGTCCAATACCCTTCAAAGTTTGTTGGATGGGCAGATTCTGCTTGCGATTCAAGATCGACACAGGTCGTGTTCATACCACCTTCAACAAGTTCCCCAATCCACCAAATATTACCCCAGTCGGCGATTTGGACAACGAATCGTGTATCTGAAATCCAATAGCCGCTTCCTAATTTATTTTCGCCGACGAGGAAAGAGCCATCCAACTGAATTTCTTTTTGATTGCCATCACTGACACGTATGATTTCTCCAGGGCCAGAATAGGCCTTTCTTTTCTTTTCAGCATTTACTTTCTCCAAGTAGCGTTCTTCTTCGGCTTTGATTCGAGCAAGTTCTTCATCCGTTTTCTTTTCAGCAATCAACTCTTCCTCAAGGTCGGCGAATTCATCGCCCTCATCAGCCTGCTCAGCCTCAAATCCAATCGACTCCAAGAACTGCCACCATTCGGGTACAGAGAGTCTCCCGTCAGCGTTTGAATCCATAATGGAACTGATGTGGTCAATGACCCAACCAGGAGGTTCTTTGTTCGAAATTTTCCGAACAAGCGCAGTTGCTTCCTGATTTGAAATATACCCATCAGCATTGGTGTCAAGCATTTGGGTTAACTGAACAGCTGTGTATCCCGATTCTTTGAGCCATACTCCAAAACGTTCCGTAATTTGCGCTGCCATTGGATTGTTTTCGGCTGCAGTATGTGCCCTTGAACTGGCTGTTGAGACCTTTTCACGAACGTTTGAGCCAATTTTATCTTTCACTGAAAGGGCCCATTTTTGAACCGAATCTTGTTCGGATAAGATGTCAATAATTGTTTCTCGAGTCAAATGATTTGGAGGTGCGTCACCAGTAAATCGAACCGCTACTGCGGCTAATTCTTGATTGTCTAAAACAGCAAGATTGATGCCCTTGGTCATCATTTTTTCTTCAATCTTGTTGAAGACCATATCACGTGCAGCGTTGCCTTGCATGAACCAAGCACACCGACTCTATCACATCAACTTGATGCCGACAATTCAATCGGGAAATTGTAATTGAGGCCAATCCATATGGTTTTCTTCAGTCCAATGAAGGGAACAAAGTGCTGTTTCGATATCGGCTGAAGTGTCCAAGTCTCTTTCGATTTGGAGTCGGTGAAGCCAGGCTTTCAAACGGCCGAGTGCTCGCCCTTTTCCTAATCCAGTACGTTCCATAAGCCAATGACCATCAATCAATGAATCATGACCTCTTTTCAAAGGTGTGAGAGTTTCAAGTGCTTCGAGTAAAGCGTAGACTGCGTCAGCATCCTCCGAACCACTTCCCATCGAAGGGGAAATTTTGTGGCTACGAAGGACCACTTCAAGTTTCAAATGTTGTTCAGCATGCTCTTCAAGGACGGCGCGAAAGACCCGCAAACTCGCTCGTGAATCAACGGGGAGGGTTCCAAAACGTTCGTGAAGGTCAAGAATGTAAGTTCGTTCCTTTTTGGAGAGTTTAAGTTCAACAAGTGATTGCTCAACCTCTATAGAAAAAGACTCTGCAAGGAGTAGGGCGAATCGCGTGAGTCCATTGAAATCATGAACAAATGGATGGTAAAGTGCCGCCAGACGCAGATGTTGTGCGCTCCATTCACCCGGTAAAAAGCAATCCAATACACCATCATGAGCCATTTTTTCAACAACTTGCGCCATGTTCTTGCCGTTGAGGATTTTGAGCCATTCCATCCAAATCCGTTCATGTGTGACGGCTTTGAGCATATGTGAGTTTTGCCGCAGTGCCTCACTCAATTCAAAATCAAAGGTCCAAACTCCAGCTTTACCTCGGTCGAGGAAACGATAAGCGCGAAGAATGCGCAACCCATCCTCAGAAATTCTTCGATGGGCTTGACCAACTGCTCGTAGCATCCCTCTCTCCATATCTTGGAGTCCATGATGTGGGTCATGCATCACTTTTCGGGCAATATCAATGGCCATCGCATTGATGGTAAAATCACGACGTTCAAGGTCTTCAGACAACGAAACGCCCCAATCAACTTGTTCTGGCCGACGTCCATCGTCGTAGTTGCTTTCGGTACGAAGTGTTGTTGCTTCGTAGAACTGTTCTCCACCTCGAAGGCTGATGGTGCCGTAATCGATACCAGTGGGAATTGAATCAGGGAATATTTCCATCATTCGTTGCGGCTCAAGCGAGACTGCGAAATCGATATCGTGGACTTCTAATCCAAGACAAGCATCTCGTACAGCACCGCCAACAATCCAAATTCCACCACCATGTTCGGCGACGGTCGAGGCAATCTCGAGAATAGGTTTGGGAAGTTTCCCAATCCAGTCGATGACGTTTGGTGGGCATTCAAGAGCGGGAACATCTGCTTCAAGAGCAGGATTTGGCCAATCTCTATCCGACATACAATACCTCCTTTACATTGAATGGCGGTGCAAGTTAGACAAAGCATTATCGCAGAATGTGCGTTGGAACGGGTCAATGTGGGATGAAGAAGATGTGCACCTCGTGCCGTACGAATGGCTCAAACCGCATGAGGAAATCAAACCTCGAAACCGAGATAAATTGCTTGAAATGACCAAACGTTGGGGTGGTTCTACCAAACCCCTCATCGTCGATAAGCGAACAGGTGCTCTTTTGGATGGCCATCACCGTTATTCGATTGCTGGAGTACTCAATTTGGCACGAGTTCCAGCAATATGTGTTGATTATCTTGAAGATAAACGAATCGAAGTCGATGTTTGGCCGGCGGCTCATATTGACTCCATTACCAAGCAACAAGTCGTTGACATGTGCCTTTCAGATGACGTTTTTCCTCCTAAAACCAGTCGCCATACTATCGCCGACCATTTGCCACCGATTCATGTCCCTTTGGAAGTACTTGCGCAGCACGCACCGACTCAACTGGATTGACGTGTGGCGATGTAAGCACGCCAACGAGCGTTGCCTTTCCCTTCTAATTTCACTCCATGCTGTGGCGAAGCGATAGGTTTGACAGCGTGTTGGTGAATGATTCCTTCATGCGAGACCATCAACTGCACATCGGTTCCAGCTTTTCCTTTGAGTGAAGTTTTCAGAGTTTTCAAAGAAGAAGTTCGCACACCATCAACAGCGATGATTTCATCACTTGGCATGACACAATGGCGAACTGGTGAGCCTTTGAGGTGAGAGGAGACCGTTACTTTTCCATTTTTTCCAGACAGATTTAATCCGAGCCATCCATGCGTATCATCTCCGTCTTTTGGAGTGTTTTCAGGAACCAGACTCAATCCGAAAAAGGCCATAGTGGTCTCCATATCAGGTACTTTCCGGTCGTGCATCAACGCATCGAGTAATGAACCCAATTGCCGTCCACCTTTCATTGAAGTCAAGGCTCTACGGATATCTTTGTAGGTGACGCCTAATCGCTCGACTCCATCGTATTCAAGGGCATGCTTCCGACATAATTCTGCCATCAAATCACAGGCACCAACATCGCCTTTGGAACGACGACGTAATTCTGTATCCAGTTGCATAATGGCCAATTCACCTTCGAGATAATATGAAATTTGAGTTTCTCGAGAAAACGCATGACCTCGATACAAATGGATCCAAGCATCATGACTGGATTCTGCCAATGATTCACTTTCCATTCCATGACGGGCAGTATGACGCTTCATCTTTCGCATGAAATCCTTACGCCAGTCTTCTTCGGACCAAGCGCCAGAACGAACGCAGAGCATGTCGCCCATCCAAGAAGTTCCACCTTCAAACCACCACAATAAATCGGAATGTGTTTCACGTTGCAAGTCATAGTCAAGGAAATTTCGAGGACGTAATCGCTTGACATTCCATCGATGGAGGTATTCGTGGCTGTACAGGCTTACCAAGTCTCGGTATTCATCATCATGCCCGGGCATGAGACATTGACGTGGCAGCATAGAAGTTTGAGAATTGAGGTGTTCAAGACCGCCTCGCATGTTTTCAGTCAGTTGAATGACCGTGACATAATTATCCCAAGGTGGTATTCCGAACAAAGCGTGATGTTCTTTGACCACACGGTCCATATCGAGTTTGAATCGTTCAAGCATTCCAGCATCGACCGGATGTCCGCCACTGTCCCATAATTTGAGATGATGTGTACGTCCTTCAACAACCCAAGAATCCATTGGATTTGGATTGCATTCGATGATAGCATCGAGGAATTCATCACGATTTGGAGAAGTAAAACAGTGCGTGATGCCTGGATTTGATGTCAGTTCACCTTTGCCAGTCCGGTTTCCAGTAGCGGTGTATTGGGTCGCAGCGGTCCAATCTTGTGGTGAATGCAATTCAACGACATGCTCCATATTCATTCTCGTAGAATCGATTCCTTCAGTTGGCATGAACCAAGTGAACGGTGGCATCATGTGCAAGTGGGTGGTGTCCAAATGATTGGAACGAACCGAAAGGTCAGTAGCAAGAAGTCGGTAGGTAAGCATCACACTATCGGTATTTGGGGACACTTTGATTCGCATTGCATCAACATCTTTCCGTTGTGCTGAGAGGGTATTTCCAGATTGGTCGGTCGCGATAAAATCAGTCATATGCTGAATCGGTTCGCGTAGGAAATAGGAGCCAGGAACCCAACGTGGGAAATGTACAGTGAGGTTTGAAGAGGTAAAAGGACCCTTGATTTCAATACCAACGGACAAGCGTCGAGATTCTCCTTCTGTTGCGTCGATAAGAAAGCGGATGCCAGAGGATGGGCGGCTCATATACCAAGTTCAGTAGAGGCGGTTGAAAGGTTCTCTGCTGTAATTCGGAGCAAATCATCACTGCATTCGGCAAGGAATAAGCGGTTTTCTTCAGCGATTTGAACTTCGCCACAGCGCCCAATAAGTCGTTCAAGTAAGCGGGCGCGTTCGATTACATCAACCGATTCATGTCGGATTATGTTCCAGCGCAGTGCGTCGATATCTTTGCCTTTCTTTCCTTGCATCCAGCGTCCTGCAACAACGTATAATTCATGTTTGAGGAGCAGTTGGACCGCATCGTCTTGTAAGGATTCACATTGTGAACGGAGTTCTTTGACCAATGCTTTCATCGTTTGACCATCCGCACTTCGAGCGATTTCAACCAACACCTCGCCAGAGTTCTGAACAGCAGATGGGAGCAAAGAAATGGAGTTGAGCCCTCGGGTAAGAATCTCTTTCATATCCTTCTCCGACAGCGTCTCACCGTTGTCAATAATGGCTTGTAACGCTGCTTCACAAACACTGTTCTTTTCATCGTGGAGGGCCACAGAGCGATGTTTTGCATCTGCACCTTCACTCAAAACAGCCATCCGTCGCAGGGCGCTGTCTTTGTGATTTCGGAATTGTTCAGCATAACGCTCGGTATCCTCGCCTGTGAGTAATGCTTCTGCTGCTTTACGTGTACAAGTCAAATCTTCATCTTCAATCAACAACAGTGCGATTTCACTGGTGTCTTGAGAGAATTCTCCCAGTAAATTAGCAGCACACCGCCGAGCATCAATCCAAGAATGGGTGGCTAAAGTTCGTAAAGATTCTACACCTTGCTTTGGCGCCCACTTTCGATGAGCTTCAAGTGCTTTTGAGCGAAACCAAGCATCCCTATCGTTGAGCAATGGAACAAAACCATCGAGTGCTCTTGGAATGTCAGTGTCGAACAAGACACGAATAGCGCGTCTTCGCTGTCGCACATCTTTGTGCTTCAAGCGAGCGATTTCGCTGTCCAGACCGCCCCGTGCCATGCTGCACCGAGAGGCCGGTGCCTCATAGGGGTGTGCATCAAGGTTTAGCATACGGGACATCAATGCTTTCGTTCAAAGATGCCATTAAATTCCGAGATTAACGCTTAAACTCATCAAAATGTTGACCGTTATCGTCATCATCTTCATCCCAATCCACCGCACCAGGTTGGGCAAGGTTCGGGTGCAGCATCATTTGCAACATTGGCCAAAGGCGGAGGAAAGAAGGAGCTGCTTCCCACATTAACTGAACCATTGGATGCTCACTCATTGGAATACCACCTTCACCAGGCGGCGGTAAGTCGGCAGGGAGTTGACGCAGTTCGACAATCAAGTCTTGTAGAGCAATCCGTTCATCTTCTTCACCCATCTCAAGTTCTTCACAGGTCTCAAGGGTTAATTCGAGTAAATCGGCCAATTCATTGGGGTTCATTGGTCCAGTTTCGGTATCTTTGACATCGATAGGACCAAACGAGACTGGTCCTAAATCGGTAGAGAACATCTCCTCGCCTTGACGCTCAAGTTTCATCAGATGCTGGCCTGCAGTATTGCCAAGCGGGGCAAGAGCAAACCCTCCGTCAACGACTCGAGAGGCGAGCCATTCAGGTAATTCTCGGATTTGTCCTGTGATGAGCACTCGGTTCAATTCCCCTGGAAACGCCACAGGTGCGACTTCAACGGCTTCCAAGACTCGTGATTCAACGGTCGGCCAATGGGTGAAGCGTGATTGGACGTGTTCAACAGCCAGTTGAGACGGGTCAAGCAGACGAACTCGTCCGTTCTCGCCAACAATCATGGCGACAAGAGCGGCGATGTAGCCACCTTTTGCACCCAAAACCACGACCTCTTGCCCTTCTGATAATTCCAAATGATGCAACAGCGTAGCAATCATATGCGGTGCTGAAATCGTTTTGAGACCACCTTCATCGGTTTCAAGAAATGGAATTGGTCGGTCGGCAAAAAACGGTTCGACATCGTAATCAGTAAAATCGGCAATCTCGACTTTAAGCATGGCCTTTTTGACATGTTCGGGGACTTCAATCCCGCCTTTTTCAAGACGCCGAAGCAGGTCTTGCATGTCCGTCATGAAGAGAGCAAGAACGCCGCCTCATGTAAAGGATGGGCTTGAAAAACTCTATGATGCACAACATTGGGCTTTTCTCATTCTTTTGCTTTGGAAAGATTATCTATTTCATTTCCAGCCATGCAAAGAAAGATACAATTGGAAGAAGAATCAAGATAGCACGATTGATTTTCTTCTGTTGGTCGACGTACTTGACGGTCGGTTCTGGTGAAACTTCAATTGACTTGGCGCTTCTTTTACGACGAGCAATACTTACTTTATCTTCGATTTGAGACAGAACTTTGTTTCTCAATTCAGGTTGGCGGCTGTTGGAAGCGCCTTGACCGACAATGAATTTGATAGAATATTGTTCAGCCAAAACCAAACCAGCATCGACCACTCCAGTAACATTGGACAAGTTGTGCATGTCGATACGAATCGCCATTCCGTCGCTCTTCACATGACTGAGGACACGCCAGTTCCCTCGGCCTTCATTGAAGCGGTGCAATATCTCTCGAGCCTGAACAAGAGGCTGTTGGCCCAAAAAAACAGGACGACGACGCCTAGCCAAAAACGGACCAAGCAAAACCGCACCGAACATTGGAGGTATACACATCAAGGAGACCAAGCGTTTGAGTTCACCAGGGTCGGTAAGTACTGAAATAACGGCTAAACTGAATCCAAGATAAAGACCCATGAATGCCCCAGCCTGAAGCCCGGTTCCAAGACCAACCGGCTCTCCTTCTTTGAGGCTCATGACACCTCTACGCGGACACCGCACATCAATACTCGCCTTCTGCCGAGAGAAACTTCATCAGTTGGCCCTTACTGCCCCTGATATGGAGAAGAACGGCTTATTCGACCGTCGTCGAGAACGTAAAGTCGGACTTTGGGTCTTTGGGATCAGTACTTTCTTCTTCATCTCCTTTTTCCTTGCCCCTCTGCTGTTGCCCACAGGAAGTGTTCCAGAACTTGGTGGTAGAGCGAATGCTTGGGACTATGCAACTGTAGATGGTGCATTTTCAAAAGGCAATACGCCGGATTCATTAGTCTATATGCATGAGGATGGAACCTTGCATACTCGCGAACCGTTTACTTGGACTGAACTTGACCCTTATACTGGCTTCATCTACATGTTTGGAGACTTGAATTGCCATAATAAACACGAACGTTCATGGGAAATCAATGGCAATCAAATGCCGGTATGCACCCGCGATGTTGGAATCTTCTTCGGCTTAGCGATTGGCGGATTGGTGTATTCGCGCTATGGGTACAATCGCTGGACAATCAAGGATTCTTGTCTTTCATTATTACCTGACCGATGGCTTGAAAAAATCTATAGAGGGAATCGTAGGACGATGGCTTGGATTGGGATGGGTGCTGTTCTTTGTGTCCCATTGTTGATTGATGGCTTTACCCAATTACTCACTTCTTATGAGTCAAACAATTTCACTCGGCCCCTCACTGGAGCGCCCTTTGGCATAGGTATTGCAATTCTTACTGCTGCGGCATATTCTGCCCGCCCCCATTTCTTTAAAGATGCAAGTCATGTGAAATTGCCAGGCAATGCTCGTTTTGAATTGGAAGTCAAAGAGGAAGAATGATCAATTCTTTGGCGGAGGATTTTCCCACCACGCTAATAATTCTTCAATCGATGACGGCACCGGGCACATTTCATGTCCACTGCTCAATAATTCGAGTCGTTTACAGATGAATCCGACCGCTGTACGAATCGAAGGACGTGGTGGTCTGCCATCCACTGGAATCAAGATTGTTCGCAACGCATCAACCCATTCTGCATCAGGATTCGCTCGCCGCCATGAAGCAATTTGAGTGCGTAGAGGCCACATGGCAAGAGCTAGGCGACCATAGCCTAAACGGCTGTCCCGGAGTTTGAACACCTGTGCCTCAGCAAAAGGCACATGCGATTGTTGTTTGTGAACCCAACGTGTTTTCTCCATCCACTTGATGAGTCTCTGTGTATGGCGTTGCGTCACCATACGATGTGGCCCGAACGCTCTGTGGAGGCGAGGCACTTCGCTTGAACCGACAATCAAGGATAATGTCCCCAATACCGACCAACACGAATGTGCATGAGGTGTCGCAGGCACATCATTTGCACCTGCTTTTTCGGAATCCCACTTTTCTTCAGCATACGCCATCCATTGTGCAGGAGAGCGACCTGAAAGCCACCCAGTATGAATTGAAGTACGTTCTTGAGGGGCGCCAGGTAGGCGTTGTTGTTTCTTGACATCGACCACTAAGGTGCGAAGCAAATACCGGTCTACTTCATCGGCTACAACATTGAGTGGTGCTGGTTTGCGATTGAAGAAAGCACGGAGTTCGGAACGGAGTTTTTTCTTCAGTTCATCAAGCCCTCCTTCATTCAAAATCGGACCGACAACACAACACTTGTCGAAAGGTGCCGGTGCTTTGGAATCACCTGAAAGTAAATCGATGAATCCTTTACGAATTGTTTTCTGAATTTCAGCGGTCTCAAAATATTCCTGTTTTTCACTGTTCATCCGCAAGGTGCCCGATTCAATACGCTTCATCGCTTTATCCGGGTCGCAGTCTATCCACAAGACCAAATCTGGAATCATCGCAGCAGCGTTCATTTTGGCGACATGTTCAACGCCAAGTTTACCGACGATTCCTTGGTAGATCAAAGAGGAATGGATGTTTCGGTCGGAGATGACAACGTGCCCTTTTTGCAAAAGAGGTCGAATCCAGGTGTGGGAATGGTCAAGGCGGTCAGCAGCAAAAAGGCCGGCTTCTTCGAGTGGGGTTTTATTACCCAGTTTTACTGATGTAAGCGCCAACTTACCAAGTTCACTGTGTCGCCTTGGCTCATGAGTGGCATGGACGTCAGGGAAAGGATACTCAGCGGCCAATTCAAGCAATATTCTCGCTGCCTCACCTTTGCCAGAACCATCACCGCCTTCAACTGTGATGAGGTACATTCAATCACCACCGATATCATCAAAATGGTCCTTTGAAATACTTAGCAGAATCATTCCAACAAGAATCATCAAAGGTCCAAAGATGATTAATCCACGACTGAATAAAGCGAAACCTGCAAGGTATTGAGTCCTTCGATAATGCTTTGCTCGACGAACTTCAACCGCTGCTTGGAAACCGATTAAGGCGGTCAAGACTGTAAATATTCCAACAATTGTGGAGAGACCAACGGCTGATTCAAGCGTCCACCCATCGTCATTTGTGATGCCTTCTTCGACTCGTAGCCCTTCACCTGGTGTCATTGTGATTGGTTTCACCCCTGCTTCATCAGGAATGAAATCACGTTCAACTGTGATGTATCCATCTGCTTCAACATGGAGTGTCATCACCGTACTTTGGATTTTTTGGAATCTAAAATAGCCATTTTCATCCGTTGCCATCTTAGCGATCACTTCACCGGTGTCGACATCGAGTAATTGGATGGTGACGTTCTCGACACCGTGTCCTTCTTCAGCCTCGATTGCGATGCCTGAAACATCAACAAGTTCAGCTCTTTCAAACAAGGTCGAAGATAGTAAATCATCGGGATTACCGTTGAGAATCAATGCGCCGGACGCCATACCAAGAATACTACCAATCAAGATCAGCGAGGCTGCAAGAGTAAGAAGTCTCGATTTATCAGATTGGTCAAGTTCATCGAGTTTCGACTGAAAACGAACCGTTGCCTTTTCGACCGCTTCATCGAGTTCATGTGCTTCGATGACCAATTCTTCATCAGCCGCTTTTTGCCTAGATGCTTTGGCAGCTTCTGATGCATCAAGTTTGGATTGAACGCGAGCACGAAGGGCTACAAGTTTCTCATCCATCTGGTCATCGTCCATTTTCTCACCTCCGCTTGTTTGAGGTCAAGGCATGCGCGGATAATACCCTTTGCTTCAATTGCCGCGCAAGACTTTATGAGGAATTGTTACGAATTGTCCATCTGAAAAAACTCCTCAATAGAAGAAGCAAAATGAACGAGGCTGCAGCAAATATCTCTAACATAGAATATGTTTTGGACTTTGGTAGTTCATCTACAACCGTCGTTTCATCCTCTGTATTATTGTCTTCTACACTTTCATTCTGAGTGGTGTTTGCTGTCATCCATGCCCCGCTTCTTAAACCGAGTTCAACCAAGCGGCCGACCTTTTCGAGAGAATCTGCACTTACTTTGTCGGGGGTATCTTCATGCGTGTGCCAGTAGCCGCCAAATGCTTGCGCTCCTGGGCCAAATCGAATATCGATAAGATCGATTGCTCGAATACCAATATTCAATGCAGGTACATGGTCATCAAAGACGCCGATTGAAGTGTTCTGGTCGAAAACCTTCACGCCGATTTCGTCATTACAATCGGTTTTATTTTCAACCATCCCGAGTGCTTCAGCAAGAGGTGGAATGGTGCTCCATAACGCACCATCGCCGGGCCAAATGTGTGTTAATTGCAAGTCTGCATCTCCAATCATATCCAAGACGATGAAGGCTGCAGTGCGATTGATTTCTTGCTGAGTTTGGTCTTCCGCCCATTTTTCTGCACCAAAGAACCGGTGAGGTGTGTAATTCTGGTCTTCTGCATCTGTCCAGAGTAATTCAACTCCATATTCAAGGTTCATCGGGGGAATGATTCGTGCAAGTTCGAGCAGAGCAGCCGCTCCGCTTGCTCCATCGTTTGCCCCGACGATCGGTTCGTTGGTCCGATTCTCATCACGGTCTCGTTCCGCAACATTTCGAGTGTCATAGTGGGCAACTAAGACTATGCGAGGGGTGTTGTTATCGGCTCCTACAGGTTCCATAACGGCTTCAATATTGGTAAAAGTCAAGTTGTCAACCGTGTATTCGTGCATGCTTACATTCCATTGAGTCAAGTTCTCTTCTACGGAATTTCTGAATGTTTCAGAAGCATTCGTACCTGGGACTCGCGGCCCAAGGCTGGTTTGCCAGTGCACAGATTCATTGGCTAAAGTGCCATTGAACTCAAGTTGTTCGACATAATCACATATTTCTACGGCTTCATAGGGTGCTTCTACTGCATAAACTGGTTGTGAAAACGAGGTGCTGAGAGAGCAAAGAAGCAAGAGTATGGCAAGAATGGCGAATCGTTGGCAAGTCCGTAAATCTCCTCCATCCTGCATGAGCATGTATGAAGCCTCATAGACCCACTCTTAAATACCTCATTTCAAGTCGTGTAGATGTTAGCAGTCTTGCGGATAAATGAGGTGTGATAAATGTCGGAACTACGCTCCAATACCGCCTTGCTTTTGGTAACCCTGCTTTTTGCCTCAGGAATCTCTCCACTTTTGCTTACAGTTGGTGCTGAATCTGATGAGGTAAACGAGATACTGCCTTATGATGCAGGCGGAATTGTTATCGGAGATATCGCTGATTTTGAATTGGAAATGGGCGACGAATATTTGATGATAGAAGAAGAAGAACCTGTCGTTTCAGCCTTCTCCTTCTTGAAAAAAGAGTGGATTGATGCGGGTCGGCCCGGCGTTGAAGACATGGCCTATGAGCCACAAACTTCTGCACGAGCAGGTGGCCGGGCATGCAATGCTCACGTTGTCAACGATGAATTAACCGTTCCAACTTCAGGTGGTTCCGTTGACGCTTATGTTGCAAAAACCACAACAACAGTTGCTTTCTTAGTCCAAGCCGGTCGAACACTCAGTTCCACTGTTTTGAACAATCTAGCATCATCCTGGGACCAAACCATCTATCCAACCATGACGACCTATTACGGCAAGGATTACCAAGACGGCCGAGGCCTTGCACCTCCTGATGTGGACAATAATTGTCAAGTTCAAATCGTCATTTACGATATCGATGGTGCCTACAACATCGGTGGATATTTTGCTCCTTCCATGTCCAATTCACGTGAGGCTGTATTTGTCGATTATGCAGATGTCACTTTGTCTTGGGGCAAATCTATTCTGGCCCACGAATTGGAACACTTGTTGCATAATGCACTCGACCCGTATGAAAACGCATGGATTGATGAAGGTAACGCAGATGTTGCCATTTACCTGTGCTTCGGTGCCGATTCAACGCTCGTTAGTCACTTGAATCAGTGGACTCAATCTTCTGAACTTTCAGTGCGATGGTGGAATCAACGCTTTGCCGATTACGGTGCAGGTTTCATTTTCACGATGTATCTAGCAGACCATCTTGGCGGTGGCCCTGCCGTTCGTCAATTGGTTCAAGATACCGCCACCGGCGGGCTTGGAGTAGAGAACTTAGCACGTTCTCCAGTGAGCGGTCAAAGCGGTATGCTTGGCCGAACCATGGGGGAGATTTTTGCGAACTTTTCGATTGCAGCAGTTTTGGATTCTTCTCAGGGAATCTATGGATTTTCAAACCTTGATTTGACCTCAACGTGTTCCCCAGCTTCTTTCTGCAAGGTGCAACCTGCGGATACCAACAGCGATTGGTCAGGGCCATGGTCATCAACTGGCCATGACGTTGAAGGCTGGGGTATTCGAGCATTCAAATTCACGCCAGGGTCCTCTTCTCCAGCGCCGTTGACCATGCGTTTGACCGCCGATGTCAGTCAGTTCGATGGTGTTGTAGTCTCACGTGCTACAGCGGATGGTTTGTGGACCGCCACGGATTTGAACTTCCAAAACAATGTCGCGACTGCACTGATTCCTGGTTGCGGGAACGTGACCGATGAGGTTTGGGCCAGTACGGGGCATGCCAGCACAATCGCAGATTGTGATTCCACCTCTTGTGGACCTTCATATCCACAAGGTACGGTTGATATCGAAGCGGCAAGAATCACCTCACCAGCGTCAATGACGCTCAATACAACCATTTTGAGCGACCGTGATGGAGATGGAGCACCAGATACAGCTCAAGTCAATTACGAAGTCTTCTCCAACGCTTTCTTTGAAGACCTTGATGTAACAACCAAGGTGCTGGATAGCAGTGGAGTCGTTGTCGACACCCAAACAAAGCGAGTGTCTGCTGGTGGTGGCGTTGCTACTGAAGAAAGCATTTGGTTCACCGCTCCCTACAATTCACAGTATACTTTCCAGATGGAAATGAAAGACATGATTGGCACAACGGTTGACACCTTATCCACTTCACCCCAAATCCTCGACAACATGAAGCCAACCGCAAACGGAACGCTTTCACCGAATGAATCCCAGACCTGGGAAAACATCCAATTCTCAGGTGATGGTTTTGATGCATGGGGTCTTTCATACGACAATAATTCCTTGCCTTATCTCGACTCACCGGTTGCCTATGCTTGGGATTTCGGAGATTCGACGACATCCGGTTTGAAATCACCGTATCGTTCCTATCAAACAATCGGACAATACAACGCCACATTGCGTGTTCAAGACCAAGGTGGTTCGTGGTCAGATGTCGATGTCCTTGAATTGAACATAACCGATACACCCCCCCCTATCCCCCTCATTACAGTGAACAGCGTTATGATCGAGGAAGAAATCTCTATTCTCACCAACCAAATGACTTTGTTTTCCGCATCGCTCACTGTCGACAATGTTCCGACACAGAACCTATCGTTCCAATGGGATTGGGGCGATGGCACGACCGATGGTGGAATTGGGATGTATGAAGCGCCTCATGAATGGGGCAATATCAATGGAATCAATGCGACGTATAACCTCACATTAACAGTTTCAGATGGCATCAATATCGGCGTCAAAAATATCCTTGTTTATGTGAATAATCGAGTTCCATACCAGATATTTTCAGATAACCTGTCAACATTTACCTATACCTCAATCGTAATGCCAGATGTCTTCAAAGATTCAGACGGCAGCATCGTTTCTTATTCGTGGTTTTTCCCTGAAGGCGTGAACCTTGACGGCGGAGTTACGGACCGAGAAGATGAATTTACGCTTACGACTTCCAATTCACCAAATCCGATGCCTTCGTGGGACACACCGGGCCTAAAAAGTGCTGAATTGACCGTTACAGATGACGATGGAAGTTCGGCTACTGCTTTGTTATCCGTATCGGTGTTGAACCAAATACCGGTTGCGGATTTCATTGTAAAAACGACCACATCTGGAACTTCAATCATCGACTTCCGTGTTGAAGATGGCCAAGTTGAAACGCCCTATACTTTTGATGGACGTAGTTCATTCGACCCCGATGGCACCGTTGGAGATTCAAGTGATTTGACTTACAATTGGAGTTTCTCTGATGACGAATCCTTTGGCGCAAGCCCACAAGTTACGCATTCTTTCTCACAGCCGGGCGTTCATACAGTTACTCTGTTTGTTACCGATGCTGCTGGTGAACAAAGTATCGCCAGAATCTTGACCGTTGAAATTGCGAACCCTCTGCCAATCATCGCAGTTCAGATTCTCGATGCTTGGTATAACGATGAACAAATGACTGATTCAAGCGTTCTTCCTGAAGTGACTGATTTGGATTGGTCTCGAACCTTCAATGAACAAGACCAAACCTTTGCAGCACCTCATTCCCTGTTGTATTTTGATTCCGATGGAACCCGTGATGGCGACCAATCCTTTGAAGGAAAATACGTCCCATTAGATGTGAATTCAGTAGAATGGAATGGCCTTGTTCAATACACTTGGGATTTCGGAGACGGCTCCCCATTAGATCATGGCGCAACACCCTGGCACGCTTATTCACTGCCTGGTGAATACACGGTCTCACTCACTGTTCGAGATGCGTTTGGAACTGGTGATGTGTCTCGTGCCTACTTCACCGTCATCATTGATTACCCTCCAATCATCCATGATATTTTCATCCCAGACGAAATCATAGTTTCAGATACGAATTCATTTGTGGCAAACATTTCTGACATTGAATCAAATCTCGGCCTAGCAGTGTATCGTGATACAAACATCAGCGATGGTTCCATTTCAGACCGAGATGAAACACTCAGTCCAGATTTGATAGTCCGATGGGATTTAGACATCGAAATCGATGCCGATAACAACGGAAATACTGCAGATGATTGGGTTGAACCTCCAACAGGTACAGAGTCTCGAGTCAGTGGAAGTTGGAGCGAAGTCGGCACCTATACAATCCGCTTAGAAGTATGTGACAGTGTTGGCATTTGTGATTCCATGGACCAAGAAATCAGCGTTATCCCAGAACCTTCTGCACCACCATCTTTGTCGGACTTTAGTGTAGAAGAATGGAAGAGTTGGCTTACTGATGCGGGTTCTGACCTTGCAACCTTTGTTGCACTGATTGCAGTAGCATTGATTCTCGGTTGGTTGGTCATGCGAGAACCTTCCGAACTTGAGGATGAAGCAAAGCAAGCTGCTGAAACCTATACGGATGTTGAGCATGTCGAAAACCAAGGCGGTTTGCTCGGCATGGATCACCACGCACCACCTCCTGCCCCCGGAATCTTATCGAAAGATGAGCGCAGAAGCGATGATAGTGGATACATACGACCTCTTCGCCGAAGAGGTTGACCGTTAGTTTGTATAACCCCCTTTCCTATCCTTGCATGAGGAGAGGTCATGTCATCGCACGTACGAGTGGGTTCAATTACACTGACCTTGCTCTTGCCGATGCTTTTGGTTTTACTCTCGAGCCCAATGTCGATGCAAGTCCAAGCTGCAGATTCCTGTGCAGGAGATACATCCCCTATTCGCTGGAATGAGACTGCTCAACATCTTTCTTTGGTCCCATTCCACAACGGAATGTGGTGGGGCGGATGGGATGATGATGGGATGTACTATGAAGAAGGCGACATGGACCGTTCCGATTCTGACACTTCCTTTCCACCGACTTACGATGCTGAACTGAGCCCTGAAGAACCTTGGATGTATGAAACGTGGATGCGGCCACGTCTTGAGCCACTCGAAGAGAATCATTACACCACGCTCCTCATTGGAAATGACAGTGTCGGTGCCTTACGAGTCAACCTTTCAGCAGATTACCGAACCACAGTTTGCATAACCTTGCAAGATACAGACCTCAATCCAGTTAATGGCGACATCTATCTGCTCACTACCGAGGAATACGAAAGTTATACCTCATCCTACCATTCTGCTCATGACTCCTCAGATATGTTCTACAATGATTTTGAGCAGTCTCTTTCCAATATCCCGCCCGAATGGAGAAGTTTCAATTTCTTGGGTTGGAAGACGTATCGAGATTCACATGAATATGAACAAGTCTCCAACGTTAATTTCGCACTCAATCTCGATGGGCCGGAGATTTATTCCTCTTTCTTTACAGGAACAAATTGGCAAGATTTCTATATTGTTATCGATACTTGGGACAATGTCCATGACAATGATGCCGAATCACCAAACTCAATTGTTGCTGCTGATGTGACCATCATCACTACTGAACGGAGTTTCATTTTGCCTCCATTCACGGTATCTCTTGTGTTCATGGTCGCTTTTCTTGGAACACTTGCTATACCTTTCATCTTGAATGCAAAGTACATGAAGGCGGGCTTAGGAGTTCGGCAACCGGAACACCACAACGTACCTTCACTTGCTACACCACCCGAATACAATCCGGCGCCCCCACAGATTATACCAACCGAAAAAGAGGTCGTTGAATTGCCACAAAGTAGCCCATTTGAGCAACCCGTGACCCAACACTTACCTCCACCGGATTCAGAACCTTCCGATGGCCAAGCCTGAATGGAACGGGGATGCGCTAAAAACGCTGTTTGCGAGCGCTCTGTTCGAACTCAATACTCTAAGAGTCTCCAAGCATCTTGAAGGTCTCGAACGTTCACAAGGCCCTTGTCAGAGAGTCGGAATTCATCTCGCATGGTTGCGTAGACCAATTCTTGGCCAAGTGTTGGGGCGTGGAGCCGAGCCCAATCGCCACCGTTTCCGAGAGCCATAAGGCTGTAAGGTGGCGTTGAATCTTGAGCACTCAATGTGTTTGCCGCATCGACAATTTGCAGTGCATCTTGATGGTCTTTGACAGTGGTGCAGAATTTGACGATGTCTCCATTGTCTGCATTTGAAGATACCATGGAGATGATTTCTTCAGAACTTGGCGTTCCACTCATATCGTGTTGAGAAGCAATGATTTGACAGTTTGCTGCTTTTGCTGCTTCGACAAGTGACTTTCGATCTTTGGCCTTTATCGACATCTCAAGGTCAATCCATTTGACGTTGGAATCGATTCCTGCTTGGAGAATTCCTAATCGTTGTTTTTCATCACCAGCAAAATGACCGCCTTCGCGAACGGAGCGGACAGAGAAGATGACTGGAAGTGCAATGGCTTCTTTGAGCGCTGCGATTGATTCATCGATATTGACTTGGTCAAAATCCATGACGGGCCATTCATTGACTGGGGGCATGGTTGACACACGGTTCCCATCTTCGTCTTCTGAAATGGTCGCTTGAGGCTTTTTGAGATACAAACGGTCAAAACGGACTTCAACCATATCGGCACCTTGAATTCCTGCACGAGCAGCTTCGTCAACCATTGCTTTCACGGTTGTTTCTTCAAGAGATACACAGATCTTTGGGTTGGGCATACTTTCGGCGACTTTGGCACGCTTCTTAACGCTCTCGCTTGTAAAGTGTTGACAACTCTCTTCAAAAGGGAGGTTTTTTTTGCATTTTTTCGAACGAATTCTAAAGTGTTTTGAGGTGCTCTAAAAGGGGTGTTTCAAGACGAAAACAAGGTCGAAAAAACGACCGGTTTGACACCCCTTTTACAGTACCTTTATACCCCCTCGGCACAGGGTATAGATGTAGAGGGGCGTGAGGGGAGAGAAATAGAGGACTGCGGGCCAAAATTATCTCAAGAACCCCCTCACTTTTCAAACCATATCGGGGCCGCAAAAACCCATCTTAAAAACCCCATCGGAGGAATAATTTTGACAGACGAATACAGCGCATCCAGCATCCAAGTTCTCGAGGGCCTTGAGGCCGTAAGGAAACGACCAGGAATGTATCTTGGCGACCCGCACGACGGAACAGCCCTTCACCACTGCATTTGGGAAGTCGTAGATAACTCGGTTGACGAGCATCTTGCAGGCCATACGGCGCGAATCGACATTACGCTGAATGCCGACCATTCACTCACTGTTCGCGATTATGGACGGGGCATACCTGTTGGGCTGCACGAAGATTATGGCGTCTCGGCAGCTGAAGTCATTATGACTAAATTACACGCCGGTGGTAAATTCGACAACAGTTCATACAAGGTTTCAGGGGGCCTTCACGGCGTTGGAGTTTCTGCTGTAAACGCTGTTTCGGAATGGATGGATGTCACTATCCACAGGAGTGGAGTCGTCCATTTCCAACGCTTCGAAGCAGGTGTGCCCGTTGCACCTTTGGCTGAAACCGGCACCTGCGAAGATACAGGTACAACCATTTCTTTCAAACCGGATTTGTCCATTTTCACCGATGTTACCGAGTTCGAATTTGAACAAATCAACACCCGCCTCAAGGAAACTTCTTTCTTGAACGCAGGCCTTCAAATCGTCATTCATGATGAGCGAGATGAAGAACCTCACGTCGTCTAACATCTTTACGAAGGCGGATTGGCGGAATTTGTTCGCCAATTGAATGAACGTAGAGAGGCCATGCACGGCGACGTCATTGTCATCGCTGGTGAGAAAGAAACCGAGAAAGGCCCCGTTTCGGTCGAACTTGCTTTGCAGTGGTCGGATGCTTTCAGTGAATCGATTCTTTGCTACACAAACATCATCCGCAATAAGGACGGTGGAACGCACATGTCTGGATTGAGAACCGCATTGACCAGTTGCGTCAACGGATATGCAAAGAAGAGAAACCTGCTCAAAGGCGATGCACTTTCTGGCGAGGATGTCCGAGAAGGTCTTGCTGCTGTTGTCAGTGTTAAGCACCCAGACCCTTCGTTTTCATCTCAGACCAAGGACAAACTCGTTAGCAGTGAAGTCACTGGTATCGTTCAAACGATTGTCTATGAGAAATTGGGTGAATTCTTTGAAGAAAACCCCACTGTTGCTAAGCAAATCGTCGACAAAGCATTGCTGGCTTCTAAAGCTCGTGAAGCAGCACGTAAGGCCCGAGACCTCACTCGACGCAAGGGCGTTTTAGAAGGTGGAGGCCTACCTGGCAAATTAGCGGATTGTCAATCACGAGACCCGAGTGAATGTGAAGTCTATCTGGTCGAAGGTGATTCGGCTGGTGGTTCAGCAAAAACAGGACGCGACAGACGCATCCAAGCCATTCTACCGTTGCGTGGTAAGATTTTGAACGTTGAACGCCAAAAGCACAACATTGCAAAAGTATTCCAAAATAATGAAATTCAAACGATGATACGCGCACTCGGAGCAGGCGTAGGGAATAATCCAGAAGATGAAGGTGGCTTTGACCCTGAAAAATTGCGCTACCACAAAATCATCATTATGACGGACGCTGACGTAGACGGCGCTCACATTCGAACACTCATGTTGACTTTCTTGTGGCGCTTTATGCGCCCTGCAATCACTGCAGGCCACGTATTCATTGCACAGCCACCACTCTACCAATTATCGAAAGGAAGAATCAGCAAGTATGCGTTCTCAGATGAAGAAAGAGACCAAATCATCGCCGAATTGCGAGGCGATAATCCAAACACAAAGATTGGAGTTCAACGCTACAAGGGTCTTGGTGAAATGAATCCAGAACAGCTGTGGGAGACCACGATGGACCCAACAACCCGGACCATGCTCAAAGTTACTGTTCGAGATGCAGAAGAGACCGATCGAATGTTTGAAATCCTCATGGGCGAGGATGTTCCAGACAGAAGGGCGTTTATCGAACGCCATGCAAAGGAGGTGACCAACCTTGACATCTGATGATATTGAAGAAAACGAAGAAGAAGTCGATGAGAAGATTTCAACCGAAAATGTACTGAACCATCCACTGAACGATGAAATGAAAACATCGTACATCAATTATGCCATGTCAGTCATCATTGGACGTGCTCTACCAGATGCACGTGATGGTCTCAAGCCCGTACATCGGCGTGTTCTCTACGGAATGTACGAAGGCGGCCACACATCTGACAAGAAATTCAGTAAATCTGCACGTTCTGTTGGTGAAGTCATGGGTAAATACCACCCTCACGGCGACCAATCAATCTACGACACCATGGTTCGTATGGCTCAAGAGTTCTCATTGCGTTATCCTCTGATTGATGGGCAAGGCAATTTCGGCTCTATTGACGGCGACCCGCCTGCTGCTATGCGTTATACAGAAAGCCGACTTGACCGAATCGCCAAGCACATGCTTGATGATATCGACAAGAAAACGGTCGACTTCCAATCGAATTTTGATGATTCAGAACAAGAACCAACCGTTCTTCCTGCACGTTTGCCAAACCTTCTGCTCAATGGCAGCGATGGTATTGCCGTCGGAATGGCAACACGAATCCCTCCACACAATTTGACGGAAGTTGCTGGTGCAGTTCACTTGCACGTCAACCGCATTCTTGAGGAAGGCGAAGCCAATAAGGGCATGCCGCAAATTTCTATAGAAGAATATATGGAGCATGTAAAAGGTCCAGACTTCCCAACCGGTGCTTCGATACATGGCATCGATGGAATCTATGACATGTACACTTCAGGAAAAGGTAAGTTCCATGTTCGTTCAAAGTGTGATGTGCTCGATGATTCCAAAGGAAAGCGAATCATCATTCATGAGATCCCGTATCAAGTGAAGAAAGCAGACATGCTTGTTCACATCGCTGAATTAGTTACCAAAGGCTCCGTTATTGGAATTCGTGATATCCGTGATGAATCATCCAAAGAAGGTATCCGTGTTGTCATTGAAGTGAAGAATAATGCAGACCCACACGCTGTTTTGAATCAATTATTCAAATCCAGCCGTTTACAAGAATCCTATTCTGCGAACATGATGGGAATTCTTGACGGCCGTCCAGTTCTCTTGACGCTCCCTGTCATGTTGCATACCTATGTCTCACATCGAGAAAATGTAATTGAACGACGAGCACAATTTGAAGTTGAAAAAGCACAAGCTCGGGCGCACATTCTTGAAGGTCTTGTCAAGGCACAGGACCGTATTGATGATGTTGTTGCAGTCGGTAAAGCAAGTGCCAGCCGCGAACAATTTGAATCGGTTTTGAAAGGCGATGAAATAATGCCAGGTATCGCAGCATTCAGTTTCACAGAACCACAAGCCAAGGCTATTGCAGAACGCCGTCTCTATCAGTTGAGCCGTTTAGATGTCGATAAAGTTCAGAATGAATACTCGGAATTACAGATTCGAATTGCAGATTTGCAAGACATTATTGCTTCTCGTTCTCGCAGACTCAGTATCCTGTTGACCGAATTGGATGAAATGCTTGAACGTCATGGCGACGAACGCCGTTCACATATTGACCCAATGCCACTTTCGATGAACCGTGAAGACCTCATTGAAGAGCGAGCGATTGCCATCACACTCAGTGAAGACAATTACATCCGCCACATGCCTGTGGAAATGTTCCGTGTTCAGAACCGAGGCGGTAAAGGCCTCAAAGGTGTTGCAACGAAGAATGAAGATACTCCGCAGTTGATTGTTACCTGTTTCAGTAAAGACCGTTTACTGATATTCACCGACAAAGGGCGAGTGTATGGGCTCAAGGCTTGGGAAACTCCTCTTGCCAGCCGACATGCTCGTGGTAGCCATATTCGCAACGTCATTGAAAAGATTCAGGACGATGAAAACATCGTCACTATCCTACCTATTACTCGCGATTTACTTGAATCACCTGAAGGACATTTCTTATTATTCGCAACTCGTTTGGGTCTTATCAAGAAAACAAAACTCGAGGAATACGTTCGTATCAACCGAAATGGAAAGTATGCACTTCGCTTCAAACTTGATGGAGATAGTCTTGTCAATGTTCGAACAGGAACCAATGAGTCGGCAGTTGTTATGATTTCAAGCACAGGCTTTGCGAGTCGCTTTGCATGTGCCGATATCCGTGCCTCAGGGCGTGTTTCAGCAGGTGTATATGGAATAAAGACCGGTAATCGAAAGAATGCAGATGGCGGTCATGTTGTTGGAATGATGTCAACAGAGAACACGGATACGCAAATCCTGACCATAACCCGTAATGGAATGGCAAAGCGAAGTCGATTGGGTACTTCTGAGAAGATTCCAGATTTGAATGCTGAAGGTATTCAAAAGGTAGATGCAGAAACCGGAGAAGGGAAAATGCGAACCGATGGATATCGGAGAACTAAACCGGGAGCTAAAGGCGCCTTCACGATGAATCTCGACCATGAGAATGGCGATTACATCATCAGTGCCCGACAGATTCCAAATCTTGACGACAATGTGTTTTTGTTGACCAAGAAAGGCATGATGATTCGTATCAATGCAGGTCAGACGAAAGAAACCAAAAACAAGAAGTCCAAAGGAACACGAATTATGGAATTGAGAAATGCCAAGAAAACAGGCTTTGTCGACCACATTATTTTCGCTGCTCGTCTTCCAGCAGAACTTGTTGAACAGGATGAGTTTGATGCGATGGACACAGATGGTGATGGCGTAGTAAGTCGTGAGGAATTTGATGCCGCCCAAGCATCCCAGAGTGCTTCTGGCCTTGAAGAAGAATGATATTTATCAATCGACGCCTTCAAACATGATTCCATACTGTGAGTGTTTGCACCGGCCCAAGTCGGCCGTCGAGGTGATGTTGTATGGATGAGCGTTCATTAATTTATGATTGGAATAAAGTTGATTACGAACTCAACAGAAATCCAGCCAATCACCCCCATGGTGTTTGGTTCGATGATGAGACACTTCGGGACGGACTACAAAGCCCAAGTGCTCGGAATCCGACCATTGAGGAAAAAATAGAATTGCTCTCCTTTATGGAAAGTTTAGGAATCCAAAAAGTCGACCTCGGGCTTCCAGGTGCTGGTCCATTCCATTTGGAACATATCGATGCAATGCTCTCCCATATTACCGAAAATGATTTCAAAATTCAACCCGGTGCTGCTGTTCGTACATTGATGAACGACATCGAACCTCTGGTTGAATTACAAGCAAAGCACGGTATTCCAATTCAAGCGAGTGCATTCTTAGGGACCAGCCCAATTCGCCAATACACAGAAGGATGGACAATGGAAAAACTTCTTTCAACTATGGAAAAAGCAGTTTCCTATGCCGTAGACAACGATGTTCCTGTCATGTTTGTCACCGAAGATACAACCCGTTCAAAACCTGAAGATGTCAAACTCATCTACCAACGTGCAATGGAATTAGGCGCTCGCCGTCTTTGTGTCTGCGATACTTGTGGACACGTGACTCCAAACGGTGTCAAAAAGTTGTTACAATTCATCGATGAAGAAGTCATCAAAGATTCAGGCTTTAAGCGTGCAGAAATCGAAGTCAACTGGCATGGCCACCAAGACCGTGGATTGGGTGTTGCGAACAACATCGCTGCAGTTGAAGCGGGTGCTGACGTCATTCATGGAACCGCATTGGGTGTTGGAGAACGTGCAGGTAATGCTCCACTCGACCAAACGCTGGTCAATCTCAAACTTCTCGGCGTTATCGATAATGACCTCACTCAATTAGATGCCTACATGAAAAAAGCCAATGAATACATCGAAGTTCCTCTTCCTCGAAACTATCCTGTCTTTGGAATGGATGCCTTTGAAACGGGAACTGGAGTTCATGCTTCTGCAGTCATCAAGGCAATGCGTAAGGGCGATGATTGGTTGGCTGACCGAGTGTACTCAGGCGTTCCTGCAGGTGATTTTGGTCTCAAACAAGTGATTCGTATTGGCCATATGGCGGGACGTTCAAACATCATTTGGTGGCTTGAACAAAACGGCTACGAAACTTCAGATGACCTTGTTGCACATATCTTCGAAGTTGCCAAAAGCCAGCGTAGAAATATGGAAGATGAAGAAGTGAAGAAAGCAGTCGAGGCTTTTCTTCATGCTTGATTAGGCTTCAGCCTCTTCTTCGTTATCAGTGAATGAATCACCTTGGGCTTCATTGATTTCCTTTGTCACTGTCCATTCAGAGTCGACAGTACCGCCACTCCATTCGCCTTCAACAGCCACTTCGTCAACATCGTTTTCTTCTCGCCATACCGGGTCACTTTGTGAACCACAAACAAGGAACCGACCGTTATCATCAATTTGACCATCCAACAAGCGAAGATGCTTCGAGATCGGTAAGAAATGTCCAACTGGCATTCCTGCTGCAGTGAATGGATTGGTTGCAGCTCCGATGAGAAGCCCATCTTCTGGGGCTACGACATCAACCGTAATACCTGGAGTTCCAGGGTCTGAGATGGTAGCGATGACTTCACCTTCACGCATCACTGAACCGGCTGAGACAAACATATCCAACAAGCCACCTTCACCTGCACGTAACCAGTGAGAACCACTTGCAAGCATTCTGAATCGGGGGCGGTGCGGGTTACCATCGATCATTCGGAATGAACGAAGGACATTCAATACTCCATGCATGGCGACTTTTACAGCCTCATGGTCCAATGAATCTGCCCCTCCACCCTCATAGGTGATAACAGGGATATCTAACTCAATAGCCGCTTTACGCAGGGAGCCGGATGGTGGTTTTGAATCGAGAATGATTTCAATTCCGAAAGCCTTTGCCAGAATGTTGGAGCCTGCATGCGTCAAATTTGCCCGAAGTTGCGGCATATTGGAGCGGCCTTTACCGGCACTGTGCAAATCGACAATAGCATCGACATCGGAGAACAAGTATTTCCAAGTCTGAGCAGCGACCCGTTTTGTGGTTGAACCTTTCATATCGCCAGGGAAATGTCGATTCAAATCGCGGCCATCAGGGAAGTATCTCGATTTCGAACGATAGCCTGGTAGATTGACAATCGGTACAATTCGAAGTGTTCCAGCCAACTGCTTCGGGTCAAGAGGTTTTCCTGAATCAGTAAAGATGTTTGAGAGCAAGTGAGTGCATGTCGAAGGTCCTGTTAACTCATCACCATGCACGCCACCAAGGATGGTAATGGTCGGTCCTGGTCGAATACCATGAAGAATCGTAACTGGAATTGGCCATGATTCACCTAAATCAGTTTCGAGGAGAGGGAGATGAATGGTTCGCATTGTACCTGGTTTGATAATTTTACGATAGAACCGCACGCTGGACCATTTCGCACTTCGATCCCATTCTGGACGGTCTTCCAATTTGTGAGCATCCATGGCTTCTTTAATCGCATTTTTACGCCTTTTAGACAACTCATGTGCTACACGGATTTTGGACTTTTTCCGGGGCTTCTTTGCTGCCATGGTGACGGCACTCATCACTCCTCCATAAGAATGTGGATATTTTCAAACAAACAAGCAAAGAAAACAAAGGCTTGCAGGTGAGCCAAAGACCATGGCAGAAGTCGGTGTTCAACTTCAATACGCTCCAAGTTCAATCTGTTTTGGGTGCGGCCCAGCTAATGAAGAAGGTCTACAAATCAACAGTGTCCGAATTGAAAACGGCCTTTCTATGGAGTTTCTTCCTGAAAACCATCACCAAGCCTTTCCGGGCATGATCAATGGAGGAATAATTGGGACGCTTCTTGACTGCCACGGTAATTGGACTGCAGCAGTTGCTCTCATGGATGCTCAAGGCCTCGAAGAGCCACCTTGCACCGTCACCGCTTCGTACACGGTGAAATTACGCCGACCTACACCGAAAGATGTTGTTCTCAAAGTCACCAGCCAAATCAAAGAATTAAGTGATGACCGAGTCGAAGTCGAATTGTTGTTGGAAGCAAATGGGAAAGTCTGTGCAACAGGAAGCGGACTGTTTGTGGCGGTGAAAGAAGGGCATCCTGCCTATCATCGATGGAGTTGAACTCCTCGATGGCCAAACCGAGCAAAGAACAGACCATTCTGTTGAATGAATTACGAGATTTCGTCATTGATGTCATGCGAGATATGCCGGAGTGGGTCGATGCAAACGTCGAGCGTTTGCTCACAATTCCATTGGGTGTTCTTCGAAGAAATGCGACTCAACGCCATGGAGTGACCCGTTGGAAGCGAGGAGTGGACATTGCTTCGCTTGAGCCTGAAGATGTTGAAGTGATCGATTTGCATCCACGAATGTTAAATGAACAGTGGAGAGCATATTCCGCTTTTGTTTTGCACCATGAGTATATTCACGCACTTGGATTACGAGCACATAATACTCTTTTCCGACAACTTGAGGCGGCTTGGCCGGGCAATAAAGCCAGCACACATGGCATTCTATTCACAGAACACTTGCGCCGTGAAAAGGCGATATGGCTGTGGTGCTGTCCGAATTGTCAACAGGAGTTTCCGCGTCAAAAACCATCTCGTCGAAGATACCGTTGTCGCAAATGCAACACGACCCTGGTCGATAAAAAAAACCCTGACATTGTTTAGCATCAAACCATTGAATTGAAGGGAGGCGGTGGCGACGGCAGTCTATGGGGAGGAGACAATGTGTTGAACAACGCTCTCTTATTCCATTTAGCCTCTTGCTGAGTGTTTTACTGTTCTCTCTTTTGATTCCAAGCGTTCAAGCAAATTTAACTCAATCAACCGATGGTGGTGAATTGTTTTTATCGTGTATTCAAGATAATGAATGTTATCTCACTCCAGTCGCCAGCGGCGAGGAAATCATATCTGATACTGTCTTTGCTTCACCTGCCCAAACCGATACAATAACCCTCGAATTTGAAATGAACCCGGGGCAAATCGAATTGGCTTTGCTACCGAGTGTTCTTTCATCGATGGTTATTGATTTACGTTTCACCGGTGAATTTTCGGGCGTCAATAAACCCGAATTAGAAGTCTCCTTGATATTGGCTTCCACGGTTACCACATGGAATTTTGAGGCCGAAAACCTGCCAACAGCATCAACCTCAAACCCCTATACTTTGGAGGATGAAGAACTGAATTTGAATGGAGAGCGCTTATTGTGGCCTGAGCAAACGGTTCGATTACGATTGACGTTTGTTCTCGACCGACCTGGGACGTGGGAATTACATCTGCGTGGCGCATCATCGATGGTACTCGATATTCCATGGTCTGAAGATGTGAATGCTCGCAATACCGACGAACCTTCAAGCGACCTTGAACCACGTTCGACAGACTTTGAAACGGTCCACTACGGTGCTTTACTTGAGAACGATCGAGATTGTTGGACGTTTACCATTGACCAACATGAAATACTCAATATTTTTCTTGAATGGGAAAGTGTACCGCTTGAAATCCAACAAAGCCATGGCTTACCTGACCTGATTCAACCCTCTGGGCGCCTTTCTTCCGCCCCAGATGTGATTGTCAAAGAAAACGATGATACAACACGAATCACCTACCGCTGGCGAGCCCTTCCAATAGGGGAATATATTTTCTGTTTTGGTGGGACTGCGGGTAAATTTCAACCTTATATTTGGACAGGGCAACTCGCCTTTGAAAGCCCAGGTGGTCCGATAAGTCCTGACAACTTCGATGGTCAAGCATTCTATCCTGCTGGTGAAGTTCTGTTGGGTGATGAAGATGAAGCGGTCACTCTTTCACAATCTGGTTTTGGTATTCTCTTTTTGTGCTTTTTTGCATTGATTGTTTTTGTCGTTGATAGCTTCCGTAATTCAACATCGAATATTCTTCGACTTTTTGTCTTCACGCCGGGTATAATATTCTTACTTGTAGGGGGTATTTTTCATCCAATGTGGGTCTTGAGCGATGAAGTTCAAGCCGATACAGAAATACAAATTAGAGATTTGATTGAAATGAGTCTTCAACAATTGTGGGACATTTCCTACCCTGGGGTTCCGGAGCAAGTCTTAGTGACTCATACAGGGGCGACATGGGGTATGCTGGATGGCGACCGTATGCAACTTCGACTCCTTGTTGAAGAGGCACGGCCTCTTCCTGATGGCCGTTGGCAATTGATAGTTCCAGAATTACAAGATTTCCGTATGGACCAAGCCATTTTCTCCCAAGTTGCTCGAGGTGGAGTCCAAACCACGGATGAAGGGATGCTGGAGCAGCAAACGGTTCGCTTTATCCTTCTCGCAGGTCGTTCTTTACTCCTCGATTTTTTGATGCTTGAAGCCATGATGGTGGTTGATGAGCGTCCCCAATCATCGGTTTTCCATGTCGATTTTGAGATGGTGAATGCACCTGCCGCCGGTTCAGTCAGCGTTCCTGCTTGGGCCACACGTCCAAATTCGGTGAGTGCAAACGACTGGGTATTGCTCCAAAGAGCCCTCTTTCCAGAACAAATTTCCGTGAGCCTGTGCGATTGTGATTTGGATCTCTTAGATGTCCGTTTTGTCACTTCTCCAGGTTTTGATATGGGTGATGTTCCACCGGTGATTGATATTGAAAATGCCTCGGGACTGATTGATTATGCTACACCTGTGGCCGTTCTTGGCTTGTTCCTTTGTACA
>JAACDG010000013.1 GCA_009937025.1 Methanobacteriota archaeon
AACCACAATCATCACAATGATTGTCTTAACCATTCTCTTAGCCATTGTTTTCCGTTCTCCTAGACTTGGAATCTACACCATGATACCTGTTGCAGTAGTAATCTTATGGCAGCCGTTATTGATGAAGAGTGGAGATGTCAATGTCAATATATTTACAGCGATGATTGGTACAATTGTTTTCGGAATTGGAGTTGACGATTCAATACACGTGATGCATCGAATACAGGAAGAAGGCGAGACGCCTACTGGCATTGCAAAATCTATAGAAAAAACGGGGCAAACTATTTTTGAAACGACGGTGACGACCATGTCCGGTATCGCTGCAGGTTGTATTGCTGCATTCCCGGGTTTGGTGAACTTTTTCCTCGTTATGTGTCTACTGATCTTCTTTGCCTTCATCACAAGTACATTTTTGCTACCATCAGTGATTTCTGCTGAACATTCACTTCGTGCTGCGATAAGAGGTGAAGAACCTTGGATTGATTATGGAGATGGAATCGCATTAGCCTCACCGGTCTCGATGAAACCACTCGAAGCAGTACTTATCGAAGATTAGTCAATGAAAGTGGAGGGAGTAGGGAGTAAGCCCCTTTCTGTTACCTTTCGGTGACCGCATTCAACTTAGCATCCTACCTGCCCCTCGACGTGCCGTGTCAGCAGGGCGGTTTGGACTTGCTCCAACGGGGTTGCTCGTCTCATCGACCACAAAGCAATCTCTGTCTTTCAACATCATTGTACACACCTTGTATCGTTCGTTTCTGCAGCATTGACCAGACCATTTCTGTTCTCTCACTTCTGTAAGCCGTTTGCACTATGGAGAGGGGACTTTCCTCAGAGTCGAACTCTGTCAGCGGCCCTCCTACTCCCTCCATGCTGCGGTTAACATCAATGCTTCAAAGCCTTCGGATGATGAAAACCATCACTTGTATGGATTTTCACCAGGCGAAGCAACTTGTCCAGGGCCACCATATGGCCCCTTCGCTGCATCCGGAGACAAAGTTGGTTGAGTGCCGAGTGCAGGAAGAGACCTTTGCACCGTCTGTCTTTGCTTGGCATCCCATTGCTTTGGTTGAGGTGAGGTTTTGAGGCCAAAAATCAGCAAGCCAACTAAGGACACGGTCAACAAAAAGATGACGACTAAGAGTACCGGGTTGACAGAAGAGATTCCGGCAAGAAGACCTTCAGAACGTTGTTCATCAACATAGACTGATTCAGTTTGAGCAAGTGGGCCATTGATAATTTGGAATTCGATCCACATTGTTCCTTCTCGGTCAGGAACCCAGTCTTTCGAATAGACATAGGTGGTTCCTGCTTCAATTTGAATGCCCCGAGCATCAATTCGTGTTCTGGCTCCATTACTTTCGACCAATTCAACGAAAATTTGAGCATCTCCATCGGCCAAACCGGTATTGCTGATCGATAAACCAAGACTTACAGTATCACCTGCTGCAATGTTATCTCCTGGCTTCATCTCCGGTGTACTGAATACATATTCTGCAATTCGTTGTTCGAGTACCCATACTGCAAGTGGGGCATCTACGTCATTGTAAACCGGATTGATTTCATGACCTGCCATGTCTTGACCAGTAGCCCATACCCGAAGTTCAAGAGCATCGTTCCGCATCGTAGAGGTCAATAATTCATCTAAATTCAAAACTGACACACATGGGATTTCGGCTCCAAATGCTCGGCCACCAATAATGGAAAGTTCTTGACTTCCATTGATGACCGATTGGCTTGAGAACCCAATTCCTTCAGGATGAACCGCCCAATGGATTTGCAGAGTATCTTCATTCAATCGGTCCAACTCTCGTATGAGTATTTCCAGTTCAATGGCCGACCAAGTTGATTCAGGAAGCGTGATTGCATTTGGTGGAGAGGGAATGCCGACGATGGAAGGGATTTGATTATCGACGATGAACCAAGCTGAAGGCGATGTCGGAGTACGGTCAATCGCTCCATTTGGAGGCTGGTACAACGAAGTGAATATTCCGTATGAACCGAATGCTAACGGTGCTGTAATCGTTCCCGAAAATGTGCCGTTTAATGCATTAACATTAGCTTCACTTGTACCCAAGGTGAGTTCAAGTTCAATCGGTTGCACGACGGCACGTGATGAACGATACCATGTGAGTTCACCATCAACGTCAATATCTTCACGTGGTTGAACCCAGGTTCCAAGGGTGTCCACATCTTCTCCAGCAATTGAATAGGAGAGTGTTTGAGGACTCACCTCCATTTCTCCCGAAAATCTCCAGCTCAAATCTGGGACTGCCAAGGTATTGGATTGCCCACGGAAATCTTGGACAAAGACTGTCGGGACTCGAATCAAACTCACATCTGGGTCAAAGCCCCATTCAAGCGAAAAAGTCACTTCGAGGGTCCCTTCAGAGGAGAACAGGTTTGAACTTTGTGAAGGTCTGAAAGTGCAGGTCTCAATGTCGAGGTAAATGTCGAGACTAATGCATTGTTCCGTCGAAGCATTCCATTTGAGTACAACCGGTTCGTTTTGATTACCGGCCAAGTCGATTTCGACATAAGAGATATCTGAAATACCATTCAAATCCCATAACGGGAGATGCAACATGTTCGATTCACCTGGGTGAATCCACATAGAATCGCCTATGTTCCAACTTGCAGGGGCTGAACCAAGTTGAGGAGAGCCATCGTTATTGATTTGGATGTTAAACAGAGGTTGCTCCAAAGTTCCAGCACCCACCATCATGTTTCCAGCAGGGTCTGCGACTTCCAACCAACCGCTGAAAAATGAACCACTGAAGGCACTGGATGTGTCCAATCCCAAAGAATAGGTCCCCTGAACTAAACTCAAATCCTCTGGCAGTTGAAGTGGTTGAATTTGCACTTCTTCTTCTTGCATAGCACCATCGAGATTGACATCATCCATCCAAGAACGCCAAAGGTGTACTTTGGCATGAGCAGGTAAGATTGGACGATCTGCTATGATGAATTCAATGGTCGTCAACGGGCGAGCGTCGACGTGGTCAAATTCAGATACACTGACTCCAAGTAATTCGGGGTTGACGGTATCAAATTCGAAAACCACACTACTTGGAACATCGTAAACTATGCTTTGTCCACTGAGTGGAGTCACATCAATGGTAAGTAGGACGTTTTCTCTATTGACTGGAACCTTCCACGGGAATGTTACGAAACCATTGGAAATAATCGAAGAGGATTGAATCTCTGTGCCATCGACGAGGAAACGAACCAAAGTAGAGCCTGTTCGGGGAGAGGAACTTGATGGGACGTTTTCAAAACCGAGTTCAACTTCAACCAAGACGTCATCACCTGGATTGAGATAGGGAGCAGAAAGAATGGATTGAACTTGGTTTTGATTGACGATTGCCCAATTCTTGACGGCAACATCGTTTTCCACACCTTTGGAAGAGCCGAGGCCGAAGTTCATGCTCACTGGAAGCATTGGGCCAGAAGGTGCAATGAGATTCACTGATACGCTAAGAGATTCTTCATCATCCCATTGCTCAGTAAACTTGAATCTGTGGTCGATTTGCAATAGTGGACCGCTTCCAAGCATTCGTATCTCGCCATCCCCGCCGTTGTGAGACCAAAGCATGGACGTCGCTTGGTTCAGGCAACTGTTGACTGCAGAACCTATGAGTGGAAATGAAAGTGTTTGACAGCGTGTATGTGATTCTGTGGTTTGGCCTTGAAGATGCAATTCAGCAGACCAACTGTTGGCTTTGACGTATGTTTCTGCATCGTTAACGCCCAAGTTCGAGAAATCAAAGATACTGGAAACTTCAATCCAATCGGTAGATGGCGTGAAGGTATCTGTTACATTCGAGACTGTAATTGAAATCGGTTCAATCGAACTTTGGGTCGATTGTTGAACCATTGTCAATCGAACAGCGCCAGAAGATGTCATTCGGATTGGGAGTGTCAATTCTTTGGTCCCACCCAATGCAGTTGCCGATTGTAGAGCGTCATTCAATGCGATAACGACAGCATCAGTTGAACCAAATTGCAGTACCAAATTGGCATCATAGGGTGCAAATATTCCACCAAACAAAACATCAGCATTTGTGGTAGAAGAGCCAAGTCGAAGGTTAACTTCGACCATCGGGAGGCCTTCGACACCTTCAGTAGCAGATGCTTGGGAAAGTGCATTATTCATCGATGTCAATTCACTCGGTGTGAGTTGAATCACTTGGAGGTCTTGGAGGTTTGGCAGGGATGAAGACATGAAATCCTGCCCATTTATCGACATGGTGACAAAGGGTGAAACCATCGTTTGGAGTGGTGAGGCAACTCCATACTCAAATGCATCTACACCTGCAGCTGGTAGGAGGAAAGAAAACGCTGCTGCATTCGCAGGTGAAGAGACATGTGTCTGCCACATTGTACCATCTTTCAATCGGTCTTGTATTCCGAGCCTGCCGATTCCATCTCCCTCAAGAGACCAATCACTGACACCATCCATGCCGATATCAATGCGCAGGCCATCGGCTACACTTGTTCGAATCAGTTCTACATCAAAGGTGTCAAGCGTCCAACTGCCACCGGTGGAAACCGCTCTGAACTGGACAGTGAAGTGCGGGGAAGTAAGCCATTGTGTGCCGGCGTTAAGGTCGACCCAATTCGTTCCACTATCAAGTGAATATTGCATTATGCCGTTTCCAGTCAATGAACAATTTGAGTTAAAACCTGCAAATCCTGACCTTACATTGAATGGTGCAGAAAGTAAAGAACCAGTTCCAAATATTTGACCAGGCGACCATGTAGAAGTTTGCATTTGCCAGCCCATACCGGTAGGGTCTTCCTCAAATCCTTCGACTATTTTCCCTTCAAAGTGAATTCCATGAACTGAGGGGACACCCCCTGACTGGCTCTTCATGTGGATACTGAGACGAACACTCGGATATGTTTCCCAATCGATCATTCCAAGGTCAATGGACTTGGCAGTTGAGTGTTCAAAACCTGGAACTTCTTGATTGTTAGATGCATCGAGAAGACGCCATTCAAGAATTTCTCCTGACGGAATCTCAGCATCTAAGTGAAGGTAACCAAATGTTCGCATTTCACCTTGGCCCAAAATCGAGGGGCTGAAGGGGGCTGAAGTCCAATTACCCTCTCCTGATGAGACACCAGTCCCACTTGGCATAATAGAAACATCATCGATATTCCATCCGTCATAATTGACTGAACTGTCGGTAGTACCTATGCCAAATCTCACTTGGAATGAAGGATTATTTGTGATGTAATTGGTGATACTGATGCTTTGTTGGATAAAAGAACTGTCTTGAGTATAACCTGAAGAAAAGACTGTTGACCAAGCGCCATTGGTACCTTTCACAGCAACATATGCATGATCCCATGTTGCGCTTTCAATACTCAGGCGCTTCATGAATGTCAAGTCCCATGAACCTGAACATGAAGAGCAATTCATGACTGGAGAAGTCGCCCAAATTGTCGAACCGAGTCCGTTGGGATAATTACCATTGTATGTGTAAATGGCTTTGGTCCCACTGCTTACACCGTTCGTTGGACCAAGAATACTGTCATATCCCCAAAGCCAAGATGGGGAACCGAGCGTCCAGCCGTGATTGGAGTTTTCAAAATCCCATTCCCAGCCTTGAGGTAAAATGGTGAGTGATGACCCGTTGACATCAACACCATCGTAGACGGTATTGGTCGAAAAATCAAGAGCGTCGGTAAGAGAAAAACCAGTTGAAGATGGAAGACGAGCAGATTCAAGATTCAAATCAAGTGATTGTATTGCTTCCCCATCAACCACACCAATTCGAGTGTTGGAGTTCGCTCCATCTGGGAATGAACCGATGGAGAGTAAATTCGACTGCCCCATCGGAGTCGGCGTTTCCAAAGAGACTTCAGTTTCAGAGAGATTTTCCTCAGGAACGACACTGTAGGCCTGCATTAGAGTCGATAGTAAGAACAAAGTCACCACTGCGACGCAACGAAGTGGCATGGCTCTCACTGACCCCATAGTAGCACCTACGCCCCCTTGTAGGTCAAAAGTCTTCGGCAACTCCATGTTCATCCCGTAGGGATGGAATCAACTGTGAAATTGTTGGCACACTGCTCAAGGGCTTTAGCCATAGAACCCCCATCATGACCGATGTCGAGATGCTGAAACGAGATGCTGGAATTGCTGCTTGCTCGTATGTCAGCAGTGGAATGAAAGTAGGTTTGGGAACCGGTTCAACAGTCAAACACACCGTGATAGAACTCGGCCGCCTGATTGCTGAAGAAGGGTTAGACATTGTTGGAGTTCCAACTTCATTAGCTACAGAAAAACTCGCACTTGAGGTAGGGATTCCTTTGGTCAAACTTTCAGACATAGATGGACTTGATGTCGTGATCGATGGTGCGGATGAATATGACCCGCAATTTCAACTCATCAAAGGCGGTGGAGCAGCACTCTTGAGAGAAAAAATCGTCGCTCAAGAATCAAGTGGAATGGTCGTGGTAGCAGATGATAGAAAACGTGTGGAAAAACTCGGAGCGTTTCCTCTACCAATCGAAATAACACCGTTTGCTCACCAGGCGACAATTCGAGTACTTGGACGGGTTTTAGACCGTCGAGTGCATTGCCGTATGGCCGGTGATAATCCGGTCATCACAGACAATGGAAACATGATTGCAGATGCCCATTGTGGACCTACGATTCAAGACCCAGTTGCTATGGAAAAGGAAATCCTCAACATCGCTGGTGTCGTTCAAGTTGGCTTATTCAATAACATGTGCGATGTTGTTGTACTGGCTGGTGCGAACGGTGTTGAAACTTTTGTCAATCCCAATGGCCGTCTGAAGTGAACTTCTATCGCTCAATTGTTAAATACGGGTGGTTAAGACCGCGGGATGGGCCTGTAGCTTAGTCAGGTAGAGCGATGGACTCTTAATCCATCGGTCGCGGGTTCGAACCCCGTCAGGCCCGCCACACAACCATTACACTTCTACAGGTATACAAATACCGAGAAGTTGTTCTCGATGTATTTTTCCAAAGTTATGAGAGTCGTCGCTTGCTGTTGGGTCGGGGTTATCGCCAACCAAGAATACCATTTCATCATCAATTGAATGTACTCTTTTCACAATTTGTAGATCCGAATGAAATGGATGTTTTGCCAATACAACTGCACCAATCAAAGGTTGGTTCAATTCAAATGGCTGTAAATCAAATTCAGTTCCTTCCGGATATGTGGGCCACATGCTATCGCCCGAAATTCGAACTCGGACAGCCGACATTTTTGAACCTCAACTGGCTCGAATCCAAGGTACTTCTCGGCCTTTGATAGACCAGAACATATTGTGAATTGCTTCAATGGCATCCATGAGTTCTTGAGCGGGTTGAGCAGAAACTTCAACTTTACAAGCACTGCACAATTTTGCAGCATTCCAAAAGGTATCATGGAGTTCTGGGTGAGCATCAAGGTGCATAGGTTTGAAAAAATCAGTCCACAATACGAGCAATTCCTTCTTGCATCTTTGAGCCTCTTCTTCCTTGATTGCAGCATAGCGGCTCATGGTATTGATGTATGTTGCCATTGATTCGGAACTAAAAATTTGAGGATATTCTAAAGCAAGCATTTTCTTCGTCATTGATTGAACTGCTTCGCCCGCAACACGAGCGCTTGCAGGGTCGTATACTCCACAAGGTCCATCACAGTGGGCTGAGGCTTCAATCAGTGTATATGGTAAGTCATCCATGACATTGGGATTGAGAACAGGCATATCAATATGCGCCCTGTGTCTTATCAAACGACGATTGTAGTACCTGTCTCCCCTCTCAACGCAAGAAGGGCATCGCCAGGCTGGCACAATATCGCACTCAAACCGGGTCGATGCAGGGCTGCCTCCATCAAACTACCAATTTTTGGCGCCATTGGACCTGCTGGAAATTCACCTTGTTCCATGAATTGTTCACATTCATCCAAGGTGAGGCGGTTGTGAATTTTTTCATTCTCTCCACCAAAATCGGTTCGGACCGCATCGATGGCTGTTGATATGATGAGTGCATCCGCCTCCAGTTGAATAGCCAAAAGCGCTGATAACCTGTCTTTGTCAATCACTGCAGGAACTCCAACATAATGTTCTCCTTTTTTGACAATCGGAATACCTCCACCTCCACCGCATAGAACAACTGCATGTAATTCGACCAGTTTTTGAATAACCGGCAAATCAACTACTTTCATCGGTAAAGGACTTGCAACAACTCGCCTGGGACCTTGAATTGTTTCGGCGATATCCCAATCTGCCGACATGACGACTTCGGGCGTGAGTACGGGTCCAACGGGTTTTGTGGGATGGGTAAAACCGCTGTCATTTCCATCAACCAAAACTCTGGTTACAATACAGGCAGTCCGTTCCGGCCGCCTTCTCCGATGTAAAATCGAATCGAGATTCAATGCTAAGGAATGACCGATCATACCTTGAGTTGCAGCAACCCAACTGTCCATAGATTGAGACTGATTTGAATCTAATTCCATGAGATGACCCACCTGAGGGCCATTACCGTGAGTAAGTACAACTCCCCAACCTGCTTCTAACAAGTCGATGACATCAGACATGACTCGAGCAAGAACTTCGGCACTCTCATCTCCATCCTTCGCAGTCGGAGATGAAAGGGCATTGCCGCCGATGGCATAGACTGCTATTCGCGTCACATCTGCTTTGCATCAATGAAAGGGTTTGACACTTTGCCTTCGAAACATCGAAAGCAAGGGGATTTGGCGACTTGAAGCAAACACCCAATAGGTGACATTGAATTAGAGAGGGCAACACCCATAGACAGGTGCGAGCATGGTAAAGACCATTTGGATTGGAGATGTTCAGGCAGGAAACTATGACGACCAAGTGGTTGAGTTGAAGGGTTGGGTGAAACGCGAACGTGGTAGTAACAAGATGCGTTTCATTGTCCTCCGTGATTCAACAGGTACGATTCAATGCGTTGTCAAAAAGGATGCAATTGGTGAAGATTTATTCCAAGAAGTCAAGAATGTGCTCATTGAAACCTCTGTAATCATCAATGGTGTTGTCAATGCCGATGAGCGTGCTGATGGCGGTCATGAACTTATTGCTACTTCGTTTGAAATCATTGGCCCCGTAAATCCTGAGCGACCGTTTCCAATTAACAAAGAATCATTGGAAGCAGAGGACGAAGATGGAGAAATCATGCCTGGCGGTTCTGAATTCCTTCTCGACAATCGACACCTCTATCTCCGCACAAGCCGAATGACTTCAATGCTCAAACTCCGCAGTTCCGCTTTTGGTGCTATTCATAATTACTTTCGAAATGAAGATTTTATCGAATATCAAGCTCCAAATTTTGTCACCGGTGCTGTTGAAGGAGGTTCGACTCTGTTTGAAGTACCTTACTTTGGCCGCTCTGCTTACCTTACCCAATCATGGCAATTGTATGCTGAAGCAGCTATGCCTGCATTGGAACGGCTCTATACAATCGCACCTTCGTTCCGTGCTGAAAAATCACGAACACGCCGACACCTCACTGAATTTTGGCATGCTGAAATGGAAATGGCTTGGGCGACAAATGATGAAATCATGGTTCACGGCGAAGGGGTCGTGCGCCATGTCGCCCGTACGTTGCTTGAAGAACAGGAAAAGGAATTGGAATCTCTTGACCGAGATTTGGACTTAATCGCTCGTTACGCCGACAACCCCTATCCACGGATGCGGTACGATGAAGCCGTCGAAATTCTTCAAGGCAAAGGTGTCGATGTTGAATGGGGACAAGACTTGGATTATTCGAAGGAGAAGATACTCACTCAAGATTTTGATGTCCCTCATTTCCTCACGCATTATCCAAAGATTGCAAAACCGTTCTATCACCGTGTCGACCCTGATGATGACAAGTATGTGCTTTGCCATGATTTACTTGCACCAGAAGGCTATGGTGAAATTATCGGTGGCGGTGAAAGAACATGGTCGGAAAAAGAAATATTGGAACGCCTCGAAGAAGAAGGTACACCAACTGAACCGTATCAATTCTATATCGATACCCGCTCTTATGGTGGTGTTCCTCATGGTGGATTCGGCCTTGGTGTCGACCGTGTCGTCAGCTGGTTAGCAGGCGCATCTCATATCCGTGAAGTTATTCCATTCCCACGAACTTCTCGACGCGTAACCCCTTAGGTGTCTTTTATGGCTGTTGCAATCGCACTCGGTTGTGGACTCATCGGTCGTTTCGTAATTGAACGATTGATTGAATATGGCCATCATGTGATTGTCCTTGATTTAGAAATACCTGAACAACTTTCGAGTTTGGAACATGTCGAATCACGACAAGGAGATGTGTTTCAGAATCTCTCCGATTTACCTCCACATTCGGTCGTCATCAACATGCTTCCAGGACGTATAGGGGACGGTGTTCGCCCCTTGTTGCTGAAAAAGGGTCATCACGTGGTTGACCTTGCTTTTACTGCTGAAGACCCACATCAATACCAGTCGATTGCTGTCGAAAATGATGCTGTATTATTATGGGACGTGGGCATTGCACCTGGTATGTCTAATATGCTTGCTAAAAAAGCCATGAAACAACTTGGTGAACTGGAAAACCTCACGATAAAAGTCGGTGGAAATCCAACACAACCCGATTCAGAATGGTCCTATATGGCTCCTTTTTCACCTTCTGATGTTATCGAAGAATATACACGTCCGGCTCGAATCAAAGTCGAGAATAAGATTTGTGAAGTGCCCGCAATCACAGACCGACACATCATTCAAGTCGACGGTTATGGCAAAATGGAAGCATTTCTTACCGATGGGCTGCGAAGTGTACTCACCACCATCTCTGCGAGCAATATGAAGGAGTTCACCGTTCGCTGGCCAGGACACATCGACAAATGGCTCAAAGAAGCGGATACGCTTAATGAAAACGAACTGCTTGAAGCATGGAAATACGATAATTCACGAGAGGAATTCACTTGGCTTGAAGTGGTAGCAGAATCAAAAAATCAACGTAAACAATGGATTGTAGAAGATTCTGGTCGAAACGGTGATGGCTCAATGGCTCGAACCACGGGATTAGTTACCGTAGCATGTGCCTTACAATTTCTTGAACATGGGCCATTGAAGGGCTGTGGATTGACACCGGGCATCCATCCACCGGAGGCTCTTCATGAACAAGCCATTGATGCTATAATTGAATTAATGAAGCAACATAATGTTCAATTCACAGAAAATTAAAGCATGGTTTCGCCACAATGTGGACAGGGTAATCCCGGGATAAATTCCCCGAGTAAAAAGCCACAATGTGGGCAAAGTGAGGTAATCAAGTCGTCTCCGAACATGCCTTGCCATAGAGGGGACTGTTCATCAAGATGGCGATGAAACAGAGTTAAAATAGGCTTCAATAAGTTGACCAACCGGGAGTAGGTCTTTTTCTTCAATGACGATGGATGCATGCGCTTTGGGACGATCATCCCATGGATTAAAGCAAATGGGATAGCCTGATTCTTCGAACATGGCAATGTCTCCTGCGGAGTCGCCTACTGAAGCAGTATTTTCTTTGCTGACACCTAAACGACGTTGTAGCATTTGAACCACAGAACCTTTTCCATCCATCTGAACTTGGTAACGTCCGAAGTCATCTAATTCATAATTGCCATCCTCCATTTGTTTACCCAATAACCATCCATTGGTGAATACGTGCAGCCGAGTATCGTTGCCATCGGCAAATCGTTGCGCTGTATGAGGGTCGATACCACCCCAGCGTCGCATCCAGAGATTATCGCTTGGAAATTGAGCAGCAATATCTCGGGCTGTTTGTTGTAAGCCACCACTTACTATGGCTACATGATAGCCATTATCGAGTAATCCTTGGATGAAAGGTTTCCAATTTTTCATCATTGGCATTCCTTCCATACTGGCTCGTAAATCGGAATCTGAAATCGGAGTCTGGTCGGGTAAACGGCTTTCCTTAATGAGCGCAATATCAAGTTTAATCCAATCCCATTCATCCAGTAAACCTTGATTGTATAATTCAAATGACTCATCATTTGAGATGCCCAAGTTATCATAGACAAATTGCCAAGTCGAGAGATGATCTACCAAGACTCTGTCCATATCCAAGCAAACCAATCGTGCAACACCTTTCTGAGACATAATAATCAATCCACTTACTCCTTCAAGAATCAATCGGTTATTGTGAGCCTCGAGATGGCCAGTCGTATTGAGATTGTATCTGTTCAACTTGTTTACCCATGATGTAGAGAATAAGAGCTACCATGATACCAAAAAGACCGACCAGCGTCATGGCAATCGTTGCTAAGGTTACCCCAATCGAAGTCGAGTTTAATTCCTCCAGGGCACCAACGACATTTCCAGATAACTTGTATCCAAGGATAAACAATACCACTCCCGGTATGCCAAACAGAAGAAGCGGGTGTTTTGTTTCCAGCATCCAGTAAAACAATTGGGCAAAACGTGAGGCTGTTGCCAATGATTCACGTTGAGGAACACCTACATTCATCCGTGCTTCAACAATCCGTACTCGAAGTTGTTGGTCCAAATCAGCTGTACGTGCCAAGGGTCCCAAGTACGCCACTGCCTCCAATCCGTCTTGTGTGAATACGATGTGGTGTACAGTTGCAGAACTAAGAATGAGGTCATCAACAGTTTCGGTTTGGCCATCGGAAACTTGGTGAGACAGGTGTACATCCCACCCCTCAAGGGAGCGATTTATAGAAATTGGAAGGTCGCGTAATTTCCATTGGTCGGTGATGGAAAGCACAAGTGTGGAATCGATTTGCTCGAGGTTTGAATCAAGGAGAAACGATGCAATATTCTGTACATTCACTTCATTGGTAAAATGAAGTACTTCACACCCAATTTCCTGAGCATATTCGACTGTTGAATCATTTGAACCAAGGTCCAAGAGAATCACTTCATCAGCGCCTTCTCGGGCCCGAACAACAAGAGATACGATACGTAATTCGATGTCGCGGGCCATCAAAACTATGCGCAACGATTGACGAGCCACATGCCTTGTCCGTGGGACCGTCATATCAAACCCTCGCCAATTCGAAGAGGAACTGTTCACTTTTGCATTTCAAAATATCCAAGCCACATGTTCATGGCCTATGACCAAATGGAAAACATGTGAAGGGTGAATACCGTATCGGAGTTGTCATTCCAGCAAAAAATGAGGAACGCTTTATCCAAAAAGTAGTGGATACCCTTCCCCACTATGTGGATTTGGCAGTCGTAATCAATGATGGTTCGACCGACAAGACACAATCCATTCTCGATTCAATGGAACCCTCTGTCGAAATGCACTGCATTTCATTGAACGGAGAGGGTGTGGGGGCTGCCATTGATGCAGGGCATCAATATCTCCTGAACCATTGGCCAGATTTGCCTTTCATCAGTGTCGTCATGGCAGGAGATGGACAAATGAATCCAGATAACATGGAATCTCTGCTTCAGCCCGTGGTAGAGAACAGAGCAGATTATTCCAAAGGAAATCGATTTGTTCATCAAAAGGGTGTTGAAACTATGCCGAAAATACGTCGAAGAGCAAGTCGTGTACTTTCTTTTTTCACCGGACTTGCCTCTGGACAAGATACCCCTGACCCGCAATGCGGTTATACAGCAACACACAGTGATGTGCTGCATGAGTGGAATTGGGGCGACTCATGGAAGGGATATGGGTATCCAAATTTCTGGCTCATTCAACTTTCAAAGCTCGGATGCCGAATCGTGCATGTTCCAGTTGAATCTATTTACGGTGATGAAAAAACTGGAATCCGACGATTCTCGTTTTTCATCAAGGTTGGACTCATGATGGCTTATCGCCATCATCGACGTAATATTTCATGGCTCTTCAGTAGCCGTGTCACTCCCCACACAATTTCTGCAGGCATTGCCTATGCCATTGGTTGGATGGCCCTACTCCCCGGAATAAGTACCGACCTGGAACGCGAGTTGGTGGGTCGAGGAATCGCACCGGTTTTTATCGCAATTTTCGCGTGGTCGGTTGCGCATGTTTTTGACAAGGGAGCAACACGAACCGTTCAGGAGTTGAGACAGAATGCGAAGGCTCGACAAAAGACGTAAACCAAGAAAGGCCCATGTGAGGCATATTCTTGTGGCCTCAAAACCTGATGCCCGTGAGATTCTTGAAATGGTCCGGGCATCTCGTAAGCCTCTGAAAGTCTTCAAAAAATTGGCTAAAAAATACTCTAATTGTTCAAGTGCTTCCAAGAAAGGAGACCTTGGAGAATTTGTTGAAGGTCAAATGGTTCAAAAGTTTGAAGATGCAGTTTGGGCAATGGAACCAGAAACCGTTCCTGAATCATACATCAAGACTCAATTTGGTTATGATCTCATTTGGGTACATGAAATAATACTACCAGAATGAACCTCTTCATACGAAGTATGGTGGGCGATCCAGGATTTGAACCTGGGTCCAAGCGTCCCAAACGCCCGAGTATAGGCCAAGCTAACCCAATCGCCCCTTGCAGTCCTCGCCACGGCGTC
>JAACDG010000095.1 GCA_009937025.1 Methanobacteriota archaeon
AAATTGCGAAAACAATTCGACAACTTGGTGCTCAAGACGACTACAACACACACTCGACAAGAATCATTGATGAAGGTATGAAAAATGCAGCAAGAAATTTTGACAACGCAAAAGTCAGCGACCACTTTGCAATTATTCCTACAGGAAAAATCCCAGAGGGGAATTTAAGTGGAGACCATTCGCGCCTCTATGACCTCATTGCTCGAACATTCCTTGCTTCTTGGCACCCTGAAGCCACATGGGATGTTCAAAAGAGAACTGCCACACTCGAAGGTGAAAACTTCATCAAAGAATCTCGCACCATCAAAGTCGCTGGTTGGAGAGCAGTACGTCCAAAGAAACAATCTTTACCCGATGGTTGGAATGTTCTTCCAAGTAACCCATGTGATGGAGCAATAGAATCGTTTGAATTTGCTGAGGAAAAATCCAAACCAAAGGGCCGACTCAAAGAAGCTGGTCTTCTTCGATTAATGGAACATGCTGGTAAGCAAATCGATGACGAATCTTTGGCAGAAGCAATCAAAGATAAGGGTCTAGGGACACCTGCTACACGAGCCGACACTATCGAAAAACTCATCGACAGGGGATATATTCAGCGTTCCAGGGCAGGAAGCATAAGCGCTACTGCTCATGGAATTCGTATTATTGACGTTCTACGCAAAATCCCTGTTGAGTGGATTACTTCACCTGAAATGACTGGAGAAATGGAATCTTCACTTCTTCGAGTGCAACGAGGTGAAGAGCCACGTGAAAATTACATGAATGCGGTGATTGAACAAACGACTGTCATGGTTGAAAAAATTAAAAATCACGACCGAGCTGAATTGTATGTCAATGAGCCATCCATTGGTGATTGTTTAGTATGCAAGGGCAAAATTGTAGAAACTACATTAACTTACCAATGTGAAAAGAATGAAGGAAGGGACAAGGGATGTTCATTTGTATTTTGGAAAGATACATCCGGACGTTGGTTCGACCAACTGACTGCAAAGCGACTCTTGGATACTCGTCAAATTGATGACCTTCATGGGTTTTTCAACCGCTCTGGTGAACCCTATATCGCTTCTGTAAAGTTGAGTGATGAAGGAAAGGTCGAATTTATCGGAGGTGGAGAATCCTCATCCGATGCTTCTGATGAAGAAATTTGTCCATGTCCAGCATGCGACCATGGGACCGTTCGTATCGGTCAGACAATGTATGCTTGCGACCATGATGATTGTAAGTTCCGTGGCGTTTCAAAGGAAATGTGCAAGAGACCGATCACTCCCGAAGAAGCGAAAATCATTCTTACGAATGGTAAATCTGAACTTCTTGAGGATTTTATTTCAAAGCGTGGAAGACCCTTCAAAGCGTATCTTGTCCGTGATAACAACCGAATTAAATTTGAATTCCCACCAAGAGAGGCAGCTGCTGATGCTACTCGTTACACCATCGTAGAAGGTGTTGTAGGTGTTTGTCCAACACACAAAGTCAACATTGTTGAAACAGAAACACATTACCAACCTGAGGAAGGTTCCACCGGTTGTTCAATACAAATTCTACGAGAGATTTCAAAGAGAGAGATAACTCGTGAAGAGGCAAAACTTCTCATTGAGAAAAGAGAAATTGGCCCATTTGATGATTTCATATCGAAAAAGACGACTCGCGAATTTTCTTCAACACTTTATCTCAAGAAGAATGAATCGATTGGATATCGATTTGCAAAGCGTTGAGAAGGCTTACTTTCGTAGGATATGAGAGCGAAGGTTGATGTTGAGCGGACTCTGCTCTACAAACATGAAGGAGTCCAATTGGGATGTCATCATCGTTGGCGCCGGCCCAACTGGTGGTCGGGCTGCCACCCATTTATCTTCACTCGGCCATCGAGTACTCATGCTTGAGGAACATACAGAGATTGGCCGTCCTTTCCAATGCGCTGGTTTGGTGACCCCAAAAGCGTTGCATGAAGTCGGTCTTTTCGATTCGATACTGGAAGAGGTGGATGGGGCGCGTATCCATGGCCCGAGTGGGACACTCGTACCTGTTGGTACCGATGGGAAATTGAGAACCTATGTCGTGTGTCGAAAGAAGTTTGACCAAGGAGTGGTTCAACAGGCAATGGAATCTGGCGCAACACTTTGGCTCAACTCTCAACCCCTCTCCGCCGATGTTACTGAGGACAATGTGTCTTTGACCATTGATTCGAATGGAGAGGAAATGAAATTATCTTGTAAATTACTCATTGGTTGTGATGGAGCGCACAGTTGGACACGACGCCACTTCAAAATGGGCCGTCCAAAGGAAATGATGATCGGTTTTCAAACAGAAGTCTTGGGTTATCAAGGCAAAGGCCGTTGGCTCGAAATGTACAGTGGTTCAGAAATTGCACCTGGATTTTTTGCTTGGGTAATTCCATCAGGATTTGGTAGCCATCGAATTGGTGTGTGGTCTACACCTGAACGATTAAACGGCAGGAGTGTTGAACAATGCTATGAAGATTTAATCCAACATCCTCTCTGGAAGGACCGATTTTCAGAAATCAAGGAAATAGCTCGATTTTGTGGTCCGATTCCAAGTGGAATGGTGAAGAAAACCGTTGGAAACCGAGTCATGTTACTTGGCGATGCTGCGGGAATGGCCAAACCTACAACTGGAGGAGGGATTGGCCCTGGATTCAAACAAATTAAGGGAATTCTTCAGCCATTGAGTGCAGCGATTACAGAGGATAATCTTTCTGAAAAGAATCTTAAAAAGATAACTTCAAAACATTTCCAATCGATGAAAAAAGACCAAGATAAGGCACGGGCCTTGCGTAATTTACTCGTGAGTGATGTTAGCGATAATGACTTAGATGGCCATTTTGAAAATTTTTCTCGCCCGGATGTTCTTGAACTCATCAATGAAATTGGCGACATCGAAAAGCCTGTTCCTCTTGGTTTAGCCCTCGTCAAAAAAGTTCCAGCATTCCGTAGGTTAGCATTCAAAGCAGGTACTCGTCTCATGTTTCGATAGGTCGTGATTGCATTTCTAAATTACAAATCGAACAGCGAATTCGTTTCCCTCCATTTGAATCGTATCGATTCATCCCGTCTCAACTGCCGCTCGCTACCAAGAAATTCGATGTTGGAAATGGAACGAGGGAAGAACTCATGGAGGTTTTAGTTCAACAAGCCCCGAGTTTTCAACTTGGAGATGAAGAAAATTGGCTCATTGAACAGCGCTATTTACTCGATGGAGAACCTATCGATGATACTGATATGCAAAGAGATTCACATTACCTCGAGGAATCAAAGCGTCCACGGGTTGTTAAAAAACAACGTAGAGGATGGTATCTAACACCAAACCCAATTCATTCTGCGGTTCGAAATTATATCTCTAAAACAGTAGTTGTTCTCTTATTTGCTCTTGGGTATTTATTTATCGAACCAATTTTGAGTTCTTTTGGCATTCCAGGGATTGGTACTGGAACTATTCGTATCGGTTTACTCGATTATCCCATTTTAGCGGTTGTTATTGTTCCACTTCTCTTCGCCCCATTGGCATTGCGTGTAGGGGCAAATCTTGCAGACCTTCGACAACAACGGAATTTTCTCAAATCATCTCCAGAGGCTCCCGAAATTGAGGTTTTAGGAGAACCATCCGCCGGAAATCCATTAAAAATCAAAGTGCAACTCCCTGAAATCCGTGAAGGTTGGCATGACATACAGATTACTTGGAGAGTTGGTGCTCTTCCACCTGCTCGGGAAGAAGTGTTCAGTTCACTCGGACGTGGACAATCAAAGCAGCCACCACCGGGCTTAACCACTGAATTACCACATCATTGGGAAATTGGTCTTGATGATGGAACCGGCGGGGGGGAAGAAGCGCCGATGGAGCACCAAGAGGTGAAAGGTGGGCTCTTTTTGAGGCCAATGCGGGTTATGGAATTTGGTGGCAGAAGTGATGTTGTTGATGAAGAAGTTCTTCTTGATGCACCAAAATTGGATTGGCCAGGAACAGTATCATCGCAGTTGATTCGGATACATTGGGAAATAATTGTGAGTATTCAACGTCCAAAGGGTGGGCCATTATTGTGGGTTCTGCCACTGGCAGTTTGTCATCCACGGACGAGTTCACACATTGAACTGCTTCCTACAAACGATGGTAGAACCGAATCTGATTCTGTTTGATTTAGGCAACACATTCAAGTCTCGGTTTCATCCTCTATTCTTCATGGACAGTCGTTCGTGGGCCGCATTTCTCCTCACCGGCATTTTGCTTTTATCTGGTTGCTTTGGAGGAATTGAAACAAATGAAGATGAGATTTCAAACGACGAAACCACTGTGAAAACAGTAGTATTATCTGCTGAATGGGATGTCAATCCAGATACAATAGCCCTTGATGGAACTTCAGTGCTTTTCACAATAATGGTCGAGAACGTGGGAGATGAATGGGTTGCTGAACCAACGATTATTAGTCCAAGAATATCGCAAGTGGATTCCTATGAATGGGAATCAACACCTCTTGGATTCCAGATGAGTTTCATTCCTGTTGAACTCGGAGAATATATTTTGCAAGTGAAATTCATTCCCACCAATGGTGCTGTAATGAGTGAACCGATTCAGAGTGACCTCCTCCATACATTGACCGTCATTGCTCCGAGTGAAGATGCACCTCTTCTGTCAGCTCCTGTCCTCATCACTCTCGAGGAGCCATCCATCATATGGTTTGAAGGAAGCGTTGTGCATAATGCTCTTTCAACGTGTTCATTGGAACTGAATTATGGTGTCGATCAAAGTAAATCAGCAAATGTTCTCGATGATGGCACTTGGAAAATTCTTCTTGATTTATCCGAGGTATCTGAATCATTCACCATCGTAACAATGGTTGAATGTGGACAGTATGAAACGAAGAGCGATAGCGCATCGACACAAGTTCTCATTGAAAATTCAGGAGCTGACTCGGATGGTGATGGCATTGAAGATGAGAATGACCAATGCCCTAACGGCTATGGAGCCGCAGATGGTTGGACTTCTACAAGTGCAAGTGACCAAGATAGCGATGGATGCCACGATCTTATAGAAGACTTGGATGATGATAATGATGGAGTCGGTGATGGTTTTGACCTCTGCCCGACCTCTTTGGGATGGATAAGCACGCCTAGTGCTGATTATGATTCAGATGGATGTCATGATGCAGATGAAGATTTAGATGATGATAATGACGGCATACCTGATGTCTCAGATTCCTGTTTGAATGGATTTTTGCATTGGGCTTCCAGTTCATTCAGTGATTGGGACAGCGATGGGTGCTCGGATTTAGATGAAGATTTTGATGATGACAATGATGGGCTGTTCGATGTTGTCGATGCTTGTCCAAAGGGAGTTATCAATTGGGTGAGAAATGATGTTTCAGATTACGATGATGATGGTTGCTCAGATGAGTTGGAAGACACTGATGATGACAACGATGGAGTCCTTGACGTCAATGCCACTGGCCATATTCTCGATGAATGTCCACGAACGCCACTCAATGCCACCCAAGTCAATGAAATTGGATGCGCTGCTGTCGAAAGGGATACCGACAACGATGGTGTGAATGATTTTGTAGACCAATGTCCTGGAACTCCTCCGGAACTCATCGTTAATGCGATGGGTTGTGCAGATTTAGATGAGGACGGGGTGTTTGCTAATGTCGACATTTGTCCTGATTCTCCTGTAAAATGGACTATAAATTCACAAGGCTGTGCAATAGTGCAAGCACCAGTCAGTTGGAAAAGTGGTTCAACACTCACAGGGCCAATGCAAACAGTCCCACATTTCTCAGTTCCAACCTTAGATGGAACATTCTATTTTCAACAGGAATGGACTGGATATGATATCTATTTCTTTTTGTTCAAGTACACTGATTCAAGTGGAAATTCAAATTCAGCAACATGGGGTCAAAGCCCTGGCCCATTTATTCGGGGTCTACCTGATAATGTCCATCTCTTTTATGGCTCATTTGATTCTACCTATCACAGCGATATTGTCAATCGGAAAGCGGCAGTAGAAAACGCTCTCAATCCGAATGAGGAAATAGAATGGGATGGGCGAATTCACTATATTGACCAAAGAGCAAACAGTATTTCGGGCGGATTGGGGCAAATGATTTCGAATTTTAATTCACCAGTGTACATGGGCATAGACAGATTTCAAATGGCTCGAGAAACCGGTTCTCTTTACGCATGGACAACATCAAACAATGATCCGAAACACCTTATCCACGAACCGCACCAATGGAATGCAGAGTTCCCTGTCGAGATTCGACGCTCTGACACAGGTATAGAAGAAATATCTGTACTCGATTTTCATCGCCACACTGGTGGATGGCAAGGTGGCCATACTACAACTACAACTGCTGCATTTCCAAACAATCTCACTGACTATGATACCTTAGAAGTCTATCATGAACATGCGTGTGATGATCGTACGAATCGACACCAAAAGTCCGATGGTTCATATGGAGGTTGCCATGAATGGGACTATGAAGCAAATTTGCGTATTTGCGACCGCGATAATACTTCAGCATGTGGTACAGAATTCATGAGATGGATTACCACATATGGACGTGAAGGAAAATGGTTAACCGATATTTCTCCTTACCTCTTTATGCTCGACAATGATGATAACCGCACTTTCAAGTACCGAGGAGCCAACAAAGGCGACCTCACTGTTACGTTCCTGCTGAGCAATTGGGGCAGTGGACTTCGTGGGCAAAGTGCTGATTTCGCATTCACTGGTGGTGAATTTGATGGCACCTACAATGACCTGACAAAGTACACTCGAGACCTGAATTTCACAGTTCCATCATGGGCTGATAAAGTCGAAATTGTGGCTACGATTACAGGACATGGATTTGGAAAAGATAATGCAAACTGTGCTGAATTCTGTGATCACCAGCACCATTACTCACTCAATGGATTTACAACCTACGAATGGCATCCTATTGTTCACTCGAGCGAGGGATGTGAGAATGAAGTGAGTAATGGAGTCGTAGCCAATCAGTATGGTACATGGCCATATGGACGAGCAGGATGGTGTGCTGGCCAGGATGTTAAGCAATGGACCTATGACATTACGTCTTGGAGTGATATGAACGGTGGCGTGAACCATCTCACCTATCGTGGGTTGTACAATGGACAAGAATATGTTCCATCTGACGGTATTGGAAATGGTCAGCGAAATATTCACGCAGAAATTTGGGTCGTCTACTACAATGCCACCACATCAGGTGTTTGAATTCATTCAAACTTGCATTGGTGGTGGAGACTGAAGGTCATTCGGGGCAGTTCCCTTCAATGGAGTTTCGAGGAACACATAATCACTGTCTCGCCTTTGGGGAATGAATCCTGCTCGAAGAATAACGTCTTGCAATTCTTGTTCTGATGCACTCAATTTGTCGGTACCTGACGCTGACACAACATTTTCTTCCATCATCGTAGAACCAACATCATTTGCTCCACCAAATAATGCCATTTGAGCAGTTTTAATGCCCATTGTCGGCCAAGACGATTGAATATTAGGGATGCTATCAAGGAATAATCGTGATACAGCAACATGGCGTAAATATTCTGTAGAACCCGAACCCAACTGAATCTTGTTTTGTCCACGATTTCGACGGCCAAAACTATTGACTTCTAGTTGAACAGGCCATGCAATAAAGGATGTAAAGCCGCAAGAGTATTGTTGCAGTGAACTATCTTGCAAATCCCGTATACGACTCATATGCTGGACTCTTTGTGATAAAGTTTCTCCAAAGCCAATAACATTGGTAGCGCTGGTTGTCAAACCAAGGGATTGAGCTTCTTCCATGACGCGAAGCCAATTGTCAGGAGCACCCTTTTTCGGAGAAACATCCTTTCGCACATCATCGACGAGCATCTCAGCACCACCACCCGGCAATCCGTGTATACCCGCTTTTTGTAATCGTTGTAAGACTTCCAATGTTGACAGTTCACTTACTTCGGCAATGCCCTCAATTTCTATTGGGCTAAAGCAATCCAAAGCAATACTTGGATGTCGTGTTCGAAGTTCCCGAATTAATTTTTCATACCATTCGAATGGCAAATCTGGATTCACACCGCCTTGCATTAAAATTCGAACTCCCTCAATTTCCTCTAATGCATCGATACGTTCAGAAATTTGGTCAGTTGTTTGAGTATAGGTTTCCTCATGACCAGGGGGGCGGTAAAAAGAACAAAATTGGCAATTGATGGTACAGACATTCGTGTAATTGATGTTCCTATCAATGAGATAAGAGACTTTTGAAGAACCGTGTATTGCATTACGTCTCAAGTGAGCAGCACTCATGAGTTGATGTAATGGAGCATTCGTGTATAGTTCGACAGCTTCTTCTTGGGAAAGGCGAAACTGTTCAGCAGTCTCTGGGTGCCACAAGGCTTGATGCTCCAAAATCGAAGACCAATTCATAGTATCACTTCAAAATGCTTTCCCGGTAATGGATTCAATTTCTTCAATCGTTTTAGGACATGCAGAAGTGAGTACATCGGGCTCTCCCGATGTCACCAAGACATCATCTTCGATTCGAATTCCGAGATTCGCATAACGTTCAGGACAATTGACATCAGGTCGCCAAGCACCAAAATAGAGGCCTGGTTCAATAGTCAAGCACATACCTTCTTCGAGCAAACGTGGCTCTCCATTCGGTTTGTAGATTCCAACATCATGAACATCAAGACCAATCCAATGGCTCGTGTTGTGCATGTACCACTTACGAAGGTCTCCAGTTTCAAGGTCCAATGCCTCTTTGAGACTTTGTTTACTAACTCCCAATTGAATCAATCCCTCTGCGAGAACTTTGCGAGCAGCATCATGCGGTGCCGTATATGCTTGTCCAACACGACAACAATCTATGGCAGCATACTGTGCATCCAGTACAAGTTGGTAAATTTCTTTTTGAGCTTCTGTGAATTTTCCATTAATGGGCCAAGAACGAGTAATATCTGCAGCATATCCTCGGAATTCAGCTCCAGCATCAATCAAAATAACTTCACCATCTTCGCAAACATCATCATTTTCTTTGTAGTGTAAAACCGTTGCATTATCTCCACATCCGACAATTGAAGGATAAGCCCAGCCCGAAGTGCCGGCATATACAAAAAATCCCTCAATCGTAGATTGGAATTGATATTCCATTCGCCCTGGTTGTGAATGCCGCATTGCAGCGATGTGAGCATAACTGCTAACATCTGAGGCAAATCTCATTTGCTCAATTTCAGCTGGCGACTTTCGTAGGCGAAGTTCAGAAATTCGTGAACTTGGGTCTTCAAGTGATACTGGACCAGTTCCAAAATACTGACGTGCTCGGTCCCGTCGGTCGATTGCCATACGAATCAATTCATCAATTTCCTCGCGGATTCCTGTACGCAGAAGAATACGATGTGAATTCTCGACATATGAGGACAAGTGTTCGGCCATGTCATCAATTGAATGCGCCTCATCAATAGGCCAATTAGCCAATGCTCCTTCAACACCTGGTCTTCGTCCTTCCCAAATTTCTTTGAGGGTATCTTTTGGTTGAACAAAAAGTGTGGACACCCACGAGCCTTCAAGACAGCGGAGAACAAAAACTGCTTCTGGCTCACACCAACCCACAAAGTACAGCATGTCGCTCATTGTACGATAAGGATAGTGAACATCATTGGAATGGGTCGATTCTTCTGCAGCGCACAAAATCAACACATCATTTGGGCGCAACTGAGAGGTCAAGCGCTGCTGTCGAGCCTTGAATTCATCATGTGAAATCTCCATTGGTTTCGGACCAATGTGACTCAATGCGGCTTCGTTCATGGTAATCCCACGAGTTCTACAGTATTCAATAATTGCATTGAAACAAAAACAATTTGCTATCAGGAATCATCGGAATCCTTTGATGATTCTTTGGAAACCCATTTTGGAACATTGGTTTGATTTGCATGTTTTCTTGAAGAATTGATGAAGACTCCAAGAAGGAGAATGGCTAAGAAAATTACCGAACCGGTAAAGAGCAGTGTTTGAGTACTCAATGCATTTGACGTAATGTCATCTAAAATGTGAACTTGGAATGAAACTTCACTGCTTGCTCCATCATTGTCTTGTACAACCAAACGAACATCGTAAGTACCGGTTTCCGAAAAATCTGAAGATTGTATGGTGGATTTGCCAGAGACCAAAGTATTGCCGTTCACATACCATGTGTGGAGCAAATCAGAATTGTCATTGGTTGTATCAAAACTTTTACTGCTGTTGATTTCCCACACTTCTCCATCGTTCAGCGTAACGGTTGAGCCTTCAGTCAGAAGGAATGAGTCCAATTCTATTTGAATGACAGGTGCTAAATTTTCAACTTCAAATTCAACCGAAGAATGGACAAGCCAACCCGCAGTATCCCGAACAAGTAATTCCACGACCCAAGTTCCTGGCACCTCTGGATTGAGGGAAATGAGTGTGTTCGAAACTTTTTCATCCGATGTTAATGCACGACGAGAACCATCCGGGAGAAGCAGTGTCCAAGTGAGAATGTTCTCACCACCCAAATATCCATCATCAACAGTTGCTGAAAAGGAAATTGATGAAAACTCTTCAACCGCATTCATAGCAGATAACGATTCTGTCGAGTCCTCTGTAACCGCAGTGAAATCGAGATCACATGCTAACGATACCTGTGGTGTGTTTTGATCTACGAGTAACAAGAAATGCTCGGTATTTGAGGGCCGTAAGAGTGCGTCGACTACAGTGATATTAAAGAGCCAATATCCATCAATAAGGTCAAGATTATCACGCTCAAAGATGAGTTCTAAGTCCTGGGTGTTTGAACTCAAATTAAAATTTGAATAGTCGACCATTTCAGTGAGGCATAGGCCATTAAGTGCAGGGCAAACCCCGAGTTCAACAAACGATTCGGTACCACTCTGGGTGGGGGTAATCAGGGGAATACTCAGTTCTAAATCCCTGTCCGAAAGAAGAAAGAGAGGGTGTTGTTCACCAATTCCAAAATTGGCTGATCTGAAAGGAAGAATGAATGGATGGTGGTTCTGTGAACCAAGATATACCACTCTTCTATCCCGAATCGGCTGTTCATGAATACTATCTGTGAGAACAAGTTCACAGGTACAATCATACGAAGAAACATTTAGTTCAAGTTCCCAATCCCATTGAGATTCACTAACTGCCGTAACGCTGGTAAGTTTACCAGAATCTAACGGCATAATTGAGCCATTGGAATGATGGAGTACTAAATGCCATTCCAAATCTGATAATGGAAAAGACGAGCTACCGTTCAAATACAACATCTCGTCAAAAACCATTCCATTCTGTTGGTAGATCGTCAAGTCTGGAGAGTTTTGATTCGGTACTGCTTCAGCCAGAGGAGATTGAAAGAGTGGGAACATTAAGCACAAGATTACGAACGCCACGTATCGTCTTGATTGCCCCATGTCGTCATCTCTATCAGCACCAAACATCAATGTTCGGACAAGATGCTTGATTCAAACTCTAAATCATTGAGCGAATGGATCGCACAATTCACCTTGACCAGGGAAACTGGTAGGGTTCCGTGGGTTGGTATCCCACTTGAATTCACAGAAATTCACGTGCCCGTCTCCATCTGTGTCAATCATGCGGTCAGCAGGGTCATCAGGGTCGAATTGGAAGTGATATTCCCATCCAGTTGCCATTCCATCATCATCGTGGTCTTGGTAGTAGACTTCAGGACCATCGTTCCAACCATCACCATCAGTATCGTTGGTAATTGGATTTGTTCCGTTTTCCTTTTCCTCTAAGTTCGTATAATTCTCGAGATTATCGTAGAACTTCTTTCCATCTGGGGTGTCAGGGTCGATATTGCAGTCAGAGTTCGAAGAATCATTATATCCTGAACAATATTTCTTAATCAATCCTGAACGGTTCAATCCGTCATCATCAGGGTCTTCTTCACCATCCATTATGCCATCTAAATCGCTGTCAGGCATTGATGGGTCCATAACACCACGAGCACCATAAGCATCGATTGTGCCGTTGTCAACCAGTCCATTTTCAAGGGCAAGGCCGGAATAGTAAACTTCCCAGCCATCAGGGAGGCCATCGGAATCAGTATCGTCATCAACAGGGTTAGTATTCCACTTATCAGGTGCTTCAGCACCGTTTGCCAGTGAATCATTGTCAACATCAAATGTATCGTCCTTGAGAGAATCGAGTGATGGGTCTAAAGCCCAACGTCCATTACAGTTACAGAAATCATTCAATGGCACTACAAATCCAGTCAGGTTCATTTCTGATACACTGAATTTCTTTTCAATGATAAAACCACCAAGGTTATTTTGCCATACATAGCCGCCGGCTTCCATACTGCAATCGTTGTTTTGTGAAGAGACACAGCCCGGGCGTTGCCAAGAGGATGTGGTAACCCACAAACTGTGCGAGTTGGTATTATCTTCAGTAGATTTCACCTGCATTTCCCAACCATCAAGCATACCATCTGAATCAGTATCGTTGAGAAGAGGGTTGGTTGGGTTTTGGAACGGTCGAGGAACAAACAGAACTTCGTTACCATCGAGTAAACTGTCATTATCTGTATCTGAATTATTTGCGTGAGTTAGGAAATTATCTTTTCCAGCAATGACTTCTTCACCATCCTCAAGTCCATCATTATCTGTATCAAACATACATGGGCTGGTGAAATATGCGACTCCTTCCCAAGAATATCCGGTTAAAGCCTCAATTTGGTCGAGTTCGCCATCACCATCTGTATCGGGATTCGATGCATTTGAACCACTCGCACAAACCGTAGCAAATTCGTCATAGTCTGAAAGGCCGTCTTCATCGGTATCAAACAATCCAGGGTCGGATGTAACCCATGTTTTGATAACACCGTTGTTGACAACTAAGATTTCCCACCCCATGACTTCAATACCGTCTAAAAGGCCGTCTCCATCTGTATCCGGATTAAGAGGGTCGGTCGAACGACCATCGAGGATACCATCTCCATCTCGGTCTCGAGCATTGTATTCCATGAGGTTTGTGAATTGTTCCTCAGGTTCTACAATTTCCATCCATTGGAATAATCTCGAATCGACAGCCTGTCCAAGACTGACATCAATTTGATAGACATAGCCAGAAACTGGTGCAAGCATTGCGATTGTTTGCTTTTGACCACCAGCTAATGTGATTTGTCCACGAGCGACGGTTGCGTTGGCTTCAACCCATTGATCTTTCAATACATCAATTCCGATGACAATCGTTGTAGAATCAAGTGTGGGGTAAAAGACACCACCATCTCCATCAACATCCCAGCCATCATGGTCGGGGTCAAGATTGCCATTTGCACCATCACGAGGATGAAGGCCATTGGTAGATTCCCAACCGTCTGGCATTTCGTCAAGATCGGTATCGAGACGCCAAGGTGATGTGAAGTTTGTTGGTCCAAACAGATTTGCTACTTGATATTCTTCAAAGTTATTCAACCCGTCTTCATCCCAATCGCCATAGCCATCAGAGGCATTCGCAGGATTCAAAACTTGAGAAGCATCATTTTGAGGTTGGTCGTTTACATTGGAATAACAAAATTCGAAACCATCAGGCATTCCATCGCCATCAGTGTCCCAGTCCGATGGGCCATTGAGGAATCCGTCATTATCCATGTCCATCAAGAACCATGACGTTTCAGCACCAGCAAATGGCGAACTGCGAACTATTGGGTCAAGAAGAGGAACATTACAGTTTTCACCCACCCCAGTGAGGAGTGTTGCGGTGAGGTTTCCAATTTCGACAATATCGTCAAGCAAATCCATATCGGAATCCCGAGCAGTTGGATTTGTGCCATACAGTTCTTCTTGGAAATTAGGAAGGCCATCTTCATCTGTATCGAGAATCATATCGCATGAATGGGAACCCATTGCATTCGCAAGTTCATCCCACGATGGCAACGACTCATCAGAATCATAGAATGTAGAGAGAGTGTCTTCCATTGCTTGGTCAAGGAGAAGACAATCCCAGTTTCCGTTGAGTGGATTGAATAACGTTACATCTCCACCTGGTGTTTGAACTGTTTGAGTGTACATTGACTCCCAGCGGTCATTGAGGCCATCGTTGTCGGAGTCTGACCGTTGTGGGTCAGTTCCAAGCTCCTGTTCTGCTTGGTTCGTAAGTCCATCATTGTCGGGGTCGCCGTTTGGTCCCTGCTCAGGGTCTGGCCACGAATCTGTTTCATTTTCTATATTCGCATCATCGGTTTCTTCAACTTGTGATGGGTCTTGTAGTAGGTCTTCAGATTCTCCATTGTCTAGTGGATTCAATCCATGGTCAACTTCCCAACCATCACTCATACCATCAAAATCTGTGTCAGCGAGTTCTGGGTCTGTCCCGTATTGAGTCGACTCAAGTAAATCAGATAATCCGTCGCCATCGGTATCGGTGGCAGCGCTGATCGAGGTTCCTGAACCGATCAAGTCCTCTTCTGCAGCACTTTCGAAACCACCAACGGATTCACTTGTTTGGAATACACCGGAAATACCAACAAAAAGAGAGCCGAAAATCAATGTAGAGATGATTGCAGCATAGGCCATTTGATTGTGACTTAGGGACATTTTGAACACCGTGCACATCTGTGCAGAATCTCCGACTTAGTGTTTCGGTTATAGTCCTTAACTCTCAATGTTTGGCAGGCCGATGTGAAACAAAGCACTCAATCGCCGAATAAATCAATCTGAATACGACAAAAAAGAGGTGATTTGAACAAGCCAATTCTCATTCTTTTGCTGAATTTTTACTAGAGGCTTTCTTCCAAATCCACGTTGCCAAAAGGAGGCGAGAAAGCCCACTGTAAATGGGAGATTAGGAGATGGGGGAAGTTCAAATTCCACACCACCTTGGCCATCGAGTGCTGCGAGAGCAATGAATGTTCCAAAACCGAATGGCTTTAGATATGCATTCGCCAATTGCTGCCAGCTCTCTAGGTCTTGGATGTATATTGGACGCTCACTTTGAGATATGACTTCATCGACTGCTAATGAAGTGAGTATAAGCGGCACCCAAGATGAAAACTCAGCATCTGTGGGAAGTTCCCAAGTCGCCAAAATATCAGGACGAGGAACAATACCTTGCATTCGCACATAATCAAAGAGTCGTTGAAAAAGACCAGATGGCAAAAAGCATGTTCTTTCACCAGAATGTGTCCATCCCTCTTCTACCTTCTGGAAATCAAGTTGGACTGTTCCGATTTCTATGAATTCGGTATAGTTTGTGTTCGAATCCCAAGTAAAAATAGGGGGGTGAGGTGCTTGAGAAAGAGAACGCTCGTCTTTATCCAATTCCAGTTTGATTTGAACATGTGATAATTGGTGCCATTGGACTTTTTGCCGCTCTGCGTTCAAACCCTCAACTGCAGCAAGAGCAAAACCACTGCATACAGGGGCAAGAAGGTGAGAAAAAATAGAAGTTGATTGATGTTCATATCGGCCCCAACCCAGCTGTGTCCAACGTTCTGAAAGGGAGGTTTGGAGGCGCCTTTTCTTCATCCACCAACCTTTCTTGAAAAACAAATTTTGTTCAAAAAGATATTCTTCTTGATCAGCAGCAGCATTCATCAATTTCCGCCCCAATGGGACACCAGCGATTGTTTCAAATGCATGCCACCAACGTTGAAAATCAACAATTTTCCAGATGAGCCACGGGTTGCCTTTCGAATCGCGGATTGACCCATCTTTGGCACACGAGAATTCAGACTGAATCGATGTGAATACTTTCAGGGATGACGAATCAGAAACCTCTCCAGCATCCATTCTTTCGCCTCAGAAGGGATAACCATTTGCGTTTTCTTCATTAAAGCAATACCGAATAGTTTGGAAATCGGACTTGAGATGCGCTACATCTTTCTTAACCGTGTTAGGGTCTTCAGAATGGAGCAATACACGAGCATACAAGCCGGCTACTTCTTGCATTTCCAGTGTCCCCATTCCAACACGAGTCAATTCTTGAACACCAAGGCGCAGCCCCGAAGGAGTCAATGCTTTGGTATCTCCAGGTAACATATTCATGTTGGTAATGATTCCAGATTCTTCAAGTAAAAGTGCAGCCTTTGCTCCGGCTCCAGAATCCGTTTCTCCATGCCGGGTCAAAACTTGATGCGAGGCCGTATATCCACGAGATTCTGCAAGAACATCAAAACCTTCTGCAGCCAATGCCGCTGCAAAGACTTGAGCATTTTTGATGATATCATGGGCATAGGCGGTTCCGTATTCTTCAAATTCAGCCAAAGCAACAACTTTTCCAGCAACATGATGCAAATGATAGGATGAACATACCCCTGGGAAAATCGCTGTGTTTAATTTTCGCTGGAAAGAGGGGTCTTCACTTGACGATAAGAGGAATCCTCCTTGAGGCCCAGGGAATGTTTTATGAGATGAACCGGTTACAATATCTGCTCCTTCACGAAGTGGGTCTTGGAAGCAACCACCTGCGATTAAACCGAGAACATGAGCTCCATCATACATGACCGAAGCACCCACTTCATGGGCTGCATCAGCAATTTCACGTAGAGGAGTTGGGAACAAAAATACCGATTGCCCAACGAGAGCGACTTTGGGCTTCAGAGAACGAATGAGGGAACATGCACCATCCACATCCGGCTCCATACGCTCTTCATCCCATGGGTAGGTCGATAGATCAAGGTCCCGAAGCCCCACTGCACCCATACGGGCATGAGAAATGTGTCCTCCATCGGCGGTAGAAACTGCCGTGATTTTATCACCTGGTTTCGCAAGTGCTTTCAAGGCACCAATATTTGAAACGGTTCCTGATGTTGATTGAATATTGGCAAAGGGTGCATTGAACACTTTTTGGGCCAACTCGATGCCGAGACTTTCAATCGTATCAAAATCATCGCAGCCCTGGTAATACCGTTTACCAGGAAGACCTTCGGCATATCTCCCATGCAGATCACTTGCGACTATTTTCTGAACCATTGGCGATACGATATTTTCCGAAGCAATCATTCCGAGGCCATTGCGATACAGATCGCCACTTGCGGCCGTAGCATCGAGAACTGATTGTGCTTTTGAGAGAGTGGATTGACTAGGAGACCAAGTTCCTCGTTCACGCTGCATGAACATCGTTTGTGAAGTCGGTCTTTGAAGTCATTGACGCTAATTCATGGTCCGTTAAAAGAGTGAAAATCATCATCATCATTCCCGGTATCCTTTCGTGGACCGGAGGGGCGGATATTTGGCCCAGGAGTTTTACTGCCAACGCTCCGAGTTGAAACGGATGGTTTTATTCTCTGTTGTCGTTCAGAAACACGAGTATTCGTGGGTATGCCCCTATGTTGTAAATTGATTTCAGAAACTGAACGTGAAGAGGAACTTGAATTCCCTACGCGTTGAACTATTTTACCAGTTTTCTTCTGGATGTATTGCTGGCGGCCACGGTAAGCAACTGCCCCAATTAAGCGTTCAAGTACAGGAACATCTGCTCCTTCTTCCTTCGGTCGCTTTAACCACCAACCTTCACCAAGAGGTTGTAATCGCGGTGGACGTGATTTCGACATTGCTTTTGCTTGACGTTTCAATCGCGCCTTTACAGATTTTTCTGTATCTCGAGGAAGTCGAACAGTCATCCACCCAGGCAGGCCAACATCAAGAACAACCCCGTTAACAGTCACAAGCATTCCCGAAAGTAAGAGATGGGTTCCAACTGGAATATTTGCTCTTTCGGGTTGAACTTTATATCTCCTCATACGTTTTGAATAGGCAATCATTGCTTTTTGGTCACGGTGGCGTATTACGCGGCGTTGCTGTCGAGAAAATCTCTTCACGCCAAACTGAATCATAATCAAAGTGATTGCCACTAAAAGGCCCTGTACTTCCCCGATTTCTTGAGACACATATATCCCGAGAACAATCCATGTTGGCAATAACACCAGAAGTTGAAATATGGAATTCAAAGTACTTGATCGATATATTGGCGGCATCCCTCTACGAGATGCCTCGTGCGATGCAATGAGAATATTTGCGTTAATGGCTTCATCCATACCACCACGAACCATCAATCCAGCAATAGCATTGACTGGAGCAGAGTTAATCCATTTCTTCATCTTCTTGCCCTCTCCAACAGCGAGAGAGACTTCCATTTCTTCTTCATCTACCACTTGCCCGAGAATACTGCTTAATGCTAAAACACGCGGGTCCTGTGGGTCACTTTGTTTCAATTCAGTTAAAATCGACCGAGCACTGTGCCAATCTCCTTTGTCGATGAGGCAAAGTGATGCAGCAATACGTGGGCGAACACCTGTTGGTTCATCACGGATTAACTTCAAAGAGAGTTCGAGTGCTTCATCGTGTTTGCGTTGTGCACGCATCAAGGAAATTATTGAAAGTTGAGCAACTCGAGTTAAGCGATCTTTGTGAATTGTATCATCGTTCGGTGAGGGTTGCCATCCTCGCAACATCCTCATAAGTGTTTGAAGATGGTCGATACAAGAATTGTTCTCCCAATCCCAGAAATCATCTTCGGTAACCATACCTTGCCATGGGTCAAGCCATTCACAAACGAATGCTAACAGTTCAGGTTCATCATAGCCTTCTGGCTGTTGTAAACCGTGAAGGGCTTCACGTGCAGCATCAAGACGGCGAGAAGCCATATGTCCAACAGCTACAACCATTCGTGCAACATCGTCATCTCCACCCGCCTGTGCGAGAACTTTGCGTGCTTCTTCTATTGCTTTTGGCCATAGACCGCGAAGAGCGAGTTCCCACATATGTGCACGAGCCTTTTCATGACGTACAAGGGCTGAATCACCCGCGATAGAGCGTCGTTGGAATTGTATAAGGCTGTCAAGGTCTTCACGAATTGCAGCCTCATCCACAAGTTCTCGCATCCAATCTCCTCCAGCAAATTTCACAGCACCTTCACGGCGTTCGTCGGGGTTCAAATCGAATCGGAGTTTCAATAACGGCGAATATCGTATAATCGAAAGGAGCCATGTAAACAAAAAGATCGCTTGACCGAAAGCAATAAACATCCATGTTGTCAACAACATGTTTCCTTCATCAAATCCTTTACTTTCAAGCATGTCTGTAAACGGCATTAAAGCTCCAAATTCTTTGTAACATACGAGTACTAAGAGGAGCACAGTATACCCTGAAAATCCAGCAAACGCAAACGTCAATTGCCGCGTCTGTGCTTTAACTTCTGTACGTATTTCTCGAGGTGAATCTAAGGTGACACCAAAGAGCCCACCAAAGGATTGACCACCTAAAATTAAGTTCCGTGTTAATTCAAAAATAAACGCTAAACCAACAATTGCAATGTTCAATGATAAATAGAGAGACAGAAATTGCGGGAGGGCTTTGATAAATTGCCAATGGAAGAGTAATTCTGAAATCAAATCAATTCTCTGATAGATTGAATGTCCTATAATTCCACCGAAATTGAGTACTTCAGTAGCATTACTTGGTTTGTTAAACAGAACATAAAACACGGTAACAATTCCATTCAATGCAGTGAGTGGCATGGTAATCAAAAACAAGACAAGGATGAGTGAAAACAAGCGATTGAAAAATCTCGGCTTATCAGGGTCGATTGGATTCGGACGACCATTTGCTGTGCGCCATTTATTGATAATCAGCATGTTCCAAGAAGCACCCATGATTCGCCCATATGCCATGATTGTGGGAGACATGAAAGTGAGCATTCCAGCAGCAAGCCAGATTGGGGACAACGTGTAATCTGGACTGCTTTGAATCCCATAGAGAAGTGTGGCCAAGGTAGCACCAATAAGCAAAAAGAGAGTGAGAATTCTTCTCAAAAGGCTGGTAAATTTTTTGCCTTTCGATTTTTCCTTACTCATTCCGGCTAATTGAGTGTTCAATGTTTCCCAAGGAGAAATCAATACAGGAATTGCAATCAAAATTCCTGCAACTACTAAATCAGGTTTGAAAAAGATTTCAGGCTCAATCATCAATTCAACGATGAGAATCAAAATTCCTGTCATTCCCATCATGTAAAGTCCGACTCCATAGCCGACGAATCCCTGTTTTAGTAAAATTCGAGCATCTGCGACACTTCCAGTAATTTTGTGTACTTCATACAAATCATCATCGATTTCAAAAGCAACTTGCAGATTAGCTAACTGATTTGGAATGAACCATTTCCAAACCGGTATGGCAATAGCAAATGCAATGATCATCGGTAGAAAAGATTCCAACGTGAAATCGTTCATTTCAGCAACGGTATTTGCCGAGGCAGGCCGTATTAGAAAAAAGGCCAAAAGGGTTGACCAAATTAATACACGGAATCTCATACCCGCCTTGCCCATGATTCCTCGGTAGTGCACTATATCATCAAAGCATCGCCGAATATATTCATGAATTGCTGCGATGTCGAATTAAAAATCTCTCGATTCGGTCAAAAGCATCGTTGAGAACTTCGACATTGGGGAGATATACAAGGCGGAAATGCCCCTTGCCAAGCGTTGGTGAAAACCCACTGCCATGTACAACCAAAACATGTTCTTCATGCAAGAGGTCAAGGACAAATTGCTTGTCATCGTTTGCCCATTTGGAGTCTGTCAAACGAACGAACATGTAGAATGCGCCGCCAGAGGATTGAACCTCTAGCCCCTCTATTTGAGATATTCTTTGAATACAAACATCTCGTTGACGAACCACTTTCTCAGAATATGTACTCATCCATGAGCGGTCGGATTCTAAACCAGCAAGATAGCCGAGTTGTGCTGGTGTAGAAGCACATAATCGTGACCGAAGCATACGCTCAATTCCATCTCGGACAAGTAACAAGCGTCCAGTAGGGTCATGAATGGCCATATATCCAATTCTCCATCCCGGAGCATAATACACCTTGGAAACGCCATTGAATGTGAAGACTGGGACGTCTGTAGAGAGACTTGCCACACTTTTTTGCTGACCAGTAAAATCAAGACCGTCATAAATTTCATCGGCTATAATCATACAATTCGGCCATCTACGGGCAATTGAAAGAACCTGTTCAATTTCCTCCTTTCCTGCAACACTTCCACAGGGGTTGTTAGGATTAATCAATACGAGAAGTCGAACCGATTCATCCATTTTTGATTCAATGTCATCCAAATCGAGTTTCCATCCATCATCTGGTCGGAGTTTGTACTCAATGGTTTCAGCACCATACATTTGTGGATAGGCCATATAAGGTGGGTAATGTGGACCTGGGGCAAGAACTTTATCACCCTTTGAAAGAACGGATGCGAACAGGATTTGCAGGGCTTCAGTGACTCCATGGCAGACATAAATGTCAGAATCTCTCGCCTCCCAACCTTTTCTTCGCTCATCTTTTGCGATTGCAAATCGCAATTCAGGCAATCCATATGAAGGCGAATATCCATTTTTTCCATCACGAAGTGCGTTGACATATGCTTCAACCATATGGGGTGGAGTCGGGAGACCAGGATACGCAATCGGGTCTCCAATATTCAACTTCAAAATAGTATGTCCTTGTGCCTCTAAAGCATTTGCTGGAACCACAACGTCGCGTATTGCATACTCAATGTTCGAGGCCCGAGTTGCAACTGGAATCTGTTCATCGGACATGGCAACCACTCTTTGCTAACAAAAAATACATTTGAAGTTTGACATTACTCCATTTCATTTCGCGAGATGCCACCCATTGCCAAAATGATATCAAAATCAGATTCCTCGACAGGTTGTACAGAAAGGCGTTGACCCTTCCGAACGAGTAACATATTTTCACAAGCAGGGTTATTTTTTACCTCTTCAAGTGGAACAATATTTTTGAGAGCCGTTATTGCTTCGATGTCAACCATCATCCATCGCGGATTCTCAGGCGTTGCTTTCGGATCGAAGTATTTCGAATTCGGGTCTTGAGCGGTATGGTCGGGATAACCTTCTCTGCTAACTCGTGCAATTCCTGCAACATGTGGTGGTTTGAAATTTGAGTGGTAAAACAAGACAAAGTCGTCCATTTTCATATCATCACGCATCATGTTTCGAGCCTGGTAATTTCGAACTCCATCCCAATGCGTCGAACCGTCGATAACAAGTTGATCAAATGGATAGACATGGGGTTCTGATTTCATGAGCCAATAGTTGACCATGAACAACCCATGAGTCGGGACTTCTTTGTATTGTTGCTCACCAGGCATCGACGACATCATCGATTAAAGCAGCATCAAGTACATCGACATCAATGGCCTTTTTCTTTCCAAGTCCTAAGCGTTTAACCATCGCAGAACGGCCACCAACTGCACCCATTCCGGCTTTTTCAAGAGTGACGAAAATGGCGGGGAGGAGGATGAGCGCGCTGGCTGCTGCGACCCAAAGTAAAATCAAAATGACAGTAATGAACGGAGCAATTGCAATGATTGGTATTTGATAGGCAGTATACATCCCCAAACTGGTCACTACAGCGGCTTCGAAGAGAGACATCCCCGTTCCAATCGACGCAAGTCGAATCGCTTCAAGTCCGCCACCTAATTCGCGTATACGGTTGGATATGTGAATAGAAAAGTCAACACCTACACCAACTAAAATTGACCCAATCATTACCGTGACAAGTGAAAGGTCAACACCCATTCTCCACATGACCAACCATTGAAGAGCAACAGTTGCAATAACCGGTGAAGTGGTCAACATAGAATATTTGATGTCTTTAAAGACAATAGCGAGGGTGATAAGCGTAAGAATCACAGCAAAGCCAAGTGAGGTCCATTGAGAGCCGACAATGAGTTGATTGACTTCGATAGTCGTTGGAGCAACGCCAGTGAGTTTTGTGGCATAATCACCAACTTCAGTGCCAGTGAATGTGGAGGCGAGTTTGTCAATGGCCTCAACACTCGCTATTGTATCTGCAACAGGGAGGTATGGCATGTCTACCAAAATCAAACTTCGATCGAAATTTTCACTGATGAAAATACCGCGGGTTTCATCAGTAATCGAAGAATAAAACACATTCAAGAGAAAAACTTCGCTTTGCTTTGTTGCTGGAAGACCATAATCCTCGGGAGCTGTCAAAAGGTCCCAAAACGATAACCCTTGTGTCGCCGAACTGTCCAGCAATACTGCAGCTGTGTCTTTGAGATCTTGTGGTAACAACGGCATACTTTGAACGAATTCACTGCAACCTGCACATTCAATTGTTGGTGCAATACCTGAAGATTTCATCAAAAATACAATCGAAACTGCAGATGTGTCCGGAACTTCATTCAAAAGAATCTCCAATGTTTCAATGTGGTTAAGGTTTTCAGCAGGATCTTGCTGAGAAACTTCAATCGAAGTATCGCCGGTGAGGTTGGCTTCGACCAAAATCATGCCCAATTGACCTGAATTGAAGTCCTTGCTGAATTTTTTCATGGCTTCGACAGACGGTTCATCATAGGGTGCCATTTCCAACATATCGATGTTTTCTTTGACATTTGCTTGGCCATAAGTTGCAGAAATAAGTATTAACGTTACAAAAAATCCGATAACTGCTCGGTTGTATTTCATAGGTACATCGACAATATGTACGAAGAATTTGAGCGGTGGATGTTTGGGTTTTCGCAAGTCAAGTAAGAGCGTCAAGTTTGGCACCATGAACATTGTAAGAATATAGACAACTACAATGCCGCCAGAAAGAGCAATTCCAACAGTTTGAATCGGCGTCATTGGTGTGAATACTAGGGAGATAAAACCAATGACTGTCGTCACTGCTGACAAGAATACTGCTTTGCCAGTTGACGAGAGTGCACCACGGATTTTTTCCTTCTTCGTCCCACCCTCCTCTGCATATCGATTGGTGATATGTAGACCGTACGAGACCCCAAGCGCGAGTAAAATTGGCCCGACGATGATTACAGTCATCGTGACTTCATAATTGAGCCAACCAATTATCCCCAATGTCCAAAACACTGCACATAAAGTTGGAAGTCCTGATATAATCACCACTTTAAGCCCTTGAAGAGGGCGAATACCAGTAATACCTGTTTGTAATACATCGCAGTGAAAGACAAACAAACCAAGTGCAACAAGAACAATCGCGAGAGGGAAAATATTCCAAAACATGTCAAATGTTCGCTCGGTAACTGCATTGGTAATTGGAACCGGTCCAGTAAGCGTCATTTTGAGGCCGAAAGACCTTACTCCATCTGCTATTTGGGTCTCATTGAGTTCTTCTTCTGTACCCCATATGCACAAGCCTTCATCGGTATCTGGGGTGCCGTCTGGTAGATACAAGCACGGACGTTCAAGCGTTTTCATCTCATCCAATATCGCATTGGTATCTTCAATAATATCCTTTGCAACTACATCTTCTTTAACAGCAATAGCCATTATTGCACGGTCAAGTATTCCGTCTGGACCATTTTTCACACCTGCTTCGTTAAAGCATTCATCTTTGAGTTTACCACAAGAGATATCTCGAGCTAATTTATTCAGTCCTGGCGTTGGTTCGCCAGTTTCACTATCGTACATCTCGTTAATGATGAGATCCGTTGTATTTTCAGAAGGAATCTCATAACCTCCACCAAATTGTTCATCGGTGAGAGCCAAGAGCTCATTGAGTTCGTTTGCTGCTGAGGCAGTATTGCAGTCATCTTGGGCTTGTTGGCTGCAACCAAGTTGACCAAGTTCAGTAATAAACGCTTCACGTATTCGCGGAGCACTTGAATTCACTTCCTTGATCACTGTTGAAATTGAAAGAAGATAGATCACATCATCTTCTAATCGGTCGGAAGGATTGTTTGGATTTTCACACGAAAACGAAGATATGCAAGGGTTGAGAAGATTTTCAACATAACTAATCTCCTGAAGAATTCGAACATCTGTAATGTTATTATGAGGGGAATTTCCCCCTTCCAAAGAGATGTATATCACCATAACATTCGTCGACCAGTCTCTTTCGACCAAATCAAGTAACTCTCCAACTTCACTCCCTTCAGGCAAATATACCTCAAGATCCCCATTCACATTCAAATCCGTTTCATTCGGGTCATCATCGAATTGTGTGAAATATAAATCAAAAAATCCAGAATGGCTCACGAAAAACAAAGTCATCAACAGAAAGATAATCACTGTTGTTAAGGGGAAACGAGTGATTGCACCAATAGCACCTGTTTTTTGCCATTCTCGCTTAAATCGAACTGGGGCATCGAAAACTGCATCAATTGCGCGCTTTGAATCAAAATCTTGAACTCGAGCAGATATATCAACGGCACTTGACTGCAATCGTGAAGCACTTGAACGACGCAGGCCCGAAATTCTCGAACTGATGGAATCATTCGCAGAAGATTTAGATTCTGTGCGACCTGTATTGGAGGTGTTTTCTTTTTGCTGCTCATCGCCCAAGAATCCCCCCCCCAATTGCTTGTGAGTGCGGGGGCTTCAAATGTTTACCGATTGTTTGGACCCGAAGAAGCAT
>JAACDG010000014.1 GCA_009937025.1 Methanobacteriota archaeon
AAAAGAGCGATTCTGAAAAATCAAGAAATTTAATAATGAGTGGATGCTATGTATTTCCATGTCAGAACTCTCGACAATACCTGCAACAGAACAAAATTTAGCCGTCCAAAACGACACCCATGGCTTTGATGAACAACCAAACCAAGAAGCACCTATCTTTCATGATGTGCTGATTGATGGAGAACCGGCCAAGGCAGGAGTTGGCTCATTTGGCGGCTACAGCACTCGGATTGTATTGCTTTTTGACCCACCTCATACTGAATTTGGTGAGGAATTTGCCACTAAATATTTCATGTTTGAAGATGACGAATCTGGAGTCATGAAATGGGGGCATGATGGTCGGAGCTTCCTCGTTGAAAAAATAACTTCTGAAGCGTGAATGGGTTACATTCACCCATTACCATCTTGTCAGAGCCATACGTCTCCGGACAATATACTCAGACTGAGTGATTTCTCGCTGAGTCTTCAAAGGGTCTACTTTACTGAAATTTTTTAGACTGGCTAAGCCGAATATGGCTCATGAAGAATAAGGCTACGACGAGTCAAGTGTTCAAATCCGGATTGAGTTTCCTCAGTGTTTCACTCGCGATTGGATTAATAGCGCTTGTTTTTTACCTTATGGCATTAAATTCGAATAATTTTGGTTCGGCAATAGTATTTATCGCGATCGGGTCATTGTTTTTCTTGGTTGGTATCATTGGGTTAATCTCAAAATTTATGACTGATGGAATCACCATGGGTTTGGAAAACGGAAAACCGGATTCAAACATGAGTAATATCAATCCGATGGGTGTTGGGGAAACTCTCCAAGCTGGATTTAATTTGTTTGGGATGATTTGCCTCATCGTTCTCGCAACGTTTTCTACTTGGGGTATTGGTATGACTTCATCGAGCATTGAAGGTTTCTTATTCTTTTCAACCATCGCTGTTGGTGTGTTTTTGAGTGGTTTTCTTGGATTACTCGTTAAGATTGTTGGAGACAGCATTTCACATGCTATTACCACCAGCGGTTATGGAGCACTGTTACATCAAGTCGGTATCCGAGAAGTATCCGTACAAAAAGAGGAACATCATGTGGAATCAGTATCTGTAAGTTCTGAACTTGAATGGACAGATGCGGCCGGACATAAATGGAAAAAATTGTCTGGCCAACTGTATTGGTGGAACGGTACTGGTTGGCAAAGACACAATTAATCGGAGCAATTCACTCTTGAGTAATTTGTGGTGATGGGCCAACACGTACCACAGTCGGTTCGTTGAATGGCTGCGCCTTGTAAAGCAGCAGTCCGAATGTAGCGCACACGAGTGGTGCGAACAGTAGGGGCCAGAGGACAGTTACGAGTTGCGTAACGGCAATCATCGATAGACCTAATACATAGCCGATTGCGTTCGTGGTCGAAAATACTTTCTTTGTGCCAGATAAAACTCCGTTCATGTAACTAAGATAGTAGGGGGGGTATATGACAGTGTGTTTTTTCCTAAGATCCGAAAAGGCGCTTACTGCGAAGCGGTTTTAGGTTTTTGAACGGCCATTAGGAGAGAAGTTCCACCAAGCACGCCCATACTGGAATCAATCTTTGATTTGCTTGAGCGGATACCGAATGATGGTCTAAGTCTGCCCCGGCATCTCCTGGCTCTCGACCTGCCGCCCAATTTGAAGAGATACAAACTGCTGCATATGGAAGTTTGAGTTCACGGGCAAGCTTTGCTTCTCGAGGCATGGTCATTCCAACCATGTGGCCACCGAGGGTGTCGATCGCATCGATTTCTGCCTTGGTTTCAAAGTGCGGGCCTTGTGCCAGCCAATATGTGTAGAATAATCGTTCATCATCCGAGAAACCTTGAACCGAACGCAAGACTTGGCTGAGACGTGCATTAAGGGTTGAATCAAAAGGTTCAGTTACCGAAGTAAAGACCGCAGAATCATCGTGGAATGTCGATGCTCTACCTGTGAAATCGATGTATTGTTCTGCTAATCCGACTTTCCCTGGTGGGAAGTCCGCAGGTATTGCTCCGACTGAACAAACCGCCATCACTGCTTCACATCCCGCATCGGCCAAAGCACGTATGTTCGCACGATGTTCAATCACATGAGGGGGCTTGCTCGCTTGGCCGTTGTTATGATGGCGTTGTAAAAAGAACAGTTCTTTTTCCTCATCGCCTGCTTGCAATCTCATACACGTCAAAGGGACATCGCCCCAAGGCGTTTCAACAGTTACGTCATCTCGGCGAACCAAGGTAAGTCCCGATTGCTTCATTTCATCACCAACAGTCATGCTGATGAGACCGGTTCCGCCTATCACTCCAAGTCGTTGCATATTCTATCCTCGCGCCTCTTCCATGTCAAACCTACGGCTTAACCATAGCCTGGACCTTGCTTTCGCTGGTATTGAGGAGAACGTGTTCTCGAGTCAATCATTCGTTCAAACGAGCGATCAAATCTGCCTTCTTTCCAGAGACAGGTTTTCCTGCAGCCTTCAAGAGTTCCTTGAGCTCTGCAACCTTCATTGAACCATAATCTGCACTTGGTGCAGCCTCTTTGGCAGGTGCTTCTTCAGCAGGTGCTTCTTCGGCAGGTGCTTCTTCAGCAGGTGCTTTTTCAGCAGGTGCTTTTTCAGATGCAGGTTCCATTGCTTCAGCAGCATCGATGATGGAAGGGGTGTTATCTTCTTCTCCTTCTTCACCATCTTCGTCTTCCATTGCTGCAGCAAGGACTGCTGCCTTCTTGGCTTTGATTTCGGCATCGGAACGTGCTTCTTCGGCATGAATCTCGTCAAGTGTTTTTCCATTTTCAGCAACAACACCGGCTTGGAGAAGTTGACTCTTTCGAATAGCCACAGACTTCACTGGATAAAAAGGTTTGACTGCCTTGCGGATTTCTTCTTCCAATGTTCCATCAAGAATTTGTGTTTGAATCTTGGAGTAGGTTGCTTTGGAAGCAAAACCGATAATCAAATCACGAGCTTTGGCTCGCATTGCCTGCTTCACTGATGTTTGAACACGCTTTTGTGTAATGATGAGAGGCTTGAGACGGACAAGGTATCCATCTGTTGAAACGACATCAACAACATCGTCAACCTTGCCACGGTAGCGGCGAATTTGACGACGGATGTGGTCGGTTTGGTGGTGGTGACCGATGAAGGTCGTGAGTGCGTCTTGACCGACACACTCGTGGACACGGAAACGCAAGATGACATGCATCTTGGTAAAATCGCCGTTGAATTCTTGTTGTGTCATTTCATAGACACGGCCGAGGATATGTCCATCTGACTCGCCCAGAGTTTCTCCAATTTTCTTAAAATCCCATGGTGTTCGAGGCGCACGAATCGTGTACCAAATCTTGTTCTTCCACTTGTCTCGCTGCTTACGTGCTGCTGCACGTGCTTTCACACTGATTTTTTTTGCCATTGTATCATCTCGGGGTGTATGTCTTGCGGGGGCTACCCCACTTGCAACTCGGCCACTCACCTCCCCTATTTGAAGAAGCCTCTTCGACCAATTCATCTTTGTTCTGAATTTCTACGCATTCCAACGCATCGATTCGGTAAACTCATGAGCATGAAGTCAACCCCGTAGGCGTGGGCCTCCATCATATTACTTGGCGAGCGACGGCGAGCGGCGTTGCTGATGAAACAGTGGTTGCTGATGCTGTAGCATGGCTGGTTGGCGATCCAGAATTGGTTGATATCGAACGCACAACCTCCTATCATGGCTCTGGATTGCATATGGTCTCCGGAGTTTGCAAAAAGAAAGCGGACTCCCTCAAATCATTATCCCGAATCGGCGTCGATAACCTTCAATTATTAATCGATGAAGCCGAAACTCGTTTTGATGAAAGCAATACATTACATTTCCGTATAGATTTCAATGCCTTCATCGATGGAGAAGTTCTTCTGGCAGCACCTGGGCAGGTTGCAACCATCAAATGCCGCACAAAAGTCGAAGTCTATCCGGGCCAAATTGGGATTGAGGAATGCAAGAATATTCTGGAAAAGGCGAAGCAAAAAGCAAGTAGTGATGTTTGATTTTTTGAAAACGACGCCATTGCATTAAGTTGAAAGCCTGTTGCAAAGAGCATTCGGTATGGATGTCAGGCTACGCGCCATCATACTCGCTATGATGATGATGTTATGCTTGGTATCCCTTCCATCGGGCTTTTCTTCTGAGGGAACACACATCAATCAGCCCCCAACTTGTCATGCTGAGCGTAACGGGACATGGACGATGGGATTAATCGCTTGTTCAAACGCTACAAGTCTTGGATATACTCTGTTTTCTCCAATGCCATCAACAACCAGTTTCTTGATTGATAACCATGGCAGGGAAGTTCACACATGGGAATCGCCAGGAGGACATCGCCCTGGACTTGCTTCATATCTACTGGAAGATGGAGACTTGCTTCGAACAGCCAATATCGCCCAACAAGCAGTTGGCGATTTCAGTGGCGGTGGCACTGCTGGAAAAATAGAGCGAATAGGTTGGGATGGGGCTGCTGAATGGTCTTGGGAATATTCTTCCATCGACTATATCACTCATCACGACATTGAACCAATGCCAAATGGAAATATTCTTGCCATTGCGTGGGAAGATAAATCGGAGGCTGAAGCCACACAAGCTGGCCGAAACCCTGCCATAGCGAGCGATGCACCTGGTGGCAACAGTAACGTATGGCCCGACCACATTATCGAGATTCAACCGCTACCAAATAATCAAGCCAACATTGTGTGGGAATGGCATGCATGGGACCATTTGATTCAGGATTATGACGCATCTGTAGACAATTTTGGTGTGGTCGCCGACCATCCGGAATTACTCGACATCAATTTTATTGATGCAACTGGAAATCAAGCAGGACGGGCTGATTGGATGCATTGCAATGGCATCGATTATAATGCAGTCCTTGACCAAATTCTGTTGTCATGCAAGAACACCAATGAGGTCTACATCATTGACCACAGCACTACGACTGCAGAAGCCGCAGGGCATACGGGTGGCAATTCTGGCAAGGGAGGAGATTTCCTCTACCGATGGGGGAATCCACAGGCATATGATTCAGGTCTTTCAAGCGATAAACAATTGTTTGGTCATCACGATGCGCAGTGGATAGAAGCAGGTCGAGAAGGCGCAGGCGACCTTTTGGTTTTCAACAACGGTGGAGGCCGTTCACCGAGCTACTCATCGGTCGATGTGATACAAACCCAAGGCGTGAATGGCCTATATCCGCTTCAGGCTAATGGGACGTGGGGACCAAATGCACCAAGTTGGTCTTGGGACCTCGGCCAAGATATGTATGCACAATCGATTTCAGGTGCTGAACGTTTGCCCAATGGAAACACGTTGGTCACCTTCGGGACTCAAGGCACACTCTACGAAGTTGACTTGAACGGTGAAATCGTTTGGCATTACATCAATCCAATTACCAGCAGTGGGACACTGACCCAAGGTGAAGAAATACCGGGTGGAAACAATGCTGGAACGACCGCTAATGCCATCTTCAAATCACGGCGATATGCAGAGGATTTTGCTGGCTTCAACGGCAAAGAAATGACTCCAGGAAACTATCTCGAAACTTGGTCGGACCTTTGTCCAACCGAAGAATCGATTCCATGGGATGTCGATGGCGACGGTTGTATTGACGATTCTGATGGTGACAGTGTCAAAGACCCCCAAGATGTATGCATTGGTTTTGACGACCTGCTCGACAGCGACAACGACTCAATTCCAGATGGTTGTGATTTCTTTATCGACACTGATGGCGACGGTGTCATCGATACTATAGATTCCTGCCCTGGTTTTAATGACACTATTGATGTAGACAATGATTCGATTCCCGATGATTGTGATTCATTGATTGATAGCGATTTCGACATGGTTTCAGATTTGCTCGACCAATGCCCGGGATTCGATGATACCATCGATGTTGATAACGATTCAATCCCCGATGATTGTGATGTTTCTATCGACTCCGACCAAGATGGAGTAGCCAACAATCTCGATGAATGCGAAGGCTTTGATGATTCAGTAGACAGCGATGCCGATGGGGTCCCCGATGGATGCGATGAGACCCCCGATGGGTTGAACGAAACAGAAGACAGCAATCATTCAGAAACGGTGAATGAAACAACCAATCAAGGAAATGATTCTGAAAACTTAGACGACGGTTCGGATTCAAATCTATCTGCGGATAATGGCTCTCAATCATCGTCTCAAATCGAATCAAAAGATGATGATTCAAACAGAACGCTTCAATTGTTCATTGCATTTGCCTTGATGTTTACGGGCACCTGGTTCTTGTTCATCTTGCTTGGGCAACGAATATCCTCTCACAAAAGTAAAGATGAAAAAGTCAAGAAGAGTATCGCCTTTATCGAATCGGGAATTGAAGATTCGACTGGCCAATTTGTTGAAGTCAGTTCAATGATAGAATTGCCACCATTGCCAACTCCTGCTGTTCCCGAAGTAGCCCAATACGAGGGAAGCATTTCACCACCGGTTCCCGATGAAGGACTGCCGGAGGGATGGACAATGGAACAGTGGGAATTTTACGGACAACAGTGGCTTGATAGTCAAGATTAGTATTGATTTATTTCAAAGGCTTCATGTAGAACAACTGTTTGGGATAGTATGAGGAATAACAATGACCCACGTCGTAACCACTGCCTGCGTAGATCACAAGTACCAAGAATGCGTAGCAGTTTGTCCTGTAGAAGCATTTAGAGAAGCAGACACTTATCTTGTCATTGACCCAGATGAATGCATTGATTGTGGTGCGTGCATACCGGAATGTCCTGTTGATGCTATTTTTGCCGACACGGATGTGCCAGATGGTGAAGAAGAATGGATTGACCGCAATGCCGATGAATCTATTGATGCTGAAATCGCAGAAGGTGATTCACCTGTTCTTGCTGATCTTTGATTCTCCTTAGCAAATCTCTTTTTTCTGTCGCATTGTTGCGAACCAATGTTCTTGAAGGGCGCGTCCTTGGAGTGATTGATTGGCATGGTTCGAACCGACTTTACCCAACTCCGAAATGGCAGTGATTTGCTCAAGCGTGGCTTTGCCCGTATGCAACAAGGTGGCGTCATTATGGATGTCGTCGACCCAGACCAAGCAGCAATTGCTGAAGACGCCGGTGCTGTAGCAGTCATGGCATTAGAACGAGTTCCTGCAGACATCCGCCGCGATGGTGGAGTCGCTCGTATGAGCCACCCAGATATGATTCAAGGCATTCTCGATTGCACCTCGATTCCGGTCATGGCAAAAGCACGTATCGGCCATGAAGGTGAAGCACGAGTTCTCGAATCTATGGGGGTTGACATGGTTGATGAGTCAGAAGTACTTACGCCGGCTGACCCGTATTTTCACATCAACAAAAACGACTATTCCATTCCATTTGTCTGTGGTGCAACTGGATTAGGTGAGGCTGTTCGGCGTATTTACGAGGGCGCCTCTATGATTCGTACCAAAGGAGAGGCTGGAACCGGAAATCTGGTTGCAGCAGTAACACATGCTCGACGTATTGACCAAGAGATTCGACAAATTCAATCGCTTGATGATGCTGGTATTGACAAAGTTAGTTGGATGATTGTTGAGCGATATAATGTTCTTGCCGATGCATCTGAAATGCCAGGCCTCTACCCGATGACTCCGTTCGGGGCCATCGACGATGAGATGCGAGAGAGCATCCGGAGCATTCTTCTTGAAGTCAAGGAGATGGGGCGACTTCCAGTCGTGACCTTCTCAGCTGGTGGTATTGCTACACCAGCAGATGCTTCACATATGATGCGACTTGGTATGGATGGAATCTTTGTTGGTTCAGGCATCTTCAAATCATCAGACCCAAAAACAATGGCTGATGCTATTGTTCTTGCAACTGCACACTATGAGAATGCAGAAAAGGTTACTGAAGCCATGGCCATGATGCTCGGAAAACCAATGAAGGGTGATGAACTTGAAACCCTCGATGTTCGATACGACCAACGCGGTTGGTAATCAATCCAAAGGATTTGAAACGCCTTCTTCTCCAAGTGTCCACTTGAGAGTTTTCACAACACCATCGAGAGCCTTGTGGTTTCGAGCAGCCTCTTTCATTCCGTCTCTGTCTTCATTTCTCCGACATTCTTCAAACCAAGCTTTCCACTCTTTTCGCTTGACTTCTGCTCGAATAAGCATTTCTTCAATTTCTTCCCAAGAACGCTCATAACTGCGGTTTGGAGTCGAGTCGGCTGACATTATCAACATGGCGTAGTGGCAAGGTATTTGAGGAACACGCTGAAATGATTACTCAATCGCTGGAATTCGACAATTTTCAAATGTGCTGTTTTTCTCCAAAACCATTCCATCACCGATAATGACGTTCTTCAAAATTGAACCCGAGCCGATTGAGACGCCTTTGCCAAGTACCGTATTTTCCAACACACACTCATCTTCAATCATGCCATCTGGCATGACCAAGACATCAATGAGCTGACTCCCCCTACCAATCACGCATCTGGAGGAAACAACAGTGCCCTCCAATGTCCCATTGACTTTTGCATCTTTGGCCACAAAACTATCTCCTTCAAACGTGCCTTGGGGAAGTGGGAACGGCAAAGTCTCTCGCTGTGCAATAAGGGTATGTTGTGCCCGAATTAATTCCGAAGGATGGCCTACATCAAACCAAACTCCATCGATGGTTTGGGCATACATCGGCCAACCCTTTTCCAAGACCATCGGGAAAAGTTGCTTACTAAAATCAAATTTTTCACCTTCTGGAACGAGGGCTAAGACCTCTGGTTCAATGATGTAAAGTCCTGCGTTAATGACATTGCTAAAAGCCTCTTCAGCAGTTGGTTTTTCCTTGAAACGACAAATGTACCCTTCTCTGAGTTGACCGTCCAACTGTCCATGATGTGATGGTGCAAGACCGACAATGCCAAACTCTGTTGGGTCTTCAACTTCCCAAAGCGCCATCGTCACTTTTGCACCACTTTCACGATGTGCATTCAAGAGAGCGCCAATATCAAAAGAGGCGACTGAATCGCCAGAGCCGACAACAAAAGTTTCAGTTAAGTGCTCTGTCAAGAGGCGAACGCTACCTGCTGTACCCATGGGAGTAGATTCTTGATTTACCCAAGCCTCAATTGGAGAAGGTTGAGTATTCCACGATTCAACATGGTCTTCCAATTGCTCACCACGGTATCCGGTGGTTACAACGATGGTTTTGATTGAGGCGTCTTGCATTGCATCTTTGACAAAATCAATGACTGGTCGACCAAGAACTTCGACCATTGGCTTTGGTCGAGTCAATGTCAATGGACGAAGACGGGAGCCTTGGCCCCCTGCCATGATGACACCGAACACAACAACACCTCAGCGTCGGCGGGTCGCATTCATGTCGATTTTACGCATCGACTTTTTCTTACCAGACTTCGCCTTTCTTTTTCCAGAAGAGGCTGTATCGCCGTCACCAATTCCGCCAAATTTGACTCCACCGGAATTCATGAGTGTCGATACCAAATCATCAGCAACTTCGGCAGATTCTGCTCCAGTCTTCATTTCAGCCTTCACAGAAGCATTGTGGTCAGTCATCCATGATTTCCGCTCATCACGAGCCATGTTCAACTTGTCGCGAACCTTGTTGACATCAACCATAAGTTCAGTGATTTTGTTATGCATCTCATCAGATTTTTGACGCAGTTCAAGGAATTCTGTATGAAGTCGGTCGCCTTCTGCCTTCAAGAAATCTCGGTGGGCAAATGCTTCGTCAACATCAGGCGACAATACGTCGGCACGGGCGACTGCACCAAGCATATCTTGGTGCGCAGCGTCAGCCTCAGAGCGCAACGTTTTAATCGCTGAATCCAAATCACTCAAATCAACTTTAATCATTTCAAAATGAGTTACTTCAGGTGCGAGTTCTTCGATGCGAATTTTCATCTCTTTAATTCGCTTAATCATTTCCTTTTCCTTCTTTTGACCTACAGATGAGGTTTCAAAGGTATTCTCCAGTGATTGAACTTCGTGTCGGAGTTTGGCATATTCTGCAGTAGCAGATTTCTTTTCACCTTTCTCATCACGTCGGCCTTTCGCTTGATTGATAATTTCACGAAGTTGTTGTTGGAGAGCATTACGCTTTTCCTTGAACATTTTAATTTCAGCACGAATCGCTTTCATCTCTGTCAATACGAGGTCAATCTTCTCGCGGTGTTCCTTGTATTGACCTTGAATTGCATTGCGTTTATCTGCAACAGTTCGAGCTTGGTCGCTGAATGAATTCCGTGTACTTCTCATCTTTCGAACTCGCGCTTCCATACCCTGAAGTTCTTCTCGAAGTTCAGAATCTGGACTTGGGGCCGCATCATCAGGTCTTCCGCGCATACCTCGTGCACAGAGTTACCCATTTCAAATCTACCCATAGGGTAAAAGTGAATTAAGCACCGATATTACCGAATATTGCACTCACTTTTATGAAAATTCCAACCGAGATTCCGAGAATTCCGATGAGACTTGCACTGACCGAACTGAAGTTACGAATACGGTCGAGATATTTTGTTCTCACCCGCACATTGATTTGACGACCGATGATGAGGTCTCCACTTTGTTCTTCAAGTCGGACAGACACCGTAGCCTCGCCGAATCGTTCTGGAAGAAGTGATTGCCATGCAACGGTTCCATCACGTAACAAACCTGACATCAAACCAAGAACGTCTTCATCACCTTCAGCTGCAAGCGGGAGAGCCTTTGATGACCACCATCGGCGTTCACCAGGGTTCAATCGATATGTCATGGCCAAATCATGTGGACGGAAATCGGGAGATTGAACACGAAGGACAACGTTTCGAGGTGTTTCAGAGAGATTATGAATCAACGTAAACAAATTTGCTCGCTCATGTACCACGTTTTCCATATCGACTTCAAACACAATATTCGCAGATGTGCTTGAACGTCCTGCACCAAGGTCTTCTTCAATGCGTCCAATCATTCTGAAGAATGCTGGACAAGAACGTTCGATATGGTGAATGATGGAAAGCCATTCCTCCATTGTAAAGACTGAGTGATTTTGTACGAGTTCCATTCCTTTTTCAGTGAGAACTTCAGACAATTCCGATTCCATGGTTTTGTAATCGAGACCTTTTGAATGGCGGTAGAGGGTCATCAATATTTTTTCACGAGCAAACTGTGGGTCAACCTTTGGCTGAAAACATGTTTCAATTTCTTTGGAATAGACTTCGTATTCGGAACGAAGAAGCGGGTCCATGTGGGTTTTTACTAAATCGTCGAACACCATTTCTAAGGTCGAAGGATGAATTGGTGGCGTATATGCATTCAAGAGACCGGTGCGTTCATCCATATTGAATGGTCGAGAACGTGTTGGAATATGTTGGCCAAGAGACAGTGCGAGTGTAGAAAAGGAGAGAAGCAGAAGAATTCGCCCATTTAATGAGGCGATGTCAAAGACAAAAATCCCTCCCAAAAGTAAACTTGACATGATTCCGAATGAAAGGGCCCAGGAATGTTTTGCTCTCACACTTTCCAAGAGGGCTGCAAGACTCTCATAGCCGTGTAGAGACTGAACAGAAAGGTGTTTTTTGTTCAAGCGCTCCACTTCAGCCTCAAAGTTGCCAATTGATAATTCAACTCGATGACGATGAAATACCTGAGCCAAAATATAGCCAAGAAGAATGATGAAAGTAAGAGATGTAAGAACCATTGCAAAACTCATATTGAGTGTTGGTTCAATGTTTCCCCACCATTGCGGTGAATTCGAAGAAAAGGCCAGGGCCCCGAATGAGGTGAGGATGGAAAATGCCGGTAAAATTAGAACGAGCCGTAGTCCAGAGCCAAGCAATTGTCGGTCAATGGCATACCAAAACCTTTCAGAACCGAGGATACCTTCTTCGGTATTTTCAACTGATTTCACATCCGATGTATCAAGAGAATCAACAACAGCCATGGAATGCCCATGAATCACTCACACTAAAGTGTTGCATCAATCTGAAGTATCAGAGATACGAACAAGGAGTTTCGATGCTAATTCAGAAGATAAGTCGATGTGCAACCTTCCTTCAAAAGTATAACCAGAGGCCGTTCGAGACACATCTTTTCCAAGAACAAGATCAAAGTTCTTGAGATGTTCCCTTGCATCATCATCGAGAAACACTGCTTCAAGGCGCCCGGTCATACCAACTTCCAATCGCTCAAGAGTGATGAGTTGAGTTTTGGATGAGTTGATGCGCTCCGATATTTCCGAAGTGGCGAGGGGGATATCGCGCCCACTTGGGTCGAGTACAGGTTGCCCCAGAAGCAGTGAGAGTGCTACTTCTAAATCATCATCAATCGCGTGTTCCAATCGACATGCGGTCGCATGTGCATTACCTTGGAAAGAGATGGTTTCAAGAAAAACTTCCGCCAAACGATGGCGACGTTTCATTTTTTGACCATGCACCATGCCTTTCTCGGTCAAAGATGCCCCTTTGTAGGGAGTATAATTGACCAATCCTTTTCCTGCCAATCGCTGAATCATTTCTGTCGCTGATGCTGGTGAAACGCCCAAAGACTTTGCTAAATCACCATTTCTGACGGGTTCGGTTGGCTGTTTTTCAAAAAACTCATACATCGTTTCAAGATACTCGTCCTCGAATTCACGGAAATGCCCATTCATGATGTACCCTCAACTTGTTCAACACTATTTCGTTCTGCTGAAAAAACTTCCTCACATGAAGGGCATCGAATAGAACCTCCATAATTTTCAGGAATTCGGAGTGATTGTTCACAGGAGGGACAATGAATTTCGATTTTTCCATCCTCTTCTTCTTGTTGTTCTTCTACGACGTCTTCCCCAATTGAAGAATCTGTACGAGGTATAACCTCGAAACTGGTCGAACAATCTGGACATCGAACTTGACCCCCATAATCCGAAGGCACTCGCAATTGCCGAGCGCATTCCGGGCAACCAACCTGTATTTTTTCGATGTTTTCAGGACGGCTTGTTTCGGCTGACTTGTCAACAGACTTTTTCTTCATCGTCTCTGAACTCGAAGGGTTGAGTTGTCGATTCTGATAGATTCGAATGAAAGCACCAATTGCAATTGCCATCATCACGCCACCAAGAATCCCAACCCATGGGATGGAAAAGGAAGTCTCTTCAGCGATGACTTCACCTGATTGGAAGGTGTTGGTTTCTTCAAAACTTTCACTACCTACAACCCAAGTGGCTTTGAGGGAAACACTTTGATAATCAGGCCAAATAAATGTAAACTCATAATTCACTTCAGAGTTTGAAGCAATTGCAGAAGTCGATTGTTCGCCCAAAAATTCTCCACCTTGAGTTGAGAGAACGATGTATCCATCTCTACCATCGACATCAGCTGAATTACTGACCAGAATAGTCACAGAACCAGAGTCGCCTGGCAATGGACGATTCGGAACTGAAATCGGAGAAAATTGAAGCCCGTAGGATGGACGGTCATCCGGCACACTGCGGCTGTGGCTGGGAAAACCAAAGCCCGTTGTCCAATTCATTGGAGTTGCACGAATCGAAACTCGGTCAGCATCGACAAAGCCTAGAGTTTGGGTGCCCGTAGAGAGACCTGGCGAGAGAATTACGTCATAATCAATTGGATAGGCTTCCAATCCTGAATACGTGTAACCAAGACGTATTCGAACTGGTCTGTCGATACCCTCACTCATTTCAAGCGACCACGAAAGTTGAATCCCATTTTCAGCATCCCATGAGACCGAAGTGATTTTTGGATCCAGAGTTTGTTGGTCTGCAACAGGGACTGTAATCGTCCCATTCAATCCTAAGGCGATTGAACCGTCTGGTGAAAAGAGCGACCAATTCACATCTTGTTGATTTTCCAAAGTCATTGGCATTTCAAGCGTCACTTCACCTGCTGCATCGATATCGAGCAAGAGTTCATTGCTTGAGTAAGTAACTCCGTTTGACTCACATACAAGAGAAACGCTTCCTGGTAGTTCTCCATGGTTTCGAACAAGCATCGAAAAAACCGCCATATCTCCTTGGTGCCATGGCCCATTGAGCAAGGCGGGAACACTGGAGCCTGCTGCTTCAAAAGCTGCAGATTCAATGGTGTAGACAAGGGATAAATTTGAATCAGAAGCATCATTAATTCGCATACCATTCACAGAGCAGGTCAAAAGATTGGGGCGGGAAGTTGAGGTCAAGAGTTCAGTTATTGAGGCGCCTTGTGCCACTTGAACCGTATCATCAAAGAGTATCTGTGAACCAAAACTACACACCAATTGCCCTTCATAATCGAGTTGGCCCGAATTGGAAACACTCACATTCCAAGAAATGGCATCTCCAGCGACTGCCTCTGGAGTGAGGAATTCTGCCGACACCGTGAGGAGAGGCAATGGAGGTGGTCCCACTTCAAAGGAAATTTGATGCATTTCATCTGCACTGTTTCCATCGCCAGAGTCATTTAATTCCAACAAGAGAGTCGATGTGCCTTCCGATAATGGAATTGTACTGTTGATTTGTACAACGCTGCTCGATAATGGGCCGACAGTGAACAACGATGATGTTTGATTATCATACATGGCGTCGGTGAATAATGAAGAAGCGAGAGAACCCGACCAGCTGTAGTCGCCATCGTTAATCACGGCGATTTCTGTCCGCAGGTAATCCCCATCATGAAGCGAGACATTACCTGTAAGGGCACCAGAAGAGGTGAGTCCATCCAAGAAAATCTGGCCTTCGCTTGCCAAAGAGATTTCAAGTGGTTGCAAGCGATGAAGTGTTCTGTTGAGTGAAAGAGTTTGAGTCGAATTTGGTGAACCTACCTCTCCGAGAATTTCTACGCCTACTACCGTGTAACCAAATGGGAGAGATGACAAACTAAACTGCACGACTTGACTTGAATCCGCAGTAAGCGTTAGATTTTGACTCAATGTGTCAAAAACAGGCCCATCACGTGAGGAGAGTTCAACGCGCGCTTCGATATCTGCACTGTTTGAAAGAAGTTCAGAAACTGTGCATTCCAAGTCATACGCCGATTGTTCAGTCGTTGCAAAGTCTTGAAGTGAGAATGAACTTACTTCAATCACTGCTCCACCACCTGCTGCACTAACGAGTGGTAAAAGACATGTGGCAAACAAAGCGGACAAAAACAAGGCGACGACCTTTGAATTGTCAGTCTGCTCCCTGCCCATACCTTCCCCTCTACACGGGGGTTCTTCACTTTCACTCCAAAAAAAGTCACTACGCCATGTTTATTGAAGGTTGGAGGCTGGCGCACCTGTATGCGTCCCGAAGAGTTGCTTGATATGACTCCCGCCTTATTGGCGAAGTCTATTCTGCACCGTCGTGAACGCCTTGCTGAAACAATCCCTGAACAACTTGATGCTCGACAAGAGGAATTGCGAGCAGCAGAACCACTTGCTCGCAGTGCAAAGGAACAACGTGATGGCCTTAATGCAAAGGTTGCAAACCTGAAAAAAGAGCGCAATACCGCCAGAGATACCGCAAAAAAACTCTTTGAGCAAGCACGTGAACTGCGTGAAAATATAACTTCCACCGGCGGTGTACAAAAAGCAAACCCTGAATGGGCTCAAAACAAGCTTGATGAGAAATTGAAAGCGATTGAGCATGAACTAGAAACGAATTCAGGAAACCACAAAACCGAACAAAAATACATTGCAGAAATGAAGGCCCTTATTCGTAAGCATGAGGAATGGGTTGAGAGCCGTAAAGATAACCAAGAAGAACATACGGAAATGAAATCCAAATATGCAGATGCTCGAAAGCAACTTGAAATTGCCGAAAAAGCACACCAAGCATTACTCGATCATGCTTCAGAAAATGAATATTTTCACAATACCTATCTTGAACAAGAAGCTCATCGTCGAAGGGCAGATGCTCGAACCAAGCGGCTTGCACAAGCACTTGACAGTAGCCAAAGAGGTATCGAGCACTGGCAAAATCATATCAATGGAAATTTTGAAGTCTTACTCGAGAATTTTAACCGCGTTCAAAAAGGCGAACCGTCAAGCCATGCTCGTCGAAGACAACGAAAGTCAAAAGACAAAGAGGCAACTCAATCACGGACAAAAAAGCAAGAACAAAAAGGCAAGGGTGAGGAAGAATGAGTGATGAATGTCAAATCACTGGCTTCACCCCACAACAACAGCATCGCTGGCCTCTGGTTCACCAATATTTGTGCGAACAATTGGAATTCCCTGATGGGAAGGATTTGACACCAGAATCGATGGAACAACTTTCACTTGATTTGGAAAGTGCTCTTGAAGGCCAACTCACAACAAAATCGGTTCAGAAAAAGAGGGATGGGCTTTACGAACATCTCAAGCGCACAATTGAAAAGAGATTCAAAGGCAGTTCACTCCGACAATTTGGCTCCTCGGAATCTGGACTTTCTCTTTCCCATGGAGATTTGGATTTATGTTTGTTATTCGATGGTCAAAAGCCAAAGAAGATTCTTCGTTCCCTTTCAAGTACACTACGATACCAAGAAATGGAAGACATACAAGTGATTAATTCAGCCAAAGTACCAATCATCAAATTCATTGATGAACGAACAAAAATTCCGGTTGATATTTCAATTAACAACACACTTGCACTTCACAACACCACCCTACTCAAAGCATATGCAGAAACTGATGAGCGGATTCGAAAGTCAATATTGGGCATCAAATATTGGGCCCATCGGCGTGATGTAAGTGATGCTGCAAAAGGAACATTCTCATCCTATGCTTGGAGTCTTATCATGCTTCAAGCGTTGCAAACAACAACCCCGAGTGTCGCACCGAATATCCAAACTGGAAAAGACCGTACACGCCTCAAAGTCGAAGGTGTTGAATACGACCTCACAATGGCGGAAGAGCCACAAAAATTGCTTAAGGAAAAGAATACTCAATCATTGGGTGAATTACTCACTCACTTTTTCCAACAACTGGTCATCGAGAGACCTTGGGATGAACATGTGCTTTCGATTCGCAGTGGAGCGCCAATTACTCGCAAAAAGAAGAAGTGGAAGTACGGTAAACCGCATGCATCAAAAGCAGTGGTCGAAGGTGGAAAAACTCGTTTAGGATTGCATTCCTTCCCGGTTGAAGACCCTTTCAATCACGAACATGACCTCAGTCGCGTCTTGCGCCCTGAAGGAGCAATGGACATCCAAGAAGAATTGTTCCGTTTCTGGATTGGAATCAATGAAGGGAAATCATTCTCGGAATTATGTGAACTGAAAAATCCCGACCGTATTCAAGAAAAAGAAGAAAAGGACTTGTTTGAGGATTTGAGAAAAACTCCAAAAACTGAGATTGATAAAATGCTCAAGGAAAATGCAGTACAGCAATCCAATTTGGAAGAACGTATTGAGGCCCTTCAGGCCGAGAGGAAAAATAATATCCAGATCTCACAAGCATTGCGAGGCCATATCGAAGAAACGAGTGGATTGCGAAAGGAACACCGCACACTTGTTCGAAGCCTAAGGCCAAGAAGTGAAAAAATGGACCTACTGCAAAAACAACGTGATGAATACAACCAGCAAATTGGTATCCCGTTGTATCGAATCGAAGAATTATTGGTTGAGGTCTATACCAATCTCACAGGAGATATTGATTTCTTCCAAGTACCTTCTTTACAACGAGAAGAAGAACAATTCTCTTGGTTCTTTGAATTGCAAGCCATGCATGCCGTGGCTCTCAAGGCAGATGTTGCTCACAAAGAATTTATTGAACTTGTTCGTGAGCAAAAGAAAGTTGTCAAGGATTTGAAAATCACTGAAAAGAAGCAAACTCAAGTTCATGCCGAATTGGTTAAATCCGAACCAATTCTAGCGAACATAACCACTGAATTCAGTCAAGCAAGACAGTTTGACCAAAATGCACATTCGCTCAATAAAGTGATTCAGGAGCGTCGCAAAGAAATGCGCCACTTGCGACGAGAAAAAGGTAGACTTGAAGCGTGGGCTCGTGTATCAAGCCGCAGAGATTCTGGACGCCATTCAAACTCAAAAGGAGGCCAAAAAGGTCGAAAGAAAGGCAAATCCGGCCAAGCCAATTGGGCACCTCGACACAACGGTCCACGGCCAGAAGAAGTGCAACAACGCGCTGCAACTGGCGGCACACTCTCGCTTTCAGACCTCGATGTCTTGTTGAACAGTGGTGGCCTGGCATCTGTCGGTAAATCAATACCAACTCCAAAAAGCAGCCGTCGAGCTGAAAGGAAAAAGAAGCAAAATACTGCCCGACAGTTCACTGCTCAACGCGGTGAACGTGCTCAGTCGAAAAAGGGCAAAAAGGATTGAGTTGATGACATGGTGAACATCCAATGGATGTATGGCCATGAGCCGAATACTCTACCGGATGATTGGAAAGAGAAAATTCGATTGATGTTTCTCAGTGAAACTGGTGAAGAATACTCTCATGAATCGATTTCTAATTTGCCGATTCCTCAATGGAGTGGAAACATGTTCCTCATCGACCAAGAACACTATCCTGCTCCCGAGTCCCTCTTAGGACTTCTTTGGGCTCTACCGCATGAAAAGGACGGTGTTCGAATTGCGGCCTTTGTAATCGATTCAAAGTATCAATCATGTGGATGGGGCGCAAAGGCTTGGGACCATTTGGTCGAAATTTCCAGAGCCGCAAAGAAAGTTTCCATTCAATTGGAGGTCAAGGCGGAAAATATTCGCGCCCAAGAATTCTATAAAACAAGGGGCTTAGCAGTAGTAAAGGAACTTCCGCATTATTATAAATCAGGCATTGGATATGAAATGAAGGGTCCATTAGAATGAACGAAGGATTTTCTTTTCGGCACCGTTCGAGGTCAAAGGTTATGCTCCCCCATCTCTAGGAGAGGGTGTGGAACAGCGTCTACTAGGAGAGATTGTAGCACAGCGGGGCGTCACCGGTGGTGCATTACTCGATGGTGATGGATTTGTACTGTTCACAGAACCACCTCACGATGATTCGGTAGAAAACCTTGGGAAAGCTATTGCATTGCTTGACCCTCAATTTTCGACTGGGCGAGTTACGCTCAATGGAGAAAATGGAACGATCTTGGTTCAGGAACTTCTTGGTCAAAAGGTGTTGGTACTTCGTTGTGAAGTCTCGTCGAATCTCGGTCGCATCCGACAAGTTCTCGATGTCGTTACGGCCAAATTCAATGCGCTTCAGCCTTGAAATGAGGCATCTTTGATACGAACTTGGTATTTTTTACTTCTGAAGAATCTAATCCGTGCAGTGAAGAGATTAAATGGGAAGGGTCGGTCGCAAGTCCAGTGAGAAGATGGGAATCTTCCACAGACCAGGTTAGATACGAATGGATGAACTAAAAACTCAACTCGAAGAGCGACGAAAAATGGTTGATGAAAAAGCCACAAAATACAGAACTCTGCGCGATGAGTGTAATGATAACTCCAAGAAGTTTACAATAACCCGAAATGAAATGAACGGTGAAGTCCGTGAACTGATTGTTCAAGTTCGTGAACAACGTGAAATTCGAGAACAAATGAATGAAATTGTTCGAGACAAAAAAGCGGTTCGCCAAGAAGCAAACAAGATGGTTCGTGAATCCAAAGATGCTTTGAATACAGCAAAGGGGCCTGAAGCGGCTCCTGAGCCTCGTCAAGAGGGACGTCGAGGACGTCGAGACCGACCTGATACCATCCACTCACTTCGCCGAGAATTGATTCGATTGGAAAATGAATTCGAGATGGGACGCCACACTGGTAAAAATGAAACCAAGGTCATGAAGCGAATGAAAGAAATCAGTGCGAAAATCAAGAAAATGAAAATTTCTGAAGATTCCAATACTGATCTCAAAGAATCTCGAGAGGCTTTGAGAGAGGCTATGGAGGCTCAAGAAACTGCTCACTCCGCCGTTGAACAAGCCGCAGAGGCTGCTCAAGAAGCGCACGATTTGATGTTGCAATGGAACAAAGAAGTTGACAATCAACGGGAGAAGGCTGAATCGGCTCACCGAAACCTTCGTGCTTCAAAGAAAGATGCTGACAAAAATCATCGCGCCTACATCGTATCACTTCGCTGCCTTCACTCGATTCAAGATATGCTTCGTGCTATGCGTGGAGCAAATGCTGGCGAAGGACAACGACCTTCAGCTCGTGTTGAAGTGCAAGACTTGATGGGTAAATTGATGTCCGGAGATACACTTTCTACCGAAGAATTGATGCAACTTCAGCGCTATGACTGATGTTCTTCACTCCGATGAGATGAAAGACCCCCCCTTCTACACAACCACTACTGAGGGAATACAATGTTGTCGAAAGATGAAATCGCAGCCATCGTCGAGAATTATGACCGGATGAAACTCCGTATCGGAATGACAGCCTCACATTCTGCTCTCGACATTTGTGATGGAGCAATCGAAGAAGGTTTTCCAACCGTCGCTTACTGTAAAGAAGGCCGACATAAAACCTACGCGAATTACTTCAAGGCACTACGTTCTCCTTCTGGACGTGTCGTGCGAGGAATGGTCGATAAAGCGATTGTTATGCCTTCGTTTAATGATGTCATGAACCCTGTCATGCAGGAGGAAATGCGCAAGCGAAATGTGGTCTACATCCCAAACCGTTCGTTTACCTCTTATTCTTCAATCGAGGATGTTGAAAATACATTCAAGGTTCCCCTTTTTGGTTCACGGAACATGTTGCGAATGGAAGAGCGAACTGAAGAACAAGACTATTATTGGATTCTCGACAAAGCTGGACTTCCATACCCTGAAGCAATTGCAGACCCTCAAGACATTGACTGTTTAGTCATCGTCAAACTGCATCACGCTCAGAAGAAATTAGAACGTGGATTCTTTACTTGCGCATCCTATGCAGAATACCAAGAGAAATCTCAAACACTTCTTGCAGAAGGAGTCATCGATGAAGAATCGTTAGCCGGTGCTCGAATAGAACGTTATGTCATTGGACCTGTTTTCAATCTCAACTTTTTCTATAGTCCGTTGGCTGAAGAGGGTGAAAAACTCGAATTACTCGGAGTTGATTGGCGTTTTGAATCTTCACTTGATGGTCATGTTCGCCTTCCCGCACCTCAACAAATGACCATGCCTGCTCATCAACAAATACCTGAAATGACTGTTGTTGGACACAACACAGCAACCATTCGAGAATCCTTGTTGGAGAAAGCCTTTGAACTGGGAGAACGCTTCATCACTGCAAGTAAGGAACACTATGACCCTGGCATTATCGGTCCGTTCTGCTTACAAACCTGCATTGATAAAGATATGAATTACTACATTTATGACGTTGCACCTCGTTTAGGTGGAGGCACGAATGTTCACGTTAGCGTCGGCCACCCCTATGGAAATGCCACATGGAGAAAGCCAATGTCAAGTGGCCGTCGTATCGCTATGGAATTACGCATGGCTGCAGAACAAGACCGTTTGCTTGAAGTTCTCACTTGATGTTCAAGTGTTGAAAGTTTTCTAAGTGATGACAACAAGGCCCTGCTATGCAAGAGAGGTCGGGATTCAAGATTGGTCTTGCTATTCTTCTCACTATCTTGGTTGCATCCAGTTCATACGTCGTCAGTTTGAAACTGATTACCAATGATGAACAAGAACAGAAAGAAATCGAATGCGAAGGTCTGCAAATTCGAACAGATGAGGGGTGCGTTGAACCCGAACCAGAAGTACCAAAACCTGAGGATTGTACATCGACTGAGGTCTGGCGAGATTCTATCTGTGATGAAATGGATGCGCCCACGAACCTCACCTACGGCTCAGACATTGTGGTCTGGCGTATTGGTGAAAACCACACTTTGACACCATCTTTTGATGGCGATGGACCAGACACATGGTCTGTTTTTCCGGCTTTTCCATCTTTTCTGGTCATGAATTCTGAAAGTGGAGAATTGACGGCGTTGCTTCTCGAAGAGCATGACACTTCTACACACACCATCATCGCTGCAAATGATGCTGGAGTGACCATGACCAATCTCACAATAACGGTAATCAATGCTGCACCACTGTTCCATTATCCAAACCCTCAATGGACATTTATCTCCATGCAATATGGAGAACTTCCCCTACCTGTTCTTGGAGGTATGAGCATTGATGCATGGAATATTTCTCCTGCGCTTCCCGAAGGTCTCATTTACGACCAAAACGGGCGAATAGGGGGGAAAACAAGTGTCTTGGGAACGACGACACATATGGTTAATGCAACAAATACAGGAGGCTCCATGGAGTTCGAAATAGAAATTACTGTTGTGGATGAAGCACCTTCACTGTGGTATGGAGCTCTCGGAAATGGAGATTTAACACTCACCAAAGGCATTCCGATGGCGCCATTGGTGGCGACGAGTGCCGATGGTGCAATTGTCAATTGTTCCAGTCAACCAAGCCTACCAAGCGGGCTGGTTCTTGATTCGGATTGCAGCATACACGGTACTGCAGATGGTTTGCTGGTAGCCTCCACATTTGTCATTTCAGCAGAAAACAGCGGTGGAGATGCTCAGCGCAACCTCACCATCACTGTTCTTGACCAACCGTTATCGAATGTTTCGTATGGAATTGGAGATTACACTTTTGCCAAACAAGTCGATGTCATTCATTTGGAGCCATCCTATGATGGAGGCGTCCCACTCGAATGGTCCATCGAACCGAGCCTACCTTTTGGTGTGGAGTTCAACACGAGTACGGGTGAGATTACCGGCACTGCCTATCTTGTCTATCCGATGACCGTGTATACGATTTATGCCAACAATACCGGAGGAACTGCAAGCACCCAAGTCTCTTTGACTTTTGTTGACACCACTCCAAGTGGTATCAGTTACGCCGATACTGAATTGGTTGTTGAATCAAACCACAGCACAGTGAACATCAACATTACCAATTTAGGAGAAACAGTTGACACATGGGAAAGCCATCCACCGCTTCCATCAGGACTCTCTTTTGCAAGTGATGGGACAATCTATGGGAATCCAAATACACGTGCTATACGTACAACCTTCACCATCTATGCTAATAATTCGGGTGGTTCATTTAACCTTCAACTCAACATTACCGTTCATGATTTGGATACGGATTGGGAAATCATTACCCGTGGTGTAAATGCAGTTGATTATGGCGGTTCATGGCCTTCTCTCATACTCCCATTTGGTGAATGGTCGTTTCCAATTCTTTCCGATTGGGACCAACGGCCTATTGCTTCAGCAGCACATGCTGGAAAAGGGAGAATCGTTGGTTACGGACATGAGGCCTTTGTTGCACAATCAATGGGTAATGAAATGACGTTATCGCTGAATGCAATGAAGTGGGCGTGTGCAGAGGGAAGGGTCATTGGACTTTGGAATGACTTCAATCACTTTGAAGATGAATTGATTAATGCTGGTTTCACCGTTCTAACCTCCGTGAGTCCGAATCAATTATCTGGCCTCGATTGCTATGTTGGAGAGTTTTGGAACGGTTGGTCGGATGCTGAAAACCGTGATGTTGAAGAGTTCTTGACTTCGGGTCATGGCCTCATATTGGGTGGCCATTCCTGGTACTGGTCGTATTCAAACTCTGATTTGGCTCACAGTTATTCTGGAAATAAGATCGCCCCTACAACTGGCTTATTCGTTTCTTCAAACTCAGGTTCTGCTCAAGTTACCATTGACAGCACCCCACCTCACAGATTGCTTCGCACTTTACCTGCCGTCAATGCTTTGGAAGCACATTTCACTTCAGGTCCAATGATTACAACATCGGATGCATCTGTTGTTGAGAAAACTATAGCACGCAGCACTGCAATGCTCACTTTGGATTTCACTGACTTTTGGAACCCTCTACGTTCGATGGTAAACACCACTGGCTGGACTGAAATTGCTGACGATAACAAATATGATTTGAATGCCGACCCTATTGCAGATGTTCGGCTTGCCATCGAAGAGGGGCTCTATCTGAGGCTACCTGCTGACGAACTCATTGCACACCCGAGTGCAATTGATTTCCCAGGTGCTGTTCCAACACAGGCTGCTCGTGTAACTGAAATTGTCTCTATCAATGGCGATTACATTGGCTTGCCAAGTGGATTTGGATACGCAGGCGCCCGAAGTCATGGCATGTTAGGAACGGGATTGTATGCAGCAGCAGGAGAAACGGTCAATGTTACGGTTCCTGCCTCTTTGGTGGATCAAAATGTCCGTATTCAAATCGGTGCCCATTCTGATTCATTGTGGAATAAAGAGGAACTTGACCGGCATCCTAAGATTCACCGCAATTGGGTCATCGATTCGACAAACATGCATGTTGGCAATACCTTCGGTGGACTGATTTACATCACATTCCCGCCGGACTCGACTTTCGGAATGGTTAACGTCACCATCGAAAATGCTGTCGAGGCACCTCGATATATCGCCGGCATAACTACCGCTCAAGAATGGAATACTACGCAACGTTTGCATCCCGCTCCTTGGGCTGAACTGGAGGGCGAATTTTTCATTCTGACCGTACCTTCTTCCGAAATTCGAAACTTATACACGGTTGTCGAACTGATGAATTGGTGGGACACTGCACTGCAAATGGAACATAATTTGAGTGGCTATCTGCCATGGACACGTGTTGAACGTGCTGTCTTTGACATTCAAATCAGTGCAGGCTGGATGCATTCCGGTTATCCGTTCATGGCCCATACAGTCAGTGTCCCCGATGTCACCAACCTCAGCCAAATCTCAACGCAAGGCGATTGGGGAATGTTCCACGAATTGGGCCATAACCATCAGTGGATGGATGCGACTTTGCCAGGCAATACTGAAACGACGTGCAATCTCTTTTCTGCCTACATCATGACCGAACTGGTCGGCGTCGATTTAGCCACAGGACACGGTGCAATGAGCAGCAGTAATCGAGAAACCCGAACAGAGGGCTACTTCAATACAGGAGCACAAATCTCCCAATGGAGTGTTTGGACAGCACTGGAAACACACATGCAGATTCAAGAGGAATTTGGCTGGGATGTTTTTACGCGAGCCTTTGAGCACTACTACAACTCCTCATTAGGCCAACCAAATAACGACGCTCAAGAATACAACTCATGGGCTGCTCGCATATCAAATGAAACAGGCACGAACCTCGTCCCGTACTTCCAAGCCTGGGGCTTGCCAATCGATGCTGGAACTTTTACTGCAGTCGACCACCTCCCCATTTGGAACGATGACCCTCTTCGAGGTTGGGTGTATGATTATCCGAGTTTGTTGAGAGGATTCTCTTCCAGTAATCTCACGTCATCATCCGCCACGGTTCATTGGGAGAATTACGATAATGGAACCGAGGTCAATCAAACGCTCTGTTGGGGCCTTATTGATGGTGGCACAGTGAAATCAGCTTGGGCTTCATGCACAAGTCAAGGTTTAGCGAATGTTGGCCTTGAACAGGTCAATCTTGCTAGCCTTGTCTCCGGTTCCACATATTCATGGAGAATATTAGGCGAAGGGCCAAGTGGCGACCACTGGACCGATGTTCAAACGTTTACCACAAATTGACACCAGAAGGCGTGTACGCCCTCTCAAGTTCCTTTTTCCCCAGCCTTATGACTCATTTGAGACCCGTGCATTAATTCTAAGTTCTATGGACTGTAAGAGTTGATTGTGAGGATTCTCTTTTCTTTGGTGGCGATTTTGCTTCTTGCGCCAGTTGCTGGAGCCCAGAGTCTGGGTGAAACACTGCAAGATTGCCCAGGACTGGTCCTTTCTTCCGACAGCGCAAGTCAACAAATTCACCTTCAGATGACCGATGACCCAACGAAAATGTCTGTGCTTTGGGCTAAAACTGGTCGAAGTATGAACCAAATTGTCGAATATCAATGGGGCGCTGAGGTGTTGGAAGCAAATGCAGAATCCTACTGTTATGGCAACCACAACATGGCATTCCATATGGCAACAATGACTGGACTTCCACTTGG
>JAACDG010000096.1 GCA_009937025.1 Methanobacteriota archaeon
AACCCGACTTGTCCTATGTGGCTGGTGCAGGGCGAGATGTATTCCAAGCCATTGTAAAAGGCTCTCGAACCATCGTTGTGCTTGAATCAACAGTTTATCCTGGCGTCACTGCACAAACATGGATGCCCATCATCGAGGAACTCGGATTGAAGATTGGAGAAGATTTGGAAATCGATTACTGTCCTGAACGTTTCAATCCTGGAGACCCAGCACACGGTGTGCGTCAAGTTGCTCGAGTGATTGGATGCTCAAACCCTGAAGTTGGTGCAGCATTGGTGTCGTTGTATCAACGCTTGACCACCGAAGATGTCCGCTACGTCGGTAAACTCGAAGTGGCCGAGGCTGCTAAAGTAATCGAGAACGTTCAGCGCGACATTAACATCGCCCTTGTCAACGAACTGGCTCGAATTTTCCCCGCACTTGATGTTGATGTCGAAGATGTTCTCTCTGCAGCAGCCACCAAGTGGAACTTCCATCGCTATACACCTGGCGTCGGAGTAGGAGGCCACTGTATCCCAGTTGACCCGTATTACATGATTCAACGAGCAGCTGATGTCGGCGTTCCTGCCGGACTCATCACTGCAGCACGTGCAGTCAATCGCTCGATGCCAAGCCATGTTGCTGGTGTATTGAGTGATTTGATGTGGAATGCTGGAGTTGCTGCAGGCGATGCAAAAGTTCTGCTCTTAGGCTGGTCTTACAAAGCCGAAGTCGGAGACCCAAGAGAAACTCCAGCAGAGCCGTTGGCTGAGACCTTGATGTCCAAAGGCATCACTGTTGGCGCATGGGACCCACATTTGGACGAGGGAAGTTATCCTGAAGGTGTTGAAGTTATTTCTGATATTGGGGCTGCACAAGGATACGACATGGCAGTTCTTGTCACCGCTCACAAAGCCTGTCTTACTCTTGATTGGGCTTCATTGGCCAAGCAAATGCGCACCCCACTCATTTACGATGGTCGACGAGTCTTGGATTTGGAAGAACTCAACTCAAGCGGTTGGAATGCTTTTGCAGTAGGCCGTCCAGTGTAACTACTGAGCGTTGATATAAGCCAATACTTCATGAAATACTTGTGCGATTGTTCGCATGTTTTCAAGTGTCAAATGCGGCTGAAGTGAGAGGTCACAGGCAAATTCGATGTTGGCAATGGTCTCACCTAATTCTTCTTTATGCGCTTCGACGTATTCCCATTGACGGTAATCACGAGCGTTACGCTTTGCACCAAAGATTTGCATTGGAATTCCTTCCATCTTCATGACGTCGATAAATTGGTCAGCCTTTTCACGAGACAAACCAACCAAATGGAATTGCATGGTGTCGCAGAAACTGTCCACTTGAGGCAAGGGCATAGGAATCTCAATGTTGGCATGACCATCAATGAGGCTGTGAAGGAGATTCCAGTTCTCCACATGCGTATTCTTGATGTACTCTAAGCGTTCGATTTGAGGCGTTAACATCGCCGCAGTAACTTCTTGCATTCGCATTGAATAACCAGGGATTTGATTCTGTAAACGATTCATCAATTCCGCATCAAGGTCAAAATGCTTGGTCCATAATCGCTCATATGAACCAGCATAAAGAACGGCCTTGGCCGCATATTCATCATTATTTGTGATGTAGAGTCCACCTTCGCCAGCACTCAAACCCTTCGAAGACTGCGTGGAAAAACACCCGATTTCGCCAAAGGTTCCGAGCATTTGTCCGTTCCACAATGTAGCATAGGCGTGCGCACAATCCTCGATGAAAATCAGATTATGTTTCTTGACCACAGCCATGACCGCATCCATATCGGGGACATGGCCTCGCATGTAGGACATCAGCAGAATCTTTGCTCCAGTTTCAGTGGCTTTTTTGTCAAGGTCTTCAGCATCCATTGCCCATTCGCGGTTACTTTCAACCAAGACAGGAACTGCTCGAGCATGATGAATCACCGATGGAACTGCATGGAATGTGAAAGCATTGGTGAGAATTTTATCGCCAGGTTGGACGCCTACAACATTGAGGGCGATATACATGGCTGAACCGCACGAATTGGTCCCAACTGTATGTTTGACTCCTATGTATTGTGAGAAACTTCGTTCAAGTTTCGCAGTCAAGGACAATTCCTTCTGTTTTGGCTGATACCGATACATGACGCCACGACTCATGGCAGAGACAGCAAGGTCGATTCCTTCTTGAGGAATTGGCTTGAAGGCCTTGTTATCAAAATCAACAATGGACTGGCCACCGTCAATCACAAGGCGTCGCGAATCGTCTCTCATCAAATCACCGTATTGAAGTGTGTATAAAAAACGCCTGTTCAGGCGTCTCGACCTGCATCAAACATCTCTTTCAGGCTACCGTCTTGAAGCATTTCAAGCACAATATCTGAACCGCCAACCAGTTCTCCTTGAACGAAAACTTGAGGCATAGTCGGGAAATCAGACCAAGCACAAATCGAAGGAATTGCACGAGGGTCAGTGAGAATATTGACAGCTGCAAAGGGCTCACCAAATTGTTGCATTACTTGCGCAGCACGGTTTGAGAAACCGCATTGAGGTTCATTCGGTGTTCCTTTCATGAACAATACGAGAGCGTGTTCATCAACAATGGCTTGCAATTCTTCTGGTGTCCAATTCATTTTCATCATGCCTTGTTTTTCTCGATACGACGGATATGGACGCCTTGTCCACCGCCATGAGGGTCAAATGCAGTATCGCCTGCGGTTTCTGCTTGTGCAGGAGTCATGCATTTGAGGTCGAGTGCGTGTACCGGGTGCGGGATGTGTTGTTTCATCACTGCGAGGATGAGTTTTTGACGCTGTAAAGGCCGCATACCATCGAAAGAATCTGAAATTACTCGGACATGAAAGTGGTCACCTGAGCGATGCAAATCGATGACTTCGATCACAGCATCTTGAACAGCCTTGCGAACTTCGCCTTCAACCCAATCCGTTGTTACCATAGGTACGCCTCAACACTCGGTAGATGGATTTGGTTTTGAACCTGCGTGTTCCCATCCGATGCTTCAAGGAGCGGCAACATTAGCCATGTGCATGGAGGGGGCGCAAGTCAAGAGCACCCGCATGCCCCAAATGGGGAGGGATTCCGCCTGGCTTGCTGGTGCTGATTTAGTAGCGGTATTTCTCGCACTTTTCGGGCAAGTCGTTCTGACTCGGGCGCTATGGACTGAAGAGTATGGATTCTACATCATAGCGTTGGATGTGTTCGCAACGCTGTTTTTAGTTATTGATTTAGGCTTGCCAACTCTTCTTGCTCGCGACGGTCCGAATGCTCCACATCGCATTTGGCCATCGATTGTCCGAATTTACAAATTACAATTCAAAATCGCTATTCCATTTTTGCTGCTTGCTTGTTTCATCACACCATTGCTTTCCTCAAATTGGACGGTTCATCTTCCAGTGATGTTGATTTGTGCCCTCATAGCGCTCACTCATATCGCCTCCTATGCACCGCGTTCTGGTTTACGGGCTGCTGGAGAAGCACGTCTTGAAGCTTGGACCAAGGTATTGGAGCGAGCGATTACCACCGGTGCGTATTTGTCTCTTTACGCCCTTGGAATTACCAGTGTTGTCGGGTATGCATCTGCTTTTTTGTTTGGAGCCGTATCGGGATTCCTCCTCGCATTATGGTGGGTAAAACGAACGGTTCGAGTCTATGAAGGAGATAATGGAATTCAAGGGGATTTAGGAAAAGATTGGCTCGATAATCGAACACTGATGCTCCAAGCCTTACCCTTCGCCATTACCCTTGGCGTAATTCCATACGTTGTCAGGATTGAAAAATTCATCATCAGCGCGGAGATGGGCGTAGATTCAGCAGCCCTTTTCCATGTTGCACAATTAGCATGGTTAGCAGGATTAGTAGTTCCTCAAGCCTTGCGAGCAGCCCTGCTCCCAGTACTTGGAAAAGCCCGTTTTTCACCGCACCGATTCACTCGTGAAATGAACGCATCGTTGGATGTTTGTCTCGGTTTACTTCCAATTGGAACCTTTGCAGGTGCTTTCATCGTCAAAGGTGCCTTGCCGTTCGCGTTCCCATCCCAATACACCGATGGTACACTGGGTGCATCAGCAGTTGATGTCTTCATGATTTTACTCTTAGGATGGTGCTTCACATTACTCGCCACACCAACATATACCGCATTACAGGCAGGCCTTCGCCCATGGCGCTTCACTTTCTTCATTAGTGTCATCGTCGCTTTTGCAGCACTGATTGGTTTCCTGCTGATTGGCTGGCAGGCGCCTTTAGGCGACCGACAAGGCTTGTATGCAGCAGCATTTGCATCAACGCTTTCTGCAGCATTTGCCCTGTTTCTTTCAATTCAGCTTACAGGAACTTGGGATTTCTTTTTCAACCGTTCAAAGGAATGGCTTTTCGCTCTAACGACCATGACTATTTCATGCATAGGGCTGTATTCGAAAACATGGTTTGCAGGAACAGGATTGTTGTTATTCCTTTTCACGCCCCAAGCTCTTCGAGCAATTGGTTCCACTCGCGAAGGAAATGTTGACGAGAAAAGTCCTCAGGAAGAATGAAACTTTCATCCCAACGGTGTTGTAAAGCGTGTTCGCATGCATCTGCAAGTAAAACGGCATCATAGGTGTCAACGACGCATTTCTCTGGTAAATACGTCGCGACATCGCCTATGTTCACCGAAACTACAGGTGTGCCACAAGCGATAGATTCTCGAGCAACCAGAGGTCCCGACTCACGTTTTGAAGTGATGAGGGTGAGGTCAGCAACCAACATACGGTCCCAAACGATTGAGCGAGGTTGAAGTTTGAGTGTCGTCATACCAACAATCCAACCGCGTTGTTCCAACAACTCTCCAGTTTGGAGCGCAAGCAGGTGGTTCTTTTCTGGTGGGAGTGGGTCTGAAGGCAACAAAATGTCGATTCGGTCCTTCTTCCATCGTCCTTTCCAAGGCTTAAGTGGCTGAAGCCATTCTTCTTCTACTGCGCAATGACACGGAATCATGCGGAGTTTTTCTTCTGAAATACCTGCCTTTTTCGCCACTTCAAGCAGGCGTTCAGAAACAAGTACCAATCGTTCAGGGGAGTCGGCTAATCGTCGGGTAATCTTCGATAGCGATGAATGATTCAACCCCACATCAAAGTCGTAGCCATGAACCACACCTGTCCAAGGAACATCAAAGCGCTGTGCCAAAGATTCGGCCAGTGCTGCTGCAGGCCAAAGGGTGTGGCATACAATGGCTTCAGGCTTCCATTCACCAAGCCAAGATTTTACTTTCTTGATTTGCCGACGAAGACTACGTATGGTTAATTTCGGCCAAGGATGTTCTGGTAATGCGGTATAACGCGGGGCGAAAACCGCCACCCCTCCGTGTTCAAATTCTCGAGGTGCTCGCGCAACGCCGGTCAATGTCGAACGGCGTGCTTCTTGATAGCGCATCATCCGAGGAAGTGGATTGATGACGCGAATCTCGTGTCCGTCTTCACGCAGTTCTTGCACATGGTCAGCGACAAAGGTCCCACGTGCCGCATTGCCTGGCAGTGGATAGAGTAAAGAAACCACAAGGATTCTCATTTGACCCTCTCACTTCATTGTTGAAGAGCGGCCTGAATGACTTCAAGATTCTCTTGAACACTGGCCTTATCATTGAATAATCCCGAGCCAACAACACAATTGCTGACGCCCCAATCACGAAGCATAGCGATGTTATGCGCTTTTACGCCTCCATCAATTTGAATTTGGACAGGCCGACCACCTTCAGCGACTTGAGTATCAATAGCCTGTTTGAGTTTTCGAATTTTTTGTTCGACAGCAGGGATAAACGATTGTCCACCGAATCCTGGGTTCACACTCATCACCAATACTAAATCAAGTTCAGATAAGACTTCAAGAGCAGCGTCGACAGGAGTCCCGGGATTGAGAACAACTCCAACCCCTGCTCCAGCAGCACGAATTGCAGTGACCAAACGATGCAAGTGGGTTGCCGCCTCTACGTGAACAGAAAGATGATTGCACCCAGCGTCGATATAATCTTGGAAGCAACTTTCAGCATTTGAAATCATCAAATGAGCATCGAAAATGGGTCCATCGCCGAGTGCTTTGCGAAGAGATTTGATGACGGGTGGCCCAAAGGTAAGATTCGGGACAAAATTCCCATCCATCACGTCGAGATGGAGCCAATCAAGACCGCTATCGACTGCTTTTTGGCAGGATTGCGCAAGGTCGGCTAAGTTCGCGGTTAGGACGCTTGGTGCAATAATCATGGCTCTCCCTCATTGAGGCCAAACCTCGCGTTGCCATGAGCGTTTCGATTTTTATCATCACCTGATTCAGTACAAAGCCTCATAATCTCTGTGCTTGAGGACGCATCGGTGCGCCTATGGGTGAAGTACGAGCAGTCACAGATGGAGAATTTGAAACAACAGTGAATGGAAACGATTGGGTTCTAGTCGATTTCTGGGCGCCTTGGTGCGGGCCTTGTAAGGCAATTGCGCCAGTCCTTGAGCAAGTTGCTGGGGAACGTGAAATTTTGATTGCGAAAGTCGACACTGATTCCAATCCAATGAATGCTGGCCGACTGGGAGTTCGTGGCATACCTGCCCTTTTCCTGTTCAAAGAAGGTAATCTCGTGAGCCAAAAAAGTGGTGCACTGCCAAAACCACAATTACTCAAGTGGATTGATGAACACATGGGCGCAGATGATTTTTAATCATCCAAGCGCTTTTTCCGTGTTTCTTTTTGAGCGCCTACATCGCGAAGCAACCGCTCTCGCAATGCTTCATGGAGCCACATCCCCTCATCTAAATCCAGAAGCAACCCGTGCTTGATCAGATTCTCTGGAGGCACTCCGTCCCAATGAACAGCCTTCGCAAGCCTCTCCCATGGAATGGGCTTTTCCGAAACAGCGAGTGTCGAAAGTAATTCAAATTCGTGCGTTGGTAAACCAGTCAAAATTTCTTCATCGAGGAATCGCAACCAGTCTTCATGCGTCGCTTGACCATACAACTCGAGTAATTCTAAAGCCAGAGG
>JAACDG010000097.1 GCA_009937025.1 Methanobacteriota archaeon
GAATGGGAAGGTGGTCATCGTTCACAATGGGATTATCGAGAACACCCGTCAACTTCGAACCTCGCTGACGGTTCAAGGAATTGAGTTACAAAGCGAAACAGACTCAGAAGCACTCGCACATGTGATTGAACGCGAACTCAGCGTCGATAATGATCCAGAACAGGCAGTGAGGAGAACACTCCATCTTGCTCGAGGAACTTGGGGCTTATGTGCGCTTTTCCTTGAACATGAGATGATCGTTTGTGCCCGAAATGGTTCGCCTCTGATCATCGGACAAGGCGATGGGGAAATGTTCGTTTCCAGCGACCCACATGCGTTAACGCCCTACACTCAACGTGTCGTTTTCCTTGAAGACGGTGAAATAGCAACCCTCACGAGTAAAGGAATGTCGCTTTCGACTTTGAAAGGTAAAAATTTCAATCCAAGTATTACTGTTCTTGAAAACGAGTGGGGTGTATCCGAGCTTGGTGAGTTTCCTCATTTTATGCTGAAGGAAATTTATGAGCAACCTGATGCTTTACGCCATTGCATCAATGGTCGCCTGGACAGAGTTCGTGGCAACGGCCGACTCGGTGGTTTGAAATTAGAACCGCGTGATTTGGCTAAAGTTCCGCATGTACGTCTTCTTGGATGTGGAACAGCATACAATGCTGCAGAAATAGGGCGATTGCTGATTGAAAAATTGGCCAGAATCCCTGCAGTGGCTCATATTTCGAGTGAATTCCGCCACAATGACCCTGTTATCAATCCAAATGCTTTGCATTTTGCAGTCACTCAATCAGGTGAAACTGCAGACACCTTATCTGCGGTCAAAGAAATCCAACTCAAAGGTGGAAGTGTCTACGGTGTTGTCAATGTCGTTGGTTCGTCGATTGCCCGTGAATGTGGCAAAGGCGTGTACATTCACTCCGGCCCAGAACAAGCCGTTGCATCGACCAAAGCCTTCTCCAACATGGTTGCTGCTTTGACGATGTTTGCTCTCCAAGTAGGGCGTTCACGTGCAACGAGTAAAGAACAAGGCAAGGACTTGATACACGGCCTTCAACAAATACCTCATTTGATTGAAGAATATCTTGAGAACCAGGGTCCAATTCTTGAAGCGGTTGAAATGATTAAAGATGCCAAATGCGTTCTTTTCCTTGGCCGTGGAATTTCGGCACCCGTTGCAAAAGAAGGAGCACTAAAACTCATGGAAATCGCCTATATTCCGTGCTTAGCCTATCCCGCTGGAGAAATGAAACATGGGCCAATCGCTCTCTTGGAAGAAGGCAGTCCGGTCATTTTTATCGCTCCAAATGACCATGTGAAAGTAAAAACCATTTCAGCAATTCATGAATGCAAAGCGCGAGGTGCTCGGATTATATTGATTCATGAAGAAGGTGATGAAATTGCTGAAGAAGCGGATATCAGTATCCCCATCCCACGGGTCCATTCCTTACTTTCACCTTTGTTAACGGTCATTCCAATGCAATTGATTGCTTATCATACGGCATTAGCGCTTGATTGCAATGTCGACCGCCCTCGCAATCTTGCAAAGTCGGTCACTGTTGAGTAATTGCTTCACAGAATGGTGAAACGTTGTTCTTCTTCCTTCCAACTGAACGGTTTGTAACCGAGACGGTGGTTCGTATGTCGCATTTTGACGACGCCCATCTTTCGAGCGACATCGTCACCTGAACGTTCCATGACCAAATGAATGACTCCATCTGCCAAATAATCTTCAACACCATATTCACCAAATTGCTTGTGGTCTTCACCAGTCATTTCACAGATGACGAACGACGTTAATCCAAGGCGACGGACTGCTTCAACCAAACGGAAAATCTCATCACGTGGATTTTCCATCTTTGTCAATGTAAAGAACGCACCAAGGGAGTCGAATACCAATAATTCAAACCCAATTGAATCGCGGTATGAGGTAAGTTGTTTGATGAGTTGTCCCATCCAATCCACACGACTACTCATTCCTTGTTCATCAAGTTGAACACGTAAATCCGAGAGGTCGATAATCGCGATGCGGTTGCTGACTCGCTTATCGTCAATGTTCATGCCCATGTTGGACATGTGAGAGCGAAGTGAATCTTTACCTTGTTCAAGGGTCACATAGATTCCACTTGTTTCACCGTAAAGTACAGCGTTGTAAAGCATAGAAAATGTGAGACTGGATTTCATTGCTCCCGAAGCACCAGCAACAATACAAATATGCCCTTCAGGGATTCCACCCTGCATATTTTCATCTAATCCTTCAATATGTGTTGGAATTCTAGTAACATCACCCATGCCGGCACCATGTGGGGGTATACCGTTTGATTATTCAACCTCACCCTTCTTTTTGTTGCAGGTTTCAACTCTGTGAAGCAAAAAAAACAAGGCATACATTCTGCTAGCAGAGGTTGAGGGAGAGAAGTGAACGTCTGGTTAGCATCGCAATCTCCTCGCCGAGCCGTTATGCTGCGGGAACTTTTTCCAGATGTAAAATGTGAAGGGTTTTCCGATGTCGATGAAACACCTGGTCCGGGAAGTGTTGACGCCCAAGTATTATCCATTTGCCAAAAAAAGTCGACAGCGGTCGATGATGAACATGGCTTTGAACTCGTGATTGTATGCGATACACTTCTTGCTGACCCAGATGATATGGATTCAGTACTCGGAAAACCAAATGACACCGTTGAAGCAGCCATGATGTTGCACCGACTCTCGGGGAGGCGCCACCAAGTTTGGACTGCAACCGGCATTCTTCTCCATGGTCAATGGCGTTTTTTTGTTGAGCATGCCATTGTCGAGATTGATGCTCTCACCGATGAACAATTGGTGGAATTGGTTCTAAGTGAATCTTGGAAGGGGAAGGCTGGAGGATATGATTTGGCTGGGCCAATGGGCGAATACGCCCGTCTTGTCGATGGTCACGAATCCACAGTTCTCGGAATTGCTGGAGAAGCAATGGAACTTCTCAAGACTTTTTCACTCTGACATTAAGGAAAGTAATCCTAATTCATGCTTTCCAACATCGACAACTACATCTTTACCTGGTAGCAGTAAGAGTTTATCTTCAGCATCCAATGCAAAGACACCTACACCCGTTTCATTACTCATCTGTTGAAGTTCACGGCGACACACATTCTGATGTGTATCCATATGTACCATTGGTCGCAGGTCAACTATAATCGAATCACCTTGAAGTATACGCTTCGCCATTTCACGCGTAGGTATACGATTCATCTTATCAGGTGAAACATATCTCAAAGCTCTTCTTGGAAAGGAATTCTGAACACGAAGATGAGCACCAAGGTCATGGAATGCCTCACCTTCTGCTGTGATTGGACCAGTCCAATTTTGTGGCAACGCCTTAGGGGCATGAACAGCCGTTTTTTTGGCTTCAAGTTTAATCGGTTGTTCCGTTAGTTTTTCGGCAGGTGGCTTTGTCTCCACTTTGCTCTCAAGTGTTCTTTGACCCGTAAGGCTTGACTCCGGGGTTTTCAAAGTAGGACTTTTCGCCTTCCGTGGAGATTTTTTTTCATCACTCTGACCGTCGGGGTCAGGTAGACCAAAAAATTGCCATAAACTTGCCATTCCTTCACCATCACAAATCCAGATCGTCAAGATATCCTGACATATCTGTACTTGCAGAGGTGCTTGGGGTATTGGTAGTTGTCGGCTGTGCAGGCATTTGTTGGCCTATTTGTGCAGCCAAATACTGTTCGCCGTAATGTTGCCATTGTTCCATTGTCCATCCCTCGGGAAGACCCGAAATTGGGAGAGCAGGTCCTGCCTGAGGTGCTTGAGCAACTACTGGCTGGGCCGGTTGTTGAGCCGCAGGTTCTGAGAAAGCACCCAAAGCAGCAAGGGCATCAGAAGTTGGCTGTGTTTGAACAGGTTCTTGGTATGCATCATAGGGTTGCGCATAAGGGTCGGCAGCAGGTGGTTGAGCATACATGTCGGTTTGTGGTTGAACAGCAGCAGGTGGTTGAGCATACATGTCGGTTTGTTGTTGAGCAACTGGAGCACCCATTGCATACGATGGTTGGGTGGTTGTCATTGGCGGTTCACCCGAAGGAATGTTTCCAAACGATGAATATTTGTCCTCTTCGTCTCTGTTTCTTCCTCGAGTTAACAACAAGAATCCAGCAAGGATTAGGACAATGATGCCGAGACCTCCGATGATAGCTGTTGGTACCGAGCCAAGAGCAGCACTGACACTTTCGACAAATCCTTCAGCAGGTTTCTCTGCAACGGTGAGCGTAATGCTATCACTGGATTTTTCTCCATCGTCATCGGTAACAGTGACCGTGAATGTCCATTGACCTGGGGCGAGGTTGGTAAGTGTATATTCCGCACCACTGTAATCGACTTCCCCGATGAAATTACCATCGAGGTCGCTGTCGATAAGGTCGCTGTCCCAGTCGTATTGCAACGTAAGTAAATCACCGGCTGTTTCGCGAGAAATCAAGGTTGAAAGAGTAATGTTGTCGCCTTCCATCAACTCAAATACATTCGTTGAATTGGTAATCGTAACTGAAGGAGCGAGATTTATGACACTCACATTGACAGAAGTCATCGCTTGGGCTCCGTCATCATCCGTAACAGTAGCAGTGATTTGGCGAATTCCACGCGTCGACCACATGGCAGTCATTTCCATACCTATCATTTCACAGTCATTGATAAAATTACCATCGCTGTTACTATCAAGCAATGCATCGGTGTCCCAACACACTTCAATACTTTCAAGGTCAGATGCAGTGTCATCAACTTGGGCGCTCAAGGTGAGGTTATCATCTTCAAAGATATTTACATTTGTACCGAGTCCGGAAATGCTTGGAGGGACATTTGCAATATTGACGGTTGCAGTTCGAATTTGTGAACGTGCTCCATCGTCATCATATGCAGACACTTGAATTGTATGAAGGCCCGATGTTGGCCATGAAACCGAAGCAGTCGAAGACGGGCCTTTGGTCGTCTCCGTCCAATTGAGGTCCCTGTCCGAAGGCAACCATTCGATATTGATGTCATCACGGTCAGAAAGGGTGTCATCTCCTACAATTCGTAACAAAGCCACTTGGTCTTCATCCAAATCCCATACGCCTTGAGCATCGGCCGACAAGTTGGTGCCACCAAACCATAATTCGGGATAGGCCAATGTAGGTGCAATATTCAACACATCCAAAGTGGTCGCGACAGTTGTCGTCTCTCCATCGTCATCAGTTGCTACAGCTGTAATATTCCGAAGACCTTCACCCATTGGGGTAAAGGTGCATGTTGGTTGAGTCAATCCTTCTTGACAGTTTAATCCTGGCCAAGTAATACTCACTTGTTGGCCAGATGGGGAGATGGTATCGATATCTCCACTGTCTGTAGCATCGATGGTAATTTCTGATTCGACATCGATGCTTTCGACCATGGTGAGGTTAAGGTAAGGTGCTCGGTTGAGAACGGTGACATTCATTTCCAGAATGTCCTCATCGAGTTCTTCATCAAAGACGATGAGTTTGACATTCCAATCTCCATCATCACTCCAGTTCCACTGTGTGATACAATCAGGTGCCTCGAGCACTTCGATTAATCCAGGTTTCGATTCAAGTTCGAAACGACAATCAACATCGCCTCCGTCTTCGTCAAAACTGCTTGAAGCATTCAGAATAATGTTCTCATAGGTATATTTCCCTTCATCGTAGGTTAAGAATCCGGTTGGAGCACGTCCAATGAAGATATCAATACTTGCTGCATTGTTTGACCGGTTTGCATCTTCTGTCACCAGTTCATCAGGGTCAACAGTGAAAGAAAGAGTTTGATTCCCTATCGCTGCGTCAGCAGGGACCGTCCAATTGACGGTAATGCGTTGCTCACTGTATGAGGGGATGGCAGGAACCGATTCACGGATGCTCGTTCCATCTGGTGTTATGACTTCGATTTCAGTTGCTGGCGAGGTAAGTACACCTCGGTTTTGTGCAGGAATTGAGAATGACAGCAAGTCTCCAGGTAATGCTCCATATCCTATCGCTTGGTTCAATGTGACTGTGTCGGTACCTCGAGTTCGAGTTACGATGATTGAATCACTTTGAGCAATCAAATCGATGGCTACAACGTTCAAGTCAATGACAACTGTTACAGCGCCGATGATTTCGTTGACCGGGTCCCAAACAATGACGCCATTACTTGAATAATCGTCGCTCGAAGGCGTGGTATCAATTCCATTTGAAACATTGAGCGTATAATCTACAACACCCGAGCCATCGGTTGTTGGATTTGCCAAGAGATTCGTTGATTCATACCGAACTTGCATATTGGTGTTACCTTGGGGAGTACCACCTGGCGAGGTTGCATAGGTCGCAGTAACGGTTTGTTCTGAGTTTGGAAGTGTTGCTAAGAATTGCAAGTCAACATCAACAGCAATATTCCGAGTACCGGGAGTTGAAGTGTCAGAAACACCGTATGAATCTGTAGGTGAATACGATTTCAACAGCCAGTCAATGGTAAAACCTGCTGAGTTAGAAACTCTCATCCAAGCATTGTAACGCACTGCTGGACAGTACCAATTGTATCCTTGAGAGACACCAGTTTCATTCCATTCATTGATTTTGAACGAATCATCGCAGCCTGTGTATGCGATAGAATCAGTCCCGTAAGTTGGAATGCCGGCAGCAGTGATTTGCCAACTGCTGTTTTCAGGGCCGGCGGTATCGAATTCTGATGGGTCAAAATAATCAGAACTACCACTTACGGCAGTGGAAGCGAAGAATGGCATATACCACTGGTCGCCTGTGTGTAATGGGAAGTCATACTTTTCTTTGGCAGGAGAATAGGTGGTGTCAAAAGTAATTTCAGCAATGTCTTGTTCAAGGAATCCAAGATTGAATGGCCGGAATTTCACATCAAGCGTAAACTCAGAATTCATGACCCCAAGGTCCCGAACACGGACCAAGTCTTCCCCTTCATAGCCAATGTTGAGCCTTCCACTGACGCCTTCTAATGTTGCTCCACTGTTTCCGGAGGTGAAATCGCCATCCAGTTTGAGTTTGTAAGCAAGCGTCTGGATTCCATTTTCAGTAATGAAAAGAATATCTTCCACAGTATAGGTTGTATCGCCAGTAAGAGTGTTGAGGGTTGCTGAAACATTTGCTTGTGCTATGAGTTGAGCAACGTCGAATTTGGTCTCATAGACCCATTCATCACCAATTCTCCATGTAGGGACATCGATGTCTTTGTTCCAGCCTTCAGCAGATTGAATTTCATATTCTGAAAGTTCAATTGTGTGATGAGACACCATGCTCGTCATAGGAGCAGCCAACATTAGAAATATCAATCCAAAGACTACTGGGCCAAAGCGATTCATACTTCTCCGAGTGTGTCCTCCTACTTGAGAGGCTTGATTCTCCGTCCCGTAGGGACGACTCAAGGATGCGAGGACTGAGCTTCCAGATATTGCTGGCCATAATGAGACCACTGTTCTTCGGTCCAACCCTCGGGCAACCCACCTTCGGGTAATGCCGCTACTTGTGATTCAACCATTGGTTCTTGAGGTGTTGAAGCGAGTTCTTGTGTCGCTTCAGTTTGCGAAATTGTATCGGATTGTGGCATGCTCTCAGGAGTTTCCAATAATGCTGCAAACATGATGTCGGAAGGTGGAGTCTTAGGGCGTCGTGTCTGTGCTTCATCAACCAAGGATTGAGACTCGAATGCATGTTCGGACAAATCGTCTCCTTCAAGGCCTTCTTGTTGCCAAGGGTCATCGTCAGGACTGGTTTTCTTTCGACGTGTGAACAAGGCTAAAACCAACAAAGTCGCCAGCAGTAAGCCAATTTGTGCCCATGGATTTGCTTCATCGCCGATTAACGCTGCACCAACTTGCTCAATCGAAGTTCGTTCAGGGGGTGCAACTTCGACAATCATCGTTGCTTGTCCGGGCCGTTCAGGGTTCTCGTCCCATGCCATTGCTTTGACACGAACTGTGCCTGCCTCTCGGAACATGTGCGTAACTGTTGAACCAACCAAGTCTGCATCGTTGTCTTTGATTCCATCTCCGTTGCTGTCGACGGTGATGTCCAAATCCCAGACAATGGTTAATCCTTCTAAATCATTCAGTGAATCAGTTGTTTGTTCAGCATTAAGGAAACAATCTCGATAAGCAATGCAGTCGATGTTTTCCAATCGGACAATCGGTGGCATGTTGAGGACTTCGACGGTGATAACTTCACTTGATTGTGCCCCATCATCATCCGTTACGTGGTAAATAATGGTGTGCGAACCACTTCGATTCCAAGCATATTCTAGGACATCTCCTCGTACGTCGCAATCATCATCTGCTCCACCCAAGTCATCGCTGTCAATTCCTGGATCGATATCCCAGCATCGAACCAAGGAGTCAAAATCGCTTGCAGTATCGGTAGAATTACCTACAATGGTAATGCTTTGTCCCTCTGCTATTGGCAACAGCGAAACCAGAGGTTCGATGACAGGCGGGACATTTCGAATGTTAATCCATCGCTCTTCGATATGGCTTGCTTCACCATCCGTATCACTCACTTCGAGTCGAATAGTATGTAGTCCCGAGGTATCCCATTGCATTGGATAGGTCGAAACTCGTCCGGAAAAAGTGTACATGAGAGAGGGTTGTTCACCGTCAGGCCACCATGTGTGGGTCAAACTTTCCAAGTCATCAATCGAGTCGAGAGCCTGTCCTTTAACAATGACTTCTTCATCTTCATCTAACTGCCAAATTTGTTGCTCATCACTTTCGAGGAATTGGTTGTTTTTTTGCAAGGCAATCGAGGCACTGTGCGGTGCAATATTGGTAAATCGGATATCATATGTAGCAACGGTTGGTTCGGAATCATCATCGGTGGCCACTGCGGAAAATGTATGCCATCCCTCTGTTGGAGCAGTGGTGGTACAAACACGGGTGTAGTAGCCTTCTTTGCACAAAGCATCTGGCCAATGTATATCGACTACACCTGGCCAAACATCTTCTGAATCCGAATCATTTGCAAATGCGTAAAGTGTAATCGGATGCTCCACTTTCGCCTCACTGCGTGCGCTTACTATTTTTATTTCAGGATGCCTGTTGCCAATTGTCACCATCAAGGTCCCGGTTGGTTCATCACGTTCTTCGTCGATAACGGTCACTTCAACAGGGTAATCGCCATCATCCATCCAAGTCCAATTCACTAAACATGAAGAAGAAGGAATAGATTGCCAAGCCCATGTTCGCGAACCATCATCGTATGGAATGTTGAATACGCAAGAAACATCTCCTCCATCTTCATCAAAACTCTGGTTTGCTTCAAGTTGAATCCGTTCAAGCGTAAGTGCAGATGAATCCACGAGTTGCGGTGTAGGAAGGCGGCCAACAAACATTGAGAGTTCAGCATAATTGTTGCTTGTATCCGAATCTGCGGAATTGATTCCATCAGGGTCTGCTTGCCACGACACAGGAACGACGCCAATAGCTTGGTCAGTTGGAACGACCCATGTGAAGTTGACTTTGTGGGCTTCATAGGTAGCCAGAGATGGTAAGGGGTGAGATGAGGTTTGACCATCAGGATGAGTGATGCTCATTGTCGTCGGGGTGCTGGATGTAATCCCTCTATTTTGAACGGCAACTTCGACTAATAATTCATCACCAGGTAAGATATTCCATCCCGATAACGAGTTTAATTCCGTAACAACTCCGCTTCGGTTTCGCAAGACTTTTGCAAAACTTTCGCTTGAAATCAAATCCAATCCGACCAAGAATTCGTCAAGCGTCAACGTCGAAGAACCAACTTTATTTCCAAAAGAAGAAAAAGAAGAAGGTTGAACTCGCGCTACAATTCCAAGGCTTGCCCAGTCAAGTGCTGAACTCGATGAATCTTTGGCTTGGCCCATATTCATGACCGTGTGAGCACTTCCATTACTGGCAGTTACCACTTGTACAACATTGTCCATCGCCTCATGGTGTATCTCCAAAGGAATGCCATCTATTGTTGAGAAACAATCAGAGGAGGCATTGACCCAAACAGCCATGGGTGTGTTGAGTGCAGTAATTTCGTTTTCTAAATCAACAGTAAGGCAGTCATCTCGTGTTCCTGGATAATTGTACTGGTCAACACCTGCAGAATCCAACGGTATGTATCTTTTGAGTCGGAAGTCGATGACTAAACCAATGTCATCCTCGGTGTGAAGCCAAGCATAGTTTCGAGCTTCAGGACAATACCAACGGTAACCACTTTGGTCTCCATCACTGTTGATGGAAGTCAATTCGTATGAAGCATTACAGCCCCCATAGCCAATAGTTTCCCCGTAACTGTTTCGAGGTCTTCCAATGTCGGTGACTTCCCAAGTTGTGCTGTTGGTGTCAGAAGTTGGAACTGGGAATGGAGTGATATAATCGCTTGAGCCTGACCAAGCGGAGGATGAGGTCGTGGTTGTCGTCCACTGTTCATCGGCTCGAAGAGGGAAATCATAGACTTCATTGACTGGACTGTAGGTGTTTGTAATTGTAATGTCTCCGAGAATTTGAGCAAGGCTCGAGAGACCATATGGAACGAATCGAATATACAATTCGAGATCACTTCGCATCGATGAAAGGTCGCTGACTCGCAGATATTCTGTTTGTTCAAACGTGATGTAGACATTGCCACTGTATCCATCCAGCGAAACGCCGGATTTGTCGAAGTTGGCAGTTGTTCGCAAGGTATAGGCAAGAACAGACATGTTGTCTACTGTTCGTTCGGTGATGGCTGTAACTTCAGCAGTTGTATCACCGTAGATTTCTCCAACGGCTGCTTGAACACCCGAATCAGTGACGAGTTTTGTAGGGTCGAATGTCCCTGAATAGACCCATTTGTCGCCAATTCTCCAAGTAGGAGCATCTTGAACACCAGGGTCTTCTGATGCAAATTGAATGGTAGAACTGTCTTCCAAAGTCGAGACGGAAAGCAGAGGTTGTTGAGAAGCAAGGCACATCAACAATACCAGCATCAAAGCAGATGCAAGTCGAGTCGAGCCTTTGCCCATGGTTGACCACGTTCGGTATAGAACATCAACGCTTCTCTTGCCATCAACGGCAAAATCACAGAAGGTCGGCTAATTCGTCCTTAATGATTTCAACAGCTTCGAGAATCTCATCCTTGTGTCGAGCACCAGTGATGACCATCTTTCCACTTCCGAAAATGAGACATACAACCTTTGGATAGTCGAGGCGGTAAATCAAGCCAGGGAATTGTTCTGGTTCGTATTCGACTTTGTCGAAAGGCAAGTGGAAGGTGAGGTTGTTCAAGTTGAGTTTACGAGGGACACCAGCAAGTGGTTCGTTGGTGAATTTGTCATTGCCATCATAGTCTTCAGGGTAGTGAAGAGCGTAGGTAGCAACCATGTTTTGAACTTCGATTTCAACTTGGTCAAGGTCCCAAGTTTCGATGCCAGCAGCACGTAGGTCAGCGATCATTCGCTCGATACCTGTTTCGATATTTGCTTCGTCCTTACCACCTGTGCATACAGCACGGCCGGAACGGAACATGAGAATTGCAAGTTTAGGGTCTGTGACACGGTAAACAACACCAGGGAATTGTTCAGGTTCGTATTCACAATTTAGCTGGATTGCGATATCCGGCAAATCTAGTTCTTCAGCGACACGAGTGCTCGCTACAACATTCACTACAGTTAGACGTTCTTCATCAGTTGTCATAGTTGGGCCATATATAACGACTATATAAAAAGAAGGCAGACGCTTATAAACAGAATATCTTGAAAAAGAGGCGACTGCGACTATGCGCTTGGTTCAGTTGCCCACAATGGCAACTCCTTGCACTCATCAACGGATAAGCCGACGTTACCGATTCGAGAGATGAGAGTTCTCCCACCAGCCAATTCGATGGCTTCACTGGTTTGTTTTGGATTGGTTGTTAGAGCAACCATACAACCTCCGCCACCAGCACCTGTGAGTTTTGCTCCCAACGATGTCGGAGCCGCAGCACGGATGAGGTTTTCCAATTCAGGACAAGAAACTCCAAGTCCTTGGAGCATGATTTGATTTTCAGTCATCGCTCGCCCTACGGCAGTGAAATCTCCATCTTTCAAGGATTGAATTCCGCGGCGAGCAATGATACCAATCGTTTCAATTTCTTTCATTCTTTGCGGATTTTCTTTCATGGCAGTTGCTACTTTAGCAACTTGCTGTGAGGTTGGAGCGTGAACGCCAGTATTGCCAATGACCAAGAATACCTCTTCGGTTGACTTTGGAAGTTGGATGGTGTGCAGGTGCCATTCACGTTCCCCCTCTGGCATTTTGAGTCGGCGAGTGTAGAGATAATCTTCCTCGGATTCAAGAGTGTCTGAAAGTAAGACAATGCCTCCATGAGCACAAGTTGAAGCATCCATTGGAGATGCACGACCACCTTGGGCAACCGCTTCAACAGCATGGGCGAGCAAAGCACATTCATCGAGGTCAACGACACTTTCATCGCTTACATAATGGACTTTTTTGCCAGCGTCACCGTTTCGATTTGCATCGAGTTCACGGTTCTCTATCGTATAGACATCTTCCTGCTCAAATTGGCTTGAATATCCTTCTGACCACGCCCTGCTCTCTTGATGTTCTGCAGTGTTGTGCCATCTGCCTCGAGCAACTCTCAATGCGGCACTTGCAGCAACAGAAAGTGCTGCTGATGAACCGAGTCCAGAGGCAGGTGGAATGTCTCCACTGATGCGAATTGAGAGATTCGGGGCTCCTTGTTTCGGTTGCCATAGGCGATTACGGAGGGCTTGAACATGCGGATGCCGTTTTGGGTCAAATTGCATACCATCAATTTTCCATGATTCACTCTTCCCCTCCAATGTCTCAATGGATACTGAGATTCGTTGTTCAATAGCCACTGCTACGGCGGGTTGGCCATACACAACAGCATGTTCGCCGAAGAGGATGCATTTCCCGGGTGCGCTTGCTGAAACTCGACCCATACAATCCCCCTTGTCTTTACCAGCACCTCTCGCTTCATATCCCTTGTTCTCAGTCGTCGGTCTTTCAGCATGAATTGTCGGTGCATTGAAGGTTTGAACTCGTCTGCCATTGACTACGGGAATATTTCCGGTGAGATGATATGAGATGGAACACCCGTTGACAATGACATACGGTCCCGTTTCCGGATGGCTCATTCTCCTCCTCCTTGGTGGTATTTCAGGTTCGTTTTTCATATATCAAGTCGTCAAAGCCTCTCGACTGGTTCTCAAAGGTTCACCCGATAACCGATTCGATAACTGGGGGACGCGAATCAAAGAAGTACTCACCGGATGGCTCGGCCAGAAAAAGGTCCTCA
>JAACDG010000098.1 GCA_009937025.1 Methanobacteriota archaeon
CGTGGCGGCGGTGGCGGTCGTGGCGGCGGTGGCGGTCGTGGCGGCGGTGGCGGCGGCGGACGAAGTAATTCAGATGGTGGAAACAGTGGTGGATACCGTGGTGAGTCTCGTGGCCAGAACTACAAACCGAGTAAGAATTCAAGCAAGGGTTACCAAGGTGGCCAAAAGCCACAATCAAGTGGCGGTTATGGCGGCAAGAAAGGCGGCTACAAACGCGGTGGCGGCAATAACCGCAACTGAATTCACTCTTCTTCTTGAGTTTGAACCTTTGCTGGACTAAAGATTCCATAATCTTCGATAATCTCAGCAGCTCCTGGTAGCACAGGTAATACATCATCGGTCATCAAGCCTGTATTTTTGTAAATACGGTTCGCTAACTGTTCTTTTTTGACCAAACCTGGGCGCAGAATTGCATAGCGTTGACAGTATGAGCGAATCGCTTCAGGCAAACCCCCCATGAGGAGAGGGACTCCATTGATGGCTACAATTCCAATGCCAAGTTGGACGTCCAGATCTTTGAACCATTGACGTTGACCTCGAACAATGAATGCACCTTTCCCAACATATTCGCCTGTTTGAGCGGTTTTGGAGACTTGAGCGGGTTTGACTGCATACACTGTACCGTGTGCGCCACCTCCTGCCCATGCACGGCTCCAACAAAGTGCTAAGGTTGCTGCCTCCTCGAGTTTTTCAGGAGTGATTCGTTCATCGCCGAGTTTGTCAATCAATCGGAATGCGGGGATATCATCTGGGATATGTGCCGGTTTATGTTGGTCAGGGGCAAATCCTTGACTTGCTCGCAAACTGCAACTCGGAGCGCCATGTAAATCTGCATGCAGATACATATCGGCACCTGAAAGGTGCTTCTTAACGATGGAATCGTTACCTTTTGCATCCCTGCCTCCAACCAATAAATGGCCTCCACTGATCATGCTCCAACGGTGATTTTCAAACCAGAGGCGCTTACTTCGCTTGACTTTGTTGAGTTTACCACTGGCCTGCTGCTTCTTTTCTTTCTTTTTGGCGCGTTGTAACTGAAGAAGAGTTTCTTCAAGTGCTTCAACTGCACCCTTTGTTTTGTCTTTTTGCTTTCGAGCAGCCTCGAAATGCCGCTGTGCATTTTGGTGAACCGTTTCATCTAAACAAAGAGTGGCTTGAGGACCAGATGGTTCATTGTTTCCATCAGGTAAAACAGTGACAAAACTACGTTGCGAAGGATTCAAGGAGACGATCCAAGAGATTTGTTTGGCATCTTTTTTCACTTGACTCCAGCCTTTTTCTTCAACTGCTGTCGAAACCTGAGTAAGTAAACTTTCAATGTGGGTCCAGTTGTTTTGAATGCAATGGCCAAGCATTTGTTGTTTCTCTATTTTTGCTGAGAACCCGGCCAATGCTTTTTCCTGCTGAATCTTTCGACGTTCGAGGCGTTCAACATCGGTGGAATGTCCACGTCCAGGAGATGCAATATCTAACATTTCAGCCTCACGTCGAGCCAGTGCCATGGCGTCATGAGCACCCTTCCATGCATCGACTGCTTGGCATAATGAAGTGAATGTGATTTTGACAAATTGGTCATGATTTGGTAAGAGCGTTGGTGTTGCTTCACAAGCAAATTGCTCAAAAAAGCGGTCTCTTTTTCCATTGGGTTCATGACTTTTCGCTGCAACTTCGAGTTCTTCATTTGAATGTTCTTTATCTGATTTGAGTAGCAAAAACCCTTCATTGCTTTGAGCCAAATCACTGAGAAGTGATTGGAGTGCAGCATGGACTTTCTCTGCATCTGCGTCTTGTGTGTCGATGTTCGCATCAATGCCTGCTAATGCACAAACTGCGTTGGCATGAGTTCCCCCGAGATTGATCTTTCCGCCAAGTGTTGATACAAGGTCTCGGTCAGATGTTGCAAACATTTCAGTAAGTTGTTCCAATTCCATTTCATGTGGGTCCATCGCTGCTGGCGGAGGTTGGTATGTTACGCCCTTTTTCAAAGTTCGACCAGCATAAGAAGCATGAGTCAGAGGTTGAATAATGGTGTCTTGTTCATCGGTAAGAATGATGTTCCCGTCTCTGAAAACTTCGACATAGAGATGATATTGTCCGAATTTCGTATCGAAATTAAAACATAAGACTCGGTCAAACCCTAGTTGTCTCACACCTGTCATTCGTGCATTCTTCAAGTGCTTTCGGAGAACCATTGCGAAAGGTGGAGGTGTCATCGGCATTGGACGGTCTCGATTCGAGGTGTAGATACGAGCTCCTCGAACGAGCACCAAGTCGAATTGGTCCATGTCTTTGGGATTGATTCGAAGGACAATTTGTTCATAGTGGGGCATGTAGGCTTTCTTGACATAAGCGCCTGAAAATGCATTCAGTTCACGAGCCACTGCACGTAAATCAAAGCCCGACATTGCCGCTTTCATGCTTCTCGCCTCCTACAGACCTGTGGCCGACGCTTCTTCAATCCTCACTTGAATCGAAGTAGGACTTTTCCAATATTTTTGGCATCATGAAGATATTGATGTGCTTCAGCCACATTTTCTACATCAAATACAGAATCGATAACAGGCGAGAGTGCGCCGCTCATGATTCCTTCGAGTATTCGGTGAAGTTGTTTTTGCATCACTGCTTTGTCTTCCCAAGTCCCCATATGAACACCAAATACACCTCGGTTTCTCGACATCAAACGAAGTGGGTCGAAGGCAGGAGTTTTCCTCCATGCCAAAAAACTACGAAGCATAGAACGCTTGGAAGTGGGTGCTACAGCAGACATGCCATAGGTGTAAAGTCGCCCACCTTCTTTGAGAACCGCAAGAGAGCGAGTAAGATGTTCACCGCCGATAGGGTCGAGAATATGGTCGACGCCAGCACCTTCGGTTTCTTTCTTGATAATCTGGACGAAATCTTCGTTATGTCGGTCGATTGCTCTACCGCCCAGCGATTGAATAATTTTCGCCTTCGAGCCGGAGGCAGTTGCCCAGACCTTGGTCACCCCTGCCCATTGACATAATTGCAGAGCAGCAGTACCAACTCCTCCAGCACCGCCATGGATTAAAACAGAATCATCTTTGTTCATATGACCCAAATGATGCAACATGTGGTGGGCGGTAAGATACGTCACAGGCATAGCAGCTGCGACATCGAGTTCAATTTCATCTGGTAAGGCCAATACACGGTTTTTGTCAACGATAACATGGCTTGCTTGACCGCCTGTTGACATTGCTGCCACGACTCGCTGGCCAATGGTAAAGCCTGTATTCTCGCTTCCAACTGCATCGATAGTTCCACTGATCTCATAGCCTGGGGTGAACGGATAAGGAGGTCGTGGTTGATAGAATCCCAACCGCATCAACAGGTCAGCAAAATTGATTCCTGCAAAAGCAACCTTCACGCGAACTTCTCCGTTTTCCGGGACAGGTAAAGGCATTTCAGCAACCCGAATCGTGCTCGGAGAACCGGCTTTGGTAAACTCAACTCTTTGTGGCATGAATCATGCTGCTCAAGGGGGTGTTCTAAGGTTTGGCTCCTTTAACGAACCAGTTTGAGGAATACTCTACCAGTGTTCCAGCCCGTTCATGGGACATGAGATGAGAGAGTGTTTGGTCTAGGGCAAGGCCTGGATGGGCATCAGGTGTGTCTGCATAGGCGGCTTCAGCAATAGCAGCAGGCGTTTTGATTCCAGAATGAACTGCATCATAGACGGCTTGATGACGTGCTTGACGATGCAAAATATAGTGGTCGAATTTCTGAGTTGGTAGAGCGATTACAGGTCCATGACTTGGGAATAAAAGATGTGGTTTGAGTTTTTTCAAGCGTTCGAGTTGTTCCATGTAGACGTTCATATCACCAGTATTTGGTGGGATTAAGATGGTACCAATGCCCGCGACCATATCGCCTGCAATGAGTCCAGCATCGCCCAGTAAACAGATATGACCAGGATGGTGGCCTGGTGTAATCAGTACTTGCCATGTCTGATTTCCAAGTTCCAGTGCCTCGCCATCGCTTAGGATTCGGTCGCATTTGACGCTGCGAGCGGTGTATTCGCTCCCCCATATTGGGACATCAAAAGCTTCTCGCAGCAAACCGATATCACCGACATGGTCGCCATGAGAGTGGGTGAACATCATTGCGATGAGTTCTCCTTTGTGTCGCTCAACTGCTTTTGCCATATCTTCCATGCCTTCACGCAAATGCGATGCCGGGTCTACCAAAATAAACTCACCATCAGGGTCGCCAACAAGATAGCAATTGGTATGGTCAGCAGGAGGAAGAGTTGCTGTTTTGACCGGTACAACTTCGACACCATGAGCGAATAAAATTGAACGCCGTCCGGGTAATCGTTGACGAATATCTAGAGCAGCCTCTTCCATATTGCGTGATTTACGTTCAAGAGTTCGTTCAATTTCCATCAGGAGTGTGACGACAGGAGGTGCTACCTTGAGTTCATGCTTCGACCATCGAGACAGTATCTCGTTCGGTTTTGCCCACATTATTTGGGTAAATTCAGTTTGAGGTTCAAGGTCTATTTCAGGTACATTTTTCTTATCTCCGGCATGTAGATGTAAGAACGCGTTATCGAATTGTACTGGCCCAAATGGTGGCGTAATTCGATGACTTAAGAGGTGCAGAGAACCGGTATCGAAAGGAAACAAGCCTTGTTGAGCAAGCGGCAGGTACCTGCTCTTGTCAGCAATGATTTGCTGCCGTGCCTCAAGAGGTAATGTAACCAATCCTTCACTTGATGGGGCTAAGCCCAATTCTTCGCTCATTTCTCGAAGAATACATGCCATTGCTCGAGCATTAGGCCCGTTGAAGCCATCTAATTCCTCAACAGCAGTTGCATCAACGCGAGACAACCCTCCTCCCGGAAACGCCCAGTAGCCGGGAAAAGCAGCCATAGTTTCAGACCGGAGTCCAAGTAAAACTTCGACGCCATTCGCTCCATCACAAGTCATTGTCATGGTCGCTGTCGGCCGAGGTGGTCTTCGCTCCAAAGAGCCAAGAGACAGGCCTTCGGGGACTTCACTCATACATTTCGCTGTACGCCTTGCCCTTCAAGTCTTTGTTTCTCACCCGCTGGAGATGCGTGAATCTCATGTAGGTCGGTAAGTTACGGTATGGTATGGCGGCACAATCGGTCGAAGAAGAACTGCAAGAACTTGCAGCGATTGTCCGTGAAGCAGAGGCTTTGGGAATGGACCCTTGGCCTCCCGAAAAGCCAGACCGACCTTGGGCGCGCTGGGCTTTAGGCTCATTCATGATCGTCTTGATGCTCAGTGCCGTCTCAAAAGTCCTCTTTCGGTTCGTCAACATCTGAACACTGCCTTCTGAGAAATAATACGCTGCTATCGCCCTTGTTTAGGGGGAAACCATACCGTTGAATTGAAGAGTCGAGGGTTATTGGGCCGATTAACAGTCCCTTAGTGTAGCGGTCCATCATGGAGGATTCTGGTTCCTCCGACCTCGGTTCAAATCCGAGAGGGACTACCACCGCTCTTTGATGAAAGGGTTTGAAACAAGGAAGTGATACCGTTGATTATGGCGAAGGTTGAGTTGTATACTAACCGAGGCTGTGGTGCTTGTGTTAATGCAAAGCGCTTGTTGGATTCAAAAAAAATTGACTATGAAGAAAAGAAACTCGGCTCATCGCGTCGCATTGATGCGGAATTCCAAATCCGTACCAATGGAAGTAAAACGATTCCACAAATTTTCATTGATGATGAATGGATTGGTGGCTTTGAAGAATTACTCAAATATGACAGGGCAGATGAATTAGATTGGCGTTTGGGGCTCAGTGAACGCCCTCAAATTTCCCTTTTCACTCGTATTCTTCGAATACTGACCGGTAAAATTTACTGAACAAATGTGTCATTCTTGTCGCTTAGAGTAAAACTCGTCACCATTTGCATGGCTTGTCCGTGAGTAATACTTCCAGAGTAATCACGAATTTTACCATGAATTGTCACACGTATTCGGAATACGCAAGTTGGAGTCGTCTCCTCTTTGGAATGATGTTTGTAGAAGTGAACCCCGACTTTGTATTTACCCAAGGGTGCTTTTTCAATCCAAACGATATTTTCAACCGCATTATTGCTTGTTGGTCGAACATTCATATCAACGTCGAGTTCACCACCACAAGCACTTTGCTTGTTGTTGAAATAAATACGTTCTCCCGAAGGGCAGAACATATGCAGGTCTAAATCATTGAAATCATCCCAAGCCAAGGAAATTTGGACTTCGCCTGTTTTTCCACCTTCTCGATGAAGTCGCTCTTCGAGATCATCATTTTCAATCTCGCTTGAATCCATCACCATGATGCCGCTGCCGACTTCTTCCTGTTCTACGAATGAAGCGTGTTCATTGAGTGGTTCTTCGTTCTGTTCAATCCAAGTATTTCTCAATTCAAGAGAGGATGCCTCAGAGGAATCTTCAGCTCCCTCTTCACCAACGGGTTCATTTTCTTCTTCATGTAACGAATTCTCTTCTGGTTCAAATAAATCTTCGACTAAAAGTCGGAGCGAAATGAGATTTTCATCTCGAGCTTGGTCTCGAACATCGTATTCATCTCTTTCTTCGCCCGACAGGTCATCGATTTGACGACTTGAGGATTCCAGCACATTTTTTTCAGGCGCTGGTTGATTTTCTACAGATTGGTCTCTTTGTTCAGCGACCTCTCCTCGATTGTTTTCCGAGATCTTTATTCGACTTCCTGACGAGGTCAAATGAGTTGGAACTTCGGTGGCTTTTGGAGCATGCTTCTCTCGCACAGCTGCGGCGTATAAGCGCTTTTTCTCACGTGAACGCGATCGGAGAAGTGCAAAAAAGATTCCACCAACAAGGCCAATTCCAAGGTATGTCAAGGATGTTGCCATTCCCCTACCCCCATGATTGTATCTCAATTATGTAATGCAGCGTTGATTTTGTCAAGAGTGTCTTTTCCAGGCCGTAATACATTGTCTGGAACGTCAACCAATGGTTGGTCAACCAAGCCTAAATCTTCAGCTAATGACGGCTTTGAACTGTCGAAATAGAGCAGGCCAGTGACGTGCTTCTTATCCGTTTCAGCATTGTGAAGAGCAGTGAGTGCTGCTACTGCATTCGCAGGGTCGTGCTCTGCAGAAATAGTTTCAAGTCGAATCGTAGAACCATCGTGCAAAGTTATGTCACGGAAATGGCCTTCAGGCACATCTACTTCTTCTACAGGGTTGAAGTGCGGAATATAATCTGCCATGTGAAGGGTAATTTCATTTTCTTTAACATAGCCATATGAACGCATCGATTCATCGTTGTTATTGAAGGTGACACAAGGGCTGATGACGTCGATGAGCGCAAATCCTTTGTGAGACATTGCCGCTTTAATCAGCGAAGCGAGTTGTTTCTTTGAACCTGAGAATGACCGAGCGACAAAGGTGCAACCGAGATTGATTGCAAGTGCGCACAAATCAATTGGCTGAGTTTTGTTCGGAGTACCCTTTTTCTTTTTTGAGCCGATGTCTGCAGTTGCAGAATATTGTCCTTTTGTCAAACCATAGACTCCATTGTTTTCAACAATATAGA
>JAACDG010000099.1 GCA_009937025.1 Methanobacteriota archaeon
GGTACAGACCACGCAGCGCACATACACGGCTTAGATTCTGAAATGTACAAAGAACGAATGAAGAAACTCGATTACCAACTCGAAACATTGTTCAAAACCGCACCTGACGATTGGACCATTCTGCTGACTTCCGATCACGGTGTTACCGATTCAGGAGGTCACGCCCTCGGAACCGGTGCGGAGGCTGAAGAAGTGTATCTTTTCGCTCACGGCAAAGGGATCGCAGATGCCGGTATACTCGACGGAGAGATTCAGCAAAGAGATATCTCTGTGCTTATTGCTGGCTTGATGAACCTCCCACTACCCACTGCAACGGATGCTAGAATTCCATTGCAAATGTTGGATCTTGAACCACAAGAGGCACGACAAATGGAGGACTGGAATTGGGAAAATGTTCGAATACACCATCAATGGCGAGAGGCGGAGGGCTTGAGCGCTCAGGACTCTTTGCCTGCCACAGCAGACTGGAAACTTCTCAATCAAAATTCACAAAACTTTCCGTGGATCCAGTTCCTCATCAGCATGACAGTCGTAGGGTGCTTCGCCCGTTTGTTGTTTCTTAGCAAGGTTTTGGAACGCCTCATCGTTGACACATCGAAGGTCCAATGGGCCTCTGCTGGAGCGTTCTTGGTGATGCTAGGTGCAAGTCTGTTTTTCGCTCGAGAAGATACGTTCTTCTTCATCTCAAGTCGTTGGTTACGCAAATTGTTGGGGATTTTCCCGGTTTTTCTAATGCTTCTCTTCCTCATCAGGCGGTATGCTAGTGGAACGGGCACAAAGGCACATTCATTGCCGGTGTTGGCGCTTGTTATTGGTGGCTGTTTGTTCTTTTATCCCGAAACCAGGTATTCCATTCTGCTCATCACCGCATCGATTGTCGGACTGTATATGTTGAGGAGGAATCTCTTGCCATCGATAACATCGACCGAACAATACACATTGGGTGCAATTTTATTCCTTGTCGTCTTCCAGCTTCTTGACTATCTACCCCGGTTTTTTGTGGGAGATTCGCTTCAAACACTGTTGAATATCGATATGTTGTACAAACCAATGCAGCGTCTTGTGGCGATGACATCAACATTCAACCCAGTGTCCCTCTTTTTGTTTTTGATTGTTGCATGCTTCGTGTTGTGGAGCAAACAGGGGGAACGTGGCCGCATGGTGGAATGGAAGAGCATAGGAACCATCGCAGTGGTCTATCTTCTTGCAGTCATCCAAACCACCTTCACGGACTGGCTTCTTATTTTGGCCATGTTGACCTGCCTCCTTAGTCCGCGCCTCCTTACTAACACAAATGCACTGGAATTGAACACTGGTTTGAAACGAGAAGAATTACTTTTGATTGGCTGGGTCGGGCCAACTTGGGGTTTTTATCCAGCATTGAGTGTGTTCTTTCTTCTCAAAATCCTTCCTAAAGTACACCACGACCTCAGTCGATATCTTTCCAGCGAACAGGACTCTGTCTTTGCAATCCCTCATGTTCAGCGCATGTGTTATGCCCTCTTTGGTGCCTCCTTGGTGTACCTCATTTGGCATAATTTCTCATTATTGACAACGCTGGGCTTGCTTGAATTCAACCCGAGCAAAATAATCGTCACAGGTGGCTTTTTTGGAGGGAGAATTGATCCATCCATTGCTTGGATGGGTTTCATGATCATGGGTCCGCCTCTGTTTGCTGTCGGTTTAACCTTGCATAGATTATCAGGGCTTCAATCCCTACCAGATATTTTGCTCCTATTCTCACTCATCCTCTTCAGTATTGCATCCATTTACTGGTCGAGTTTCCTTGAAATCGAATACTTCGTTATGCTCAGCACTTCGAGTCTGTTCTACCTCTCTGTTCTTGGAATAGGTTTCATCGTTTCTTTGAAAGTACCATGGATTAAGGTGCATGGACTTGAGGCATCTGCCATTCACTCATTGAATGAATCCAGAAATTGAGTCAGGCTTTTTTGTGTGTCATGAGGTTATATTTTCATTGAAATAAGTAATCGGTTTGCCCTTGTGATACTACTTACGGCAGCGTACGTAAGGACTTTGAATTATCCGGACTGAAATTCCGAATTCCCCGGTAAGAGCTCTCGACCCTCACCTACGCCCTCCTGGACGGAACCATTGAGCCTCTCCTATTCTGCGGATGCTGTGCGTAGTTCACGTTCTCCGATGGCAAGTTCAGTAACACGGTCCGTAGCTACAAGCCGATATTGCCCGATGTTCATGTCGACGACGAATCTCAAA
>JAACDG010000100.1 GCA_009937025.1 Methanobacteriota archaeon
GCTAATTGTTTTTAAGGAGTCAATGGCGAGAAGTGATTGGGGGAATCAAACATCAGCGGCGAGCGACGGAAAAAAGATGAACCATTCAACCCCTTTGCTCGCGATGCAAGTGCGCAACGCAATAAACGGATGAGTGAACGTTCTCAAAATCAACGTCGCAACGCTCCTGCACCTCGGCCAGCACAAAAGCCACTTCAAGACCAACAATCCGCCCATGACGAATTGGCCAAAAAGCGCCAAGAAGCATTGAACCGGTTAGGTAACCAAGATTCGAAACCAAAATCAAAAACACAACCACAACCTGAAGGTGTGGAAGAACCAACCTTCACAAATTCCGTTGAAAAACAAGAAGTTGTTGCTCCTAAGGTTTCTCGCGAAGATCGAATGGCTGAGTTAAGACGCAAATCAGAGGAATCACGTAAAAATGCTAAGGCACAACGTAATGATGCTGCTGGAATCAAGCCGGAAGTCAAAACTGTAGAGGCGGAACCTGTCATTGAATTTGTTTCGGCGGAACAAACTCCAGTCCCTGACACCGGTGGCGCCCTATCTGGTTCTACAACGACTGTTCCGAAATCGAGAAACGATGTCTTCAAAACAATTCAAACTGAAGTTGCAAAGCCATCTTCAGACCGGCGACGAAGAAGACGTCGTGGCGACAAAAAAGGTGGCGGTCGCCAAAAGCAAGAGAAAAAACTCAATCGCCAGAAATATCTCGAGTACAAATATGCTGCACGAGACCTCTTAGATGACGATTCTATTCCTGAAGAACATCGTTCGAATGTTCTCGGCCAAGTTTGGGCCAAAGGTGAACGAATGGGAGTGCCAGATGCACTCGAATTCATTGAACAAAAGGTAGAAGAAGAAATTCTACCACGTGAAGTCGCAGATAAACTAAGAGACTTAGTTTCTCGAATGACAACTCGAAGGTGATAATATGACCGAATTAACAGTAAGCGCAGATATCGTAGCAAGTGTACATTATACCGGGACTCTCCCCGATAACGGTGAAGTTTTTGACAGCAGTGAAGGAAGAGAACCTCTTTCTTTCTTAGTCGGACATAAGCAAATGATTCCTGGATTTGAAGAAGAAATCATGGGTGCAAAGATTGGAGAAAAGAAGGAATTTACTCTCACATCCGAACGAGCCTATGGCGACCGTGATGAGGCTGCTGTTATGGAAATTCCACGTGGACAATTCGCACAACTTGAAGCTGAATCATCTTTGGAAGTTGGAATGCAATTGGTGGCACAGATGCCTCATGGACCATCTCCATTCACTATCACCGTATTGACTGACGAGGCTGTAACTGCCGACTTTAATCATACACTTGCTGGTAAATCACTAACCTTTGCTGTCGAAATTGTTGATTTGCGAGAAGTAACAGATGATGAAAAGTCTCACGGCCATGCACATGGCCCAGATGGCCACCATCAACATTGATACGTGGGAGTGTTGATGAAGCCCCTCTTCATGGAGGGTACATGGTCAGTCAACGCAAGGATGACTGGAAGACACTTAGCGGTCTTGATTTAGATTTGCAAAGTACTCAGAAATCGAATAATGAATTAGGTGTAGATTTATCTCAAATCGGAGAGGCTGGTTCTCCACCATATACGCGCGGCATCCATTCTACAATGTATCGTTCAAGATTATGGACAATGCGTCAGTATGCAGGTTTCTCAAGTGCTAAAGCAACCAATGAGCGATTCAAATTATTACTCGAACGTGGTCAAAAAGGTCTCTCAGTTGCGTTTGATTTACCGACCCAACTCGGTCTTGATGCTGATGATGAAATGTCTCTTGGTGAAGTGGGGAAAGTTGGTGTGTCAATTTCGACTCTTGATGATATGCGACAATTGTTAAATGGCATTCCGTTAGATAAAGTGAGCACCTCGATGACCATCAATGCTCCAGCAATGGTCCTGCTCGCTATGTACATTGCTGTAGCCGAAGAACAGGGCGTTTCTTCTGAAAACATTCTCGGCACTATTCAAAATGATATTCTCAAAGAATATATTGCAAGAGGGACATATGTATTTCCTCCCACACAAAGTATGCGTCTAATTACAGATATTTTTGAATACTGTACCGAACATGTGCCAAAATGGAATACCATTTCTATTTCTGGCTATCATATTCGTGAAGCAGGTTCGACTGCAGTCCAGGAGGTTGCATTCACATTGGCAAACGCACTTGCATATGTAGAGGCTGCCATTGAAAAGGGGCTTGATATCGATTCCTTTGCCCCTCGCCTGTCTTTTTTCTTTAATTGTCATAATGATTTTTTCGAAGAGGCTGCAAAATTCCGTGCTGCACGTTCATTGTGGTATGAATTAATGAGCGCACGTTATTCTCCTCAAAATCCTAAATCATCTATGCTGAGGTTCCACACACAAGTTGCTGGAGTAAGTTTGACTGCACAACAACCACTCAACAATATAGCCCGTGTAACGATTCAAGCGTTAGCTGCAGTCTGTGGTGGGACGCAAAGTTTGCATACCAATTCATACGATGAAGCCCTTGGATTACCAACTGAAAAGTCAGCAACTGTTGCCCTGCGCACGCAACAAATTATTGCAGAAGAAAGTGGTGCTGCTGATGTGGTTGACCCACTCGGGGGCTCATACCATGTTGAAGCATTGACAAAAAATATTCATGATTTGGCTCACGAGCAAATTCTCAAAATTGAGGCTCTCGGTGGTGCGATGAAAGCAATTGAGCAAGGTTGGCAACAACGTGAAATTCACAATGCTGCCTATCAACATCTGAATGATGTTGAAGCCGAACGGAGAAAAATTGTTGGAGTTAACCATGGATTGATGGAGGATGAAACTGATACTGAAGTTCTCAAACTGGACCCTGCTGTTGGCAAGGAGCAATGCTTGAGATTAGAAGATTTGAGAAACAAGCGAGACAATCATGTCGTAACGGCGTGTTTAGATGCAATTCGTGAAGCGGCAAAATCCGAGGAAAATTTGTTCCCGCATGTCTTGCATGCCGTCAAGAACGACTGCACGCTTGGAGAAATTATTCAATCGATGAAGGATGTATTTGGAACGTGGATGGCGCCAAGTGGTTTTTGAGGTGAAAAAATGAAATTTGGACCAATACATGTCGACCACATTGGAATTGCCGTCGAAAATCTCGAAGAGGGGAGTTCATTTTGGCGACTCCTCGGATTGCTCGAAAATGAAAATGATGAACTGGTTCAAGACCAAGGTGTAACTACACGCTTTTTTTCAACAAGTCATGGTGATGAGACTGAACATCCTACGCAAATTGAATTGCTTGAGCCCACTGGGCCAGATACTCCAATTGGTAAATTCATTGCGAAGAGAGGCACTGGAGTCCAACAAGTTTGCTTTCGTGTACAAGATTTAGAAGGACTGATTGGATATTTGATTCAAAATAATATTACGATGATAGATGCTAAGCCAAGGAAAGGTTCTGGCGGCAAAATGATTGCCTTTGTCCATCCGAAATCAACTGGGGGCGTTCTGGTTGAACTCACTCAGGCCTAACAACTTCATGGTGATGAAGGGTAAGCATCATAACATGGAATCCCTACAACAAATTGATGCGAACCTGTGTGGATAAGCTCATTGCTTTGCC
>JAACDG010000101.1 GCA_009937025.1 Methanobacteriota archaeon
CAGCCTCGATATACAAGGGCAAGGAAGTTTTCATAAAATCCTCCTCAGTAAGGCGAAAGACAAGAAGTTACAACTGTGGTTGCCAAGCGTAGTCAAGCAAGAACTCACCGGTATTGCATCCGGATTAAATAATCTCAAAAGACGATTTGATGACGCACTTGTCTCCCCTGATTTACTCGATGAAATCTTCAATGAAAAAACACTCACGGCACTCGTCGATGATGTATTGACCGATTACAATACTTGGCGCCCTCTCGATTTGGAAATTGAATCCGAAGAAGATTCTCACGACACCAAACAAGCGATTGAAAAATTCTTGCTGGAATCGACAGAAATCTATGAAGAAATCACAGCCATGAAGCGTACTCGTGGAGAGCCAGTCCGTACCGTTCTTGAAGGCCGGGACATTTATCCAGAATCTCCAGATCGAACCTTGATGTGTATTGCAGCACGACTTGCAACTCAATCACTGCAAGACCTTGGAACAGTACTTATTGCAACACGTGATGGAGATTTCACCCTTGTTGCTCGTGCATTCGAAGAGCAATTCGGGTTTGGAATTGCCCGCAACAGTCGTTCATTGAATGCTTGGCTGAAGTGATGCTCACATGTGTGCAATCATAGCATCGCCAAAGGCGCTGCATGAGAGAAGAGTTGCATCGTCCATTAACCGTTCAAAGTCATAGGTGACCGTTTTCGCTGAGATCGCTCCTTCCATTCCTTTGACGATTAAATCGGCCGCTTCAATCCAACCCATATGGCGAAGCATCATTTCAGCAGAAAGGATAAGTGAACCTGGATTGACTTTGTTTTGACCAGTATATTTTGGCGCAGTACCGTGTGTCGCTTCAAAGATTGAAATGCCAGTGTCGTAGTTGATATTTGCACCTGGCGCGATACCAATTCCTCCAACTTGTGCAGCCAATGCATCAGAGATATAATCGCCATTCAAATTCATTGTTGTCAAGACTGAATATTCAGCGGGGCGAGTAATAATTTGCTGTAACATTGCGTCAGCAATCACATCTTTAACAAGAATCGTGTTCCCTGTTTTTGGGTTTTGAAGGGTGCACCATGGTCCGCCATCCAATTCAACAGCTCCAAATTCTTCTTTCGCAATCGAATATCCCCAATCACGGAATCCACCCTCGGTAAATTTCATGATGTTACCTTTGTGAACAAGTGTTACGCTTTCTTTGTCGTTATCAATTGCGTATTGGAAAGCAGCTCGAACAATACGCGCAGTACCTTCTTGTGAAATTGGCTTGATACCAATTCCAGAAGTGTTTGGAAATCGGATTTTATCAACGCCCATCTCGTTTTGTAAGAAATCAATAACTTTCTTGACATCATCACTACCTGCTTCCCATTCAATACCAGCATAGACATCCTCACTGTTTTCTCTAAAAATAATCATATCAACATCACCAGGCGATTTTACTGGAGAAGGGGTGCCGTCATACCAACGAACAGGACGCACACAAGCATACAAGTCGAGTTTCTGCCTCAAAGCCACATTCAATGAACGAATTCCTCCACCTACAGGAGTTGTCAATGGTCCTTTGATCGATACCAAACCAGTTCGCATTGCATCCAATGTTGCTTGAGGTAACCATTCTCCGGTTGCGTTGAATGCTTTTTCGCCAGCAAGGACTTCTGACCAAACAATCCCTTTTTGTCCATCATAAGATTTTGAAACAGCCGCATCAACGACCTTCATCATTACCGGAGTAATATCAATCCCAATCCCATCACCTTCGATATAGTGAATAATTGGGTCATCTGGAATACGAAGTTTACCGTTGTTCAATGTAACTGGGGTTCCTGCCATGGCAATCAACCTGACGCAGATGCATCCCCTTCAAGAATGAACCGCCCCACGGACCTCCATGCAAGGACGAGTGGAGTGGACTGGCGGAAACGGGCTTTTATGCACAAATTCGAATGAACAGAGCATCGAACTTGATTGGGAAGATGGACCTTCACCAATGCAGATAACGCTTCAAATGATTGGAGCATGCTCTCTTGTCGATGTTGTCATTGGTCTAAAAGAACGTCAATTTACCAAGGTATGGGTTGAACTTAACAGTACACGTGCTGAACAGGCCCCAAGAGTTTTCAAAACAGTGGAAATGACCTATCATGTCGAAGGAGAGGTTCCTGAAAAATTACTGGAACGAATCGTATCGAAAAGCCATGAGAAACTTTGCAGCGTATCGAACATGTTCATCGATGTAGAGATGACGTCAAAAGTTGTCGTTCATCGTAGTTAAACGGCTGCTTTGCCTTTCAACACGTTGACCTTTGAAAGCGAACTCATTGCTTGAACGAGCAATTCTCGCAATGCATTATACAACGGAAGCCATGATTGTGAAAGATGTGCTGGAGGAGACACTGGTAGGACTCCATCACCTGTTGCTAAAACTGTAGCAAAAGGTCGAACTTGACCTGTACCAACCATGTCGATGATGAGCGAAAGATGATACGCTTCTTGTTCTTTGACAATTTTTGCAGATTCAATATTCGCAATTGCTTCAGCAGGAAGGTCCGATAACCAATCTTCTCCGCGAGTTACTCTCGCTTGTAATTCGTTTTTCACAAGAACCTCTAACAAGTCAGTTATGACTTCATTGGAAAGAACTGGAGTTGGTTCTTGAAGAGGTTCTGCTTCGACCGTTTCAGCAACAGGTTCAAACAAATTTTGAGGTTCTGGAGTAAATTCAAATGCACCTGCAGGTTCATCTTCAAGAGAAAAGAGAGAATCTGCAGTAAGTGTTTCTTCTTCATCATCATCCATGAACGCCGCAAGAGGGTCGTTACTGGTAGTCAGAATAGTCGCACCATGTGTGGATGGAACAGGAGCAGTAACGGGTTTAAGCGCACCAAGCTCAGCAAAAATATCTATTTCTTCTTCAACAACTTCTACGACAGTATCCCATGGTCCCATTCTTCCACTTCCATATGTAAGTTCAACCTTCTACTACATGAAAGAATGTTTATTCCCGATGACATCATTTTTACACAAAGAACCGAAATCTTATCAATAAATAAGTGCATGATGCGGGGAAAAAGTCATATGAGCCCCACCATGACTTCTAGTTGGGTCAAGATGAGATTCAGTCGGCTGCATTGTGTTTTTGTTCTTCTCCTTTTTTCTACTCTCGGCATAACTTCAATCCAAAGTTATCCAAATGGAGTTGGCGAAAGTGCCGACAGCGGTTGCATGTGCCATGGAAGTGCATCCAACAGTACTGAAATTTCACTCATCGGTATGCCGACTTTCTTTGAAAGTAATCAAACATTTCACCTCACTCTGGAAATCAACAGCAGTGTTGCCGCCCAATCCGGAACAGTACAAGGTGGATTTCGATTACTCGTCTCTGATGGAATAATTGAGTTTGAGAATGAATCACAAGCCCAGGAAATGGATGCGGGCTGGACCCATACAAGCGAAGGAAACGCCTACCGTTCGTGGAACTTCACATGGACAGCACCTGAAGATAACACTTCATCAGTTGAAATCATTGTGCATGGTAATGCAGTGAACAATAATGAAAATCCACTTGGAGATGAATGGAATTCTCTTGGAGTAACAATCCCCGGTTCAAGTTTTGATGGAACTTTAATTCAACCGAGCGTCAATCAATCGTATTCATTGACAGATTATTCCATTATTATTGGAGGGCTTATTGCCATCCTCGGATTCCTTTATGTTGCAATAAAGTAATCAATTCACGAACTCAATCTGTTGATTACGCAAGGCTCGTAATTGTCGGTTTTCACTTGCTCCATGAATTTGTTCACTCTTGACACCGGTTAAGACCAGCATGACTCGAAGTTCTTCTTCCAATTCTTCCTTTACTGCTGCGCCCCAGATAATTTGGGCATGTGGAGAAATTTTATCCTTGATAATTTTAGCACAACGTTCTGCTTCACCAAGCGTTAAATTCGTTCCACCAACAACGTTGATGAGCGCTCCTCTCGCGTCTGATGCATCAATATCAAGAAGTGGAGAATGCAAAGCCTCCATTGTAGCTGCCTCAGCACGACCGGGACCAGATGCAGCACCTAAGCCAATCATAGCAACACCGCTTCCAAAGTTAATCACCGAACGCAGATCTTCAAAGTCGAGGTTAACCATTCCGTCGATTGTAAGTAATTCGGCCACACCAGTAATCGAACGGACCAGCAATTCATCTCCAACTCTAAAGGCACTTGAAATCGGCAAATCTTTCACACCTTCAATCTCTAAAAGGCGTTCGTTTGGAATGACTAAAATGGTATCGCAATGCTCCCTTAATCGCTCTAGGCCCCATTCTGCATTTTGCTTGCGAAGGGCTCCTTCAGATTGGAAAGGATAGGTGACAACCGCAATGGTCATCGCACCTTGTTGTTTTGCTAGTCGAGCGATTTGCCCAGCTGCACCGGTTCCAGAACCTCCACCCATTCCAGCAGTAATGATGGCAAGTTGAGTATCGTTGGTGATTCGACGTAGTACTAATTCTGATTCAAGAGCAGCAGCCTCACCCTTTGTAGGGTCGCCACCAGCACCTCGTCCCCGAGCAGTTCTTCCAATCAATACTTTTTCATCGATTGGAGACATGAGTAATGCTTGGGCATCGGTATTGATTGCATAGCCAGTGACATATGAATTTTCGAACAATCCTTCTTCTGAAAGTCGGCCGATTGCATTACAACCCGCCCCGCCAACACCATAGACGCGGATGCGTGGTTGGAGAGATTCAAGCAGTGCTTGAAGTTCGACTTCACTTCCTTCACCAAGGGGAGGTGCTGTTGGTGTTGGGCTTGAAATTTCAGCATCAGTGAGTTCCAATACACGTTCAATCAGGTGTCGCATGAGCGTCATGCTTACACAAGTGACCTTGAATGTGCCGCAACCATTGACCGCGAATCAAGCGGTTTTTAGGGGGTTTTTCAAACACCGCTCAGTCTCGAAGACCTTCTTGGGTGACTTGGTAGACGCATTCACCGTCAGGCAAGTTCGGAGAATCAACTAAGCGAGCAATTCTTCGCCCACCCTTGGCCTTGCGCAGATAGAGTCGGAATGTCGAAGCGTGTGCAAGAACGTGTCCACCAACAGGCTTGGTAGGGTCGCCCCACATAGCATCAGGCTTGGAGTGAACTTGGTTGGTAACCAATACCAGGGCATTGTTCACGTCAGCAAGTTGCTTCAAATCTTTGAGATGCCGGTTGAGTTTTTGTTGTCGGTTGGCAAGCATTGCTCGTCCGATATATTCAGCACGGAAATGGCTGGTAAGAGAGTCGACAATAATCATCTTGACATTGAGGCCTTTGCTCATCCGCTTGATTTCATCAACCAAGAGAATTTGGTGTGCAGAATTGTACGCTAGAGCCACATGGATTCGGCTGAGAACTTGATCGGGGTCAAGACCGTGTCCTCGGGCCATTTGAGTAATTCTCTCAGGCCGGAATGTATCTTCAGTATCGATGTAAAAGACATCACCATCAAAACCACCTTCTTCCATAGGGAGTGTGCAATTCACCGCTAGTTGATGTCCAATTTGAGTTTTACCGCTTCCAAATGCGCCGTAAACTTCGACCAATGCTTGTGTTTCAAATCCACCGCCGAGTAAATCGTCAATCGATTCGACTTTTGAGGAGAGTTTGAGAACTTCACGTCGTCGCTCAAGGAGTGCGTCTCCAGAAATAAAGCCACCAATGTTGGCCATTTTCTTTGCGCCAGAGATAATTTTTGTCGCTACTGCTTCACCAAGTTCAGCTTGGTCTGCAAGGTCGCCAGGAGACATAACTGCAAGTGCGAGGAGTTCATCAAATCCTGCTTCACGTAGTTTTTCTGCGGTTGCTGGTCCAACGCCTGGGAGGTCTTCGATGAGGGGCTCGGGTACGTCCTCTTCAGGTGGCATCAATACAGGTGCTTCCTCCTTAGGGTCTTCATTGTTTTCAATTTCTAATTTTGCGTTTTTCTTTGTTTTCGAGGCCATTTTTGTTCACTTCTAACCCCTGCTGGTATGCCAACGGTATATGAAGGGCAGAAACAGGGCGCGACTTCTTATCCCTGTTTTAGTCGGTATTAGGCTGATTCTAAAACGCCTACTGCGAGTCTTTTTTTCACTTTTAGTTTACTTTTTACAAAACGGAAAGTGAACCGGAGAAGGTCAAATTCACTCTTCAGGAGGCAAAGGGTCCATCGGATTTGGAGCACTTTCATCAGAGACATAAGCAATGGTGACGAGATGGTCGACGTTGACATTCTCATCGCCATCTCCTTCAGCGGTAACATCGACTTCGAGTTTCCAAGTTCCCGGTTCGATGAAGTATTGGTTGTGTGCCCAATTCGCATCTTGACCATCGCCGACTTGTTCGGGTGCAGATTCAGTAGCAACGGCATCGGTAGAATTCAGTAATCTCCATGTCACAGTAACAGATTGCCCCCCAAAGGGAATCCCAGCTCCGCCGTTTTGGGGGTTCGTTATTGTTGATTCGATTTTGATTTGTTCAGGAGCGCCACAATCGCAATCTGGGGTTGTTTCGATGTTCATTGTATCTGGTGTAGCAGTACTACCTTCAGACCATGTGATTTTCTTGTCGATGCGAATGGTGATGTTTTCAAAATATTCGTTACCTTTGTCATCGATGGCGCCAATCGCAGCATCAAACAAGCCATGTGTGAGGTAGGTGTATGTGATTTCTCCATTTTCAGCAGCGTTGTTTTCAATCGTGCTTGAACCATCTCCAGGAATGTAATAGAAAGTGAGCATGTTCCCCTCGGAGGATTTGGTATAAGAGAAATCAAACGATACATCAACGCCGTTTTCAGAGACTTGCTGATTGTTTTGCATGACTTCTTCGATTACACCAGAAGTTGTATCGTAATAGACAATAAAGTCGATAGCACTGTTCTTTCCCTTCTCCTGTTCATCACCGAAGCAACCTGCAAGAGGGGCACAAAAAAGCAGTGCGCAGATGAAGAATGGGAGAATTAAGCGCGCCCGCATGTGCCAAGACAAGCGCTCCTTCTTCATCAATCCAATGCCGGATTTGATACTTTTATCATAAAAAGAGGCTTTTTTGTTGCTGATTTTAGGTCAGTGAGTCATCGGTGGATTGAAGAACGGGAGGAGTTCAGCCAAGGCCATAACGAGGTGGGGTAGTCTGGATATCCCGTCGGGCTCATAACCCGGAGATCGATGGTTCAAATCCATCTCTCGTTACCATGCTCAATACTTGTAGTAGTCATGTTGAGGCTTGAGAAGGTCCATTGCCGCTTGCAATCGGGCGTTCGCTGCTGCTTCACCGCGTTCAATAGCGCCAATTTCCTCAGAGATGCGGGAGATTTGATGCCGGCAAGTATCGCTTGAACCCACTCCTGAATCGACAGCAGATTGCATCAATGTTTGAACTTCTCGAGCATCAGCAGGCGGTCGTCCTGGCGGTTGAAATTCAAAACGTTCATTGTAAAGAATAACAGGGCCAGCGGCTTGAACTGTCGCCACTAACCGGGCGACGAGTTTCTTTTCCAAACCAAGGAGCTGACATGCTTCCATTGCACTGGCGACATGACCGGATGCTTTTTTTTCACATGTCGAAAATGCCTTCATCGCCGCTCCTTTTTTCCCAGCCTGAGCATATATTTTGCCGGCTCTCCGGTAATCTTCTGCTACCGGCGTCATTTTTTCAAGCAGTTGAGGCGCTCCCGTTTTGAGGGTACGAATTAATCTATTCCGTTCGCGATGAAGGATTTTCACACTTGCAATCGCCCGTTTAAATTTACCTCGCAATAAAAAAACATCACATAAAATTCGTAATCCTTTGACCAACAAAATTTGTGCATCTGCAGGTCGCTTTTTCTGCGAGAGCAACATCTCAGTAAATTGGATAGCCATAACCTCGGACATTTCCATTCGACCATCCTCAACATATCGCTCCAATTGGAGGAGGGTTTGGGTGGGGTCATTCATTCCAAACATGGCGACAATCAATGCTGTGAGGGATGACCTATCATGCCTTTGCTTGTTCGCCTCCGCCAATACAAAACGCATTCAGATACGATAACATCTCCAATAATCAAGCCTTGGCGTTTATTTGAGTGAGGCAATGGGCCAACATGGGCAGCCGGAGCAGCATCGCAATTACCGGCACCCCCGGAACCGGAAACACTTCACTTTGTGATGCTTTACAAGAATCCTATACGGTACTTTCTCTGCAAAAATTAGCATAAGAGCATGGATGTTTAGGAGAGATTGATTCCATTGATAATGCAGCCCCCCTGGATATTCACAAATTAGCAGAGCAATGGGATTATGATGGCGAAGAAGTTTGTTTCATCGACGGACATCTCTCTCATTTCCTTGAAGTCGATGCCATCGTTATTCTGCGATGTAATCCTGAACAATTGAAGGAGCGATTAAAAAACCGAACCTATTCACCTGAAAAAATAGAAGCAAATGTCGAATGGGAATTGCTTTCGGGGACGTGGTCTGAACTTTTGGAATTTGAAATAGATATTCCAATATTGGAACTTGATACCACAACCTCATCAATCGAAGAACTTCAATCGCAAATCGTTGAGTGGTTAAACAACCAATGTCCATCGTTGCCACTTGAAGAATCGAGTTCGCAAGCGATTGGATGGCTATAAGTCGTCATTTTTGTTCACGAAGAACCGCAACAACAAACACCCCTCGCTCGCGGCAGTAGGCTTGAGTATTATGGCTTTAGAGAAACTACGAGACGCTTGGGAGGGTGTATTGAATCCAGTATTGGAGTCTCTTTCAGGAGTTAAACCAGCAACTGTAACTTGGGTTGCCCTGCCAATCGGCATTCTCGGTGGACTTGCAGTTTTGACAGCAGAAAGTTCAACCTATGGGGCAAACATGTTGTTTGGAGGAGGTCTTTTGATTATTATGGCTATGATTTTGGACGGTTTAGATGGCCCTTTAGCGCGTAAATACGGGAATGTGACTCGTTGGGGCGACTACCTTGACCATACTTTTGACCGCTTGTTGGATGCAGTTTGGATTCTCTGCATCGCCGGTTCGGTTTTTGTTGGTGATATTGCCCTTGGATTAGCAGCTGCTTGGTTAACACTTCTTGGCTCATACATGGGCACTCAAGCCCAAGCAGTCGCCGGTACACGCAATTACCGTGGCTTTTCCAGAGCGGACCGAACCATACTTTCAATCGTAGCAATTTTCCTCACAGGAATCTTCATCCATGCTGGCATTGATGATTTCGGCATGCTCCCCGGCATTCTTGACCACATTCCAATCAATCCAATGAGCGTGATTGTATTGATTTCTGCTTTTGGAGGATTATGGACCTTCCTCGTCCGTTTCCAACAGGCGAAATTTGAAATCTCACGTATCGATTCTGAAGACCCATTACCTCAACCGAATCAGACTTCTGAAGACGAGTAAATTGTACTCAGCCGCCACCCCGTAGGGGTGGGTTGAAACCCTTGTTTAACGGATGAATATGCGACATGCTCATAACCGTTGCATGCGACAAGAGGGATGATGACAGACAAATTGCTCGGTTTTGAAGGCAAGAGAAAAGCACTTTTCCTTGTGATTTGCATGCTTCTAGCGATCGTACCACTCACCCCGGTATCTGCTGAAGATATCGGAGAGCCGAGTGATTTACAAGCTCAAGACATCAATGCTTTTTTCGACCCAATTTCGGAATCGACGACAGTAACTTGGAGAAACATCGATATTGACAATTCAATTTTACAAGGGCTGCTAACATCGGAATACAGCGTCTACCGGTCAGACCAACCAATCACCGACACTTCGATTTTGAGTCTGGTTCCTTTTGAAACGAATATCACTGCTTGCGAACTTAATGTTGGCGAATTCCCTGAAAAATGCAGAGGAATAAACGGAACAAATGGCCAACACTCTGCATCCTTTTTGGTCCC
>JAACDG010000102.1 GCA_009937025.1 Methanobacteriota archaeon
ACCAGTCAAAATTTCTTCATCGAGGAATCGCAACCAGTCTTCATGCGTCGCTTGACCATACAACTCGAGTAATTCTAAAGCCAGAGGATGGCCGCCGGTAGCAGCATGAACTTCATCGATGCCAACCGAGGGAGTATGTTCCAATTGGCTGAGCCAATTTTTTGTATCTTCAAGTGATAATCCGCTCAAAGGCATTTCACGAACGACCCCACGAGTATGAACGTCCCGACGGTCGTAGATTCGAAGCGTGGTTCGAGAGATAAACAAGAGCCGAAGAGGTGCTTTCAGTGATATCTGCAACAATGCTCCCAGCAAATCCTTTGCATTTTCTTCCATGTGATGAACATCATCCAGAACAATGAGCCAATACGGAGGTGGACCTCCAGCCTCGTTCTTGTAACGCTCTCGAATCGTTCGTGCATCGGTAAGGTATGAGAGTAATCTGCGACGCCAAGCATCAACATCGACCTTACCACCGGGCGTCAGTGGTAGTGTTTCAATGAGGTTATACGGGTCATGAGATTCACCGATTCCGAATCTGTGAAGTAAACTTGTAGCCAATCCAAGAGAGCGGTCCCATGGTTGACAGGGATACCAACAAATCGACAAATATGGGTCTTCTTTAATCCGTTGTTCGAGCCAATGCGCAACTAATGTTGATTTCCCTATGCCGGCAATTCCATGGACGACAGCACAAGGTTTTCGTTCATTGAACCAATCATGAAGTGCTTGTATCTCATCAGCTCGTCCATGGACTGGACGAGTGATTGGAGGCTTGTTGTGATAGGTTGCATGCGCCCCGGTCATTGGAGTTAACCGACCAGGTTTTGGAATCTCAGAGCCTTTCTTTTTACTGATTATGCCAAATCGAATATCTCCAAAAGTCAAAACTCCTTCATGTTGAGCGTGCATAAGCACTTGCAAGAGCGTGATGTCAGCAGCCAATCGTTCTGGTGCTTCCCTTGCTTCAATTTCTAATAACTCGCCTTCATTATTACGCAGTAAAACCTTCGTTGAGCCTAAATCTGTGGTCAATTGTTCTGCTAACTCTTTCCCACGTTGTGTAAGTTGCCAAGTTTTTTGTCGGCGGTCTTCACCACGAATTGTTCGTGTATGTTCCGAAACCGCTTCGTCTCGAAGTAAGTTACGCATTGCACGGCTAACATTTGGCGGATGTTGGGCACATGCTTCTGCGATACCTGGACGCGTGAGTTCGGGCCCGACGACGTATCGGTCGGATTGTTCAACCTGTCCCGCCAAATGCAGTAACACGCGGTCTTGAACCGCGACACTGACCTTTGGCAAACCTGCGCTCATACCTCTGCTAAGGTGCGTTCTATCTCAATGCTTTCGTTCATATGTGAACAAAGAAAAAACTAGTTCTGACTTGCATACAAAAAGAATTGTTCAATTTCATTTTGCACATGTAGACCATAATCCCTTTTAGGTATGAATATTCCCGAACTCATGGATTCTGCGCGCAGAGGCATATTTTTGGTTCTCTTGATGCTTTTCATGGTCTTGGCACCACTTGCATCTGCTGCTGATTCTGACGGCGATGGTTTCGATAATACGATTGATGATTGCCCTGTCGCAGCCGGCAACAGCACCGTGGACCGCGATGGATGTCCAGATAGAGATGGAGACGGGACCAGCGACCGAAACGACCCATGGGTAGTTCAAAACGGTGGATTTAATCAAGACAGCCGGCAAGCATCGAACGATGATTATTACATCTCATTATTCAGTGAAGACGGGAGTTTGTACATGACTTCAGATGGAGATTTCCTTCGAATCTGGAACACTACTCTTCAACAAAACATCAAATCAGTTGCGATTTCTGGAATTTATGATATTGCTTGGTCGCCTCTCACCGATTATGTTGCCGCAGTCGATACCAGCGACCAATTACTCGTCTATCATGTAAATAACTTGACCAATGTGCATACAGTTAGCGTTGATGTAGGCGGTGGCGATCAGGCATTAGAACTCGAATTCAGCCCCGATGGTTCAATGATTGCGGTCGTTATTGGGCGCTCAGGAAACGGCGGGACGAATGGCGAAGTTCAAATTTACAATACATCAACAGGTGCTGAAATCACTTCATTCAATCCCTCATCTGCAGACAGATTTTATTCAGTCGATTGGAGTCCTGATGGGTCCCTTATTGTAATCGGCGGCCGAGAAGATGTGTGGGTATACGACACCGGTATTTGGACTCAACAAGCGACACGGAACACGAATCGAGGCTCGATAAGCGCCATTGCATGGTCTCCGGATGGCAACTCAATTGCTGTTTGTGAAGCATGGGAAGGTTCAGGGGCAAGAGTTCGTATGTTGGATTATCCAGCAATGAGTGAACGATGGGTCTATTCGACATCGACTTCATGTAATGACATTGTATTTTCTCCGGATTCAACCCAAGTCGCTGCTGGCTTTACGTATTACCAGTCCGATGGTGCGAGTATTCGGATTTATGACACGCATGCATCGTCTGCGAGTATTATCGACACATTATCAGCACCACGTCCAGGAGGTTGTACATCTAGCGGCAATGGAAATAATTGCGGTTCAATTTATGGTGTCGATTGGCACCCAGATGGCATGTATATCATTTCGGCCCATGGGCGAAATGACGAGGGAGTTTATCATTGGAAGGTGAACCCTGATCTCGACAGTGATGGCGTTTTGAATCAAGATGATGCCTTTCCCCAAGATGGTAGCCAATGGGATGACACCGATGGCGATGGTTTCGGAGATAATCCTGCACCAGCATCAGAGCCTGATGCTTGCTTAACTGTTCCAGGCACTTCAACAGAAGACCGATTTGGTTGCCCAGATGCAGATGGCGATGGCTGGTCTGATGAAGGTGACCTCTATCCAGCCGATGGGCAGCAATGGGCTGATTCCGACGGTGATAGTTATGGAGACAACTACTACTTTGACCTCAATGGAGCACAACTCCACATGAATCAATCGGGCGATGCATTCCCGAATGATGCAACCCAATGGAACGATACCGATGGCGATAATCGAGGTGATAATTACCAAAATGTTGCTTGGGATAATTTCCGGCCACCTGAATGGCCAGGACTTCTTCTCTCAGTTGCCACAAATGTCGATGTATTCCCGCTTGACCGAACTCAGTGGGCCGATAGCGATGGCGATTGGGTTGGCGATGAACAAATGAGCGACCGTTCTGACGGCTGTCCATCCAATTGGGGAGATTCTCAATACGACCGCCTTGGATGCGTCGATTCCGACGGTGATGGATGGTCAGACCCTGATGCTGGATGGCCTGCAACAGCCGATTGTTATGGGGCAGATGCATTCCCTACTGACCCCACCCAATGGTGTGATGAAGATGGAGATGGATACGGCAGCAACCAAACTGGAAACAATGCAGACGAATGTCCTAATCAAGCAGGCGGCTCCACTGAAGACCGAATAGGTTGCGCAGACCGTGATGGCGATGGTTACTCGAATGCTGGCGACCCGTTCCCAGATGACAGTACGCAATGGGCAGACCGTGATGGGGACAACCGCGGAGACAATCCAAACGGTACCAATGCCGACATTTTCCCTGACGATACAACACAATGGAAAGACACCGATGGCGATGGCTATGGAGATAACCAAGGGGGGCTCAATGGTGATGCATTCCCGAACGACCCGAATCAATGGGAGGATACCGATGGCGATGGCTATGGGGATAATTTTGTAGACGAAAACAACGATGGAGTTTCTGAAGGCAATTCTGATGTCTGCCCACTTGTTAATGGCGGTTCAACCAACCCAGAAACTCGAGGATGCGCTGATTCTGACCAAGATGGATTTGTCGACCCTGTCGACGTATTCCCTACTGACCCGTTCCAATGGGCAGATGCCGATGGCGATGGCTGGGGCGATAACACAGCAGTTCCAAGTGGCGATGATTGCGTTGATGTTTATGGCAAATCATTCGAAAATAACCGTCATGGTTGCCCCGATGTAGATTTTGATGGCTGGGCTGATGTCGATGACGCCTTCCCGAACGATACTCTTCAATGGAAAGACACTGATTTTGATGGCTGGGGAGATAATTATGCTTGGTTCAACGATACCATCCAAGACCTCGACAACCCTGGACAAACCATCACTATTCGTAACCAAACTGGCGATGCTTTCCCTCTTATTGAGGACCAATGGTCGGACATGGATGGCGACGGATGGGGCGACAACCAAACCAGTTACTATCAACCGGACGCCTTCCCATTCGAACCTTCTCAATGGAATGACTTTGACGGTGATGGCTATGGCGATAACAGTGTCTTTGACCCTGATGGCGAAGAGGGTCCACTTGGGCCTCAAAGTGCGTTTGAACCGGATTCTTGCCGCAAAGAATACGGAGAATCGAATCTCGAAGAATACGGTTGTCCAGACAGCGATGCTGATGGCCGTGCTGATTTGTATGACCCATGCCCATGGGACCCAGCAGTTACTGCCGGTGTTCTTACCGGCCCGAACGCTGTGACATGTTCGATAACTTCCGATCCAAGTTTAGACTCTGGCAAGAATGATGGCGGCCTAGGCTTTGCTTCAGGCTCAACACCAGTGCTCATCATGGGTGGCTCGATAGTATTCCTCTTGGCATTAATTTTTGTCGCTCAACTGGCGAAGGCTTCTTCGAAGCGTAAAGCCTCAGCTGAGCGTGCTGAAGAACGAAAGATGGATGTCGCTTTCTCGGAAGAAGAAGAACGCCGTCTTGCTTGGATCGACCATTATGTGGCAGCCGGTCAACTTGACGAAGCACGTGCTCTTGGTTGGACTGAACAACAACCGACACCGGAATGGAAGCAATATGAAATGCAACAACAAGCAGAAGCAGATGCGTCCGTTCCAACAATGTTTGACCTCAATCAACTTTGAACACCGTTCTTTTTACGCATCGTATGCACCGCTGACCTTTCAAATGATGAGGGGCACTGCTTGTTCATGGCCGGCGATACGCGTAGCACCGTTGCTCTTCTCGCGTCGCTGTTGCTCTTATCTTCATTACCACTTCTTTCGGGAGCAGAAACGTCAGAAATTGTTTTTGAAATAGAAGAAAATTCTACCCAGTTCAATGAATGGTATGTGGCAGGAGATACGGTTGAAATAATCGCAATGTTCACCAACAGCGGTTCTCAGACATCGATTGAGAACGACCCATCCTGTGGCGTTGTATTGCGCATCAGTGATGCACTTGGGACTCTGCTTGTTGACGGAACTCCGGCCTGTCGAGGCCAAGCCCAAAGTATTGATTTGGCTGAAGGTGAAACATATTCTTTTGACGCCTTGACTTGGAATCTTCAACTCGATAACGGCGAGTATGTAGAACCAGGAATCTACACTGTTTCAGCCTACCATTCAGCAACTCAATCCACTGCTTCTATCGACATCCAAGTCCAAACGCCTGTTGATGCCTCGACTGAACTCGTTTTGAATCTTGAACTCAGCAGTCGATTGAACTCAATCCAATCGAATGAGGAAATCATTCTTGGAGTGACGCTTATGAATCCAACTGCTCAAGTGATTTCTCTCCCTTCAAACGAGGGATGTCTCATCGAACTTGGAATCAACGAGGAATCATCCCTTACAATGCCTTGCTTTGCAAATTTCGAATCACTCGAGCCGTATGAACAAACTTTACTTGGCCACATACTGCTTGAAGACGGCTCGTTGATACAAGGTACCAATACAATCCAAGCAAGTCTTCCATCCCAACTCTTGTTGAACACAATGACGTTCACTTTGGATGAAGTAGATTCGATTGACACCTCTTTACAAAGCACTCTCTTGACCGAAGTTCTCTCCCAAGAAAATGAGGTGAAAGTATACTCACAAGGCGACATCTTCACCTCCAATCTCCTCATGACGAATACAGAAGCAGAAACAGTTTCTCTTCAATTCACCAACACGTGTCGAGCAGAAATGTGGATTTTAGATGACGGCGGTAGTGTTGTTTTCGACAGCAGAATGCTGAAGAACTGTAATGCCCTTGTAATCGATTACAGTCTCGACCAAAACGAACAAGTACAATTCGCCTTACCCGATTGGACTTTTACTGACCTTGAAGGATGTGAAATCGCTTCAGGTGAATACACACTTGTAGCTGAAATACCTGAATTCCATTTGTCGAGTATTCAAAGTATTCAATATGAAAAAGTTGCTTCCTCAGATTGTAAAAACCCACTTCGTGTTGAAATGAATCCTGAAGTTTCTCCCATTGAAGGTGGATTTGATTTAACGCTTGAAGTCTCTCCTTTCGATGGCGACGTCGATATGCGTTGGATTGGACCTTGTGCAGTTATGATTTCCATCATTGACTTGTCAACGATTGAAGAGGTACATTCTCAAGCATCGATGTGCGATTACTATGATGGCCGACACTTTTTCCTCCCTTCAGATGCTGCACCTCTTGAACTTAAGATTGGTTCAGTCGACATGGTAGATATGGAATTACAACCGCTCCCTGAAGGTCAATATCAAATGGTTTTGAGTCTTGAAACAAATCCTCAAACACGAGCCGGCTTTGTCTTTTCATGGCCACTTGTCGATGAAGAAACAACAATGGAACAATCCGTTGAAGTTGTTGTCGAACAACAACCGCGCCTCGTGAGTGGAACTTGGTCCGGGCTACAAACCGACCAAGGAACATGTTGGATGTTTGAATCACCTGATGAAGGTCAATTATTACTTTCAAGCGCCATCCTGGGACAATGGATACCTCGTCAAGGATGGAGCGGAACATACACTGTCGTTGATGCACCAGCTGACCGAGCATGCGAGAATTTCCAAGCCACCTCCTTCCAAGTTCGGAGTGTTGAGGTCGAATCACAAATACAAACAACGGAACCTGTTGCCGAACAAGCCGAAACAGAATCTGAATTGAGCGTTCAAGAACAGGCAGAATCACTTGTACCTTCTGTCATCGTGGTCGTGACTACCGGCTCCCTTCTCTCCCTCTTGTTCACCTTTGTATTGAGCAATGAATCGCTTCGAATCCCTTCAACAACCGCCGGTTTGTGGCTTCTTGGCCTGGTTGGCCGTACTCACGAAACAACCGATGGCCGATACCAACGAGGTCGTCTGATGGGGTATCTCACTGCGAATCCGGGATGTCATTTCCGTGCTCTCATGGCTGCTCTTGATATGAGCAATGGACAGATCACCCACCACCTCCGTATTCTCGAATCTGAAGAAGGAATTTGGCGCAGAAAAGATGGCCGTTTAGTGAGATATTACCCGTTGACAAACTCACTTTACCCAGGGATGAAAGAAGATGATTTACCGGTACCACCGCTCTCTCCTGACCCGAACAGTCTCCAAGGCAAGATTCTCTCACTACTCGACCATGACGGTCCACTGGGTGAATTCCCAACACAAGCCGAGTTAGCAGTTCGTCTGGAAAAGAGTCAGCAACTTGTATCGCATCATTTGCGAACATTGCAAAAGTTTGGATTGGTTGAGAAAAGAAAGATGGGCCTCAAGAACCGTTACAAGTTAACGCGTGAAGCAATTTTCCTCTTAGAAACGAACACTGATTTCACTCGTGAAGATTAACTTCACGTTGAATTCCTTGGTATTCAATAGCCCATTCTATTTCGGTCCAGCCTTGTTTTTTTGCAAGTTCATACACCACTTCTCGGTCAAGATTATCGTCCAAAAGAACTCCAACAACCCCACCAGCCCCAGCACCCATTACTTTCCATGCCATGATATAATCATCGAATTGTAAGGGTTTGAGGTATTTTTCAAACGGCGCATTAAATTCTCTTCCCAACAAATTGACACTCCAACTTCCGCGATACATGCTGAGTGCAAATCCTGCCTTGTTTTCAAATTCAATTGATTCAAGCATTTCTTTTGTCATATGAGTAATTCGCTCAAGAGCATACCGGATATCTTCATCCCCATCATTGAATTTTTTCCAAACCTCTTGATGCAAGTCTCCCGAAACATGAGAGATGCCGCTGTCAAACAGTACGAGATTCCTCTCAATCCATGAAAGAAACTCTGATGAAGGACTCAGTTGTGTTGCAGTAACATCATTTCCTTCGAAAACAAGGTGCTGTAAGCCACCAAGGGCACTCGCCCATTGGTCTTGCCGTCCGCCTGTATTGCCGAGTAACGCCTCAAATTGGAACGCCAGTTCTGCGATTTCTTCAGGAGTTCGCCCCTCGCCCGTTATCGCTGACAAGAGAGCGACATTCATTGCTCCAGAAGTACCAAGTCCTGAACCGATTGGCATATCTGAACTGTAGTTTACCGAGATACGGCGTTCATTATCGATGTGCATTTCAGCGGTAATGTAACGGTTGATGGCGAGGTTGATGACTTCACCTTTGTGTGTAGAACAAAAGGCGGGCACATCACTCCATCCCCCTGCAAGGTCAATTCGAACAGGAACTCGAACGGTGACAGTCTTGGCCATGAATACCCGATAATTTCCACCCTCATGAAGAGTGGCATTCAAGTCCAATGGTTGATTCGGAGGTTTGTCTCGCAAGGCAATTGGTGACATTATGGCTAAGGAATATACTCCCGTCGACGAAGTTGCATGGCAACAAAAGTGGGATGAAGCCAAAATATTTGAAAGTAAAATTCGTACAGAACGTCGAAAATTTTACTGTTTAGAAATGTACCCTTATCCATCCGGTGAAATGCACATGGGCCACGTTCGAAATTATTCTATTGGAGACGCAGTTGCCAGATATAAGCGGATGATGGGATTCGATGTGATGTATCCGATTGGCTTTGATTCATTTGGAATGCCAGCAGAAAATGCCGCAATGGATGAAGGAGGCCACCCTTACGAAATTACAGAGCGAAACATGGCTTCAATCACAAAGCAAATCAAACGAATGGGATTTTCATACGATTGGAAAAGGCAGCTTAAGAGTCACGATCCGCGTTATTACAAATGGAATCAATACTTTTTCACTAAATTTTTTGAAAACGGACTTGCTTATCGAGAACATGCACCAGTGAACTGGTGCGGGCAATGCGAAACGGTTCTGGCAAATGAGCAAGTCAAAGCAGGCCGTTGTTGGCGTTGTAATGGCCCAGTTACACAAAAAGAGATGAAGCAATGGTTCCTTGATATCAACAAATACGCACAGGAACTGGTCGACGGATTGGACGACATTTCTTTCCCTGAGAATGTCAAATCTTTGCAACGCGATTGGCTCGGTCGCTCAGAAGGGGCTGAAATTACTTTCAAAGTGGCTAATTCTGACTCGGTCATCGAGGTATTCACGACTCGACCAGATACTTTGTTTGGCTCAACATTTGTTACACTTGCACCAGAACATCCAATGGCAAAAGAACTCGTCAAAGGTACAGAATTTGAAGCCGCTTGGCAAGAACTCTACGATGAAGTATCTGTTCTTACTGAATTTGACCGGATTCGCAACATGAAGAAGAAAAAAGGTGTACCATCTGGGCGCTTTGTTCTCCATCCTTTGACCGGTGAAGAAATCCCGATTTGGATTGGAAATTTTGTTATTGCCTCGTATGGTACCGGCGCGGTCATGGCAGTTCCAGGCCATGATGAGCGTGATTTTGATTTCGCTCAAGCGTTTGAGATTCCAATTAAACGAGTTTTAGTTATGGACGAAGGTGGCGACTCACAAGCACCTCTCGATTCTGCTGAAACAGAATACGGCTGGATGGTAAACTCTCCAATCGAAGGCTTTGACGGCTTGTATGGTGAAGCAGCAAAAACAGCAATTACTGATGCACTCGATGCAAAAGGACTTGGAAAACAGACCATTAACTGGAAAATTCGCCCTTGGCTCATATCCCGACAACGATATTGGGGTACACCAATTCCAATAATTCATTGTGGTGATTGTGGTATTGTAGCGGTTCCTGAACAGGACCTACCTGTTGAATTACCAACCGATGTAGCATTTGGTCATGGTAATCCTTTGGAAACATCAGAAGAATTTCTTAAAGTAGATTGTCCAACTTGTGGAAAAGATGCTCAACGTGAAACAGATACAATGGATACATTTGTTGACTCATCATGGTATTTTATGCGTTTTACAGACTCTCTGAATGACGAGATGTGTTTCAATCCAGATATCATGAATCACTTCATGAATGTTGATTTCTATTGCGGTGGAATTGAGCATGCTCAAATGCACCTGATTTACGCCAGATTCTACACCAAAGCCCTTCGAGATCTCGGCTTGCATTCTGTTGACGAACCGTTCAAGGAATTGCTGTGTCAAGGTATGGTCAATGCTCCAGCACCCTGGTGTGAATCGTGTCAATTAACCTTATCAGTTGGCC
>JAACDG010000103.1 GCA_009937025.1 Methanobacteriota archaeon
AATATGAAACTGGACTTTACGACCATATTTGCGAATACAAATACATCATACAATCCAGATGAACTGGGCCGAAGTTCAGGTAAAAGTGGTGCGGATATTGAACGGATTCTTGCCTTCAATAATTTAGGGATTGAAGACCCTGTCGAATACCAAACCTCTTGGGAACATGTACTTCAAAACGCTCTAACTGTTGAGAAAAAATTCAATGAAGAAGATTACCGACAGCGACTGACTGAAGAGCAATATTTTGTTACACGTCAAAGTGGCACCGAGCGCCCTTTCACTGGAATCTATTGCGATGAAAAAAGAGATGGGACGTATTATTGCATCTGTTGTAATCATGTACTTTTTACTTCAACTATGAAATTTGATTCAGGATGTGGTTGGCCATCATTTCATACCGAGCACCCAGATGCTGGCATCAAGCATATCGAGGATAACAGTCATGGAATGCGGCGAATAGAAGTTAAATGCTCAAAATGTGATGCGCATTTAGGGCATATTTTCGAAGATGGTCCGAAAGCATTTGGCGGTCAGCGTTATTGTATAAATTCAGCATCATTAGAATTTGAGGAGAGAGAAGAATGACAACAAGAATACGACGATTTGTAGAAACAGATACTGGGCATCGCGTTCCAAATCACAAGAGTAAATGTCGTCATATGCATGGGCATCGCTACCGATTTGAGGCTGAAATTGAAGGAGACATCGTCCAAGAATCTGGCGTGAGTGAGGAAGGAATGCTGATGGATTTTTCTGACGTCAGTGCGATTCTTATGACGTATGTTCATGATGTTGTTGACCATGCCTTTGTGGTGTATGAAGGAGATGCAGAGGCACGAAAGGCTTGCGGAGTTATGGGAGAAAATCACCGAACTGTTGTTGTACCGTTCATTCCGACTGCAGAAAATCTAGCCAGATGGGCATTTGAGCAAGTTGAGCCTCACATTGTGTCTGCTTATGGAAATCGACTCAAACTCATCGCAATGCATGTTCGAGAAACACCAAAGAGTATAGCTTCATGGATTCCATGATTACTCTTCTTCAGCTGGTGTGATTTTTCTACGGCGCTGACTCTTCCATTCAGCGTTTCCTGACACATACTGGAGTGCAGTTGTAGCATCAAGAATACCGCCAATAAGGCGGGTGGCTTCATCTTCGGTAGGCATCGAACGCATGATTCCACGACGTAGATTATCCGAAAAACTTTCTTTTCGGTCTTCATTGCCAGGCAATGCTTGCCCCATCTCCATAATTCCTTGTTGCAATATTCCCTTCAATGTAGGGTTGAGGCTGCGTTCGAGTGGAACAATGTCGGGGACGCCAGGGTCTGCGCCTTGCATCGATTGAACAGAGAAACGATGTAATTCGTATACGCATGCATTCACTGCATGGGAAAGGTTGGTAATCGGATAACCCTCCCAAGTCGGCAAGGTTACGAGAAAATCACAAAATCGAAGCGATTCAGTTGACAAACCTTTACCTTCTTCTCCAAAGACAAGGGAAACCGATTCAGTAAATGTGTTTAGACGTTCTGCAAATTCCCAAGGGTACATGAAATGGCGAAAGTTCGTCTTTGCCCCAATCTCTCGTTTTCCAGAGGTCCCGATGGTGAGACTGCAATCTTCAGTTGCTTGTTCAAGTGTATCAAAGACTTCACATTTATCAAGAATTCTTCCCGCGTGTTTTGCCCTGTTTCTTGCTTCAATATCATCAGGTGAACATAATGGAGCAACAAGGCGTAACGAATCAAAACCATAATTCAGCATGCTTCTGCATACTGCACCAAGGTTACCAGGATGAGAGGCCCCAACGAGAATTATGTGGAGGTTATAGCCTCGGCGGGGGAGCGGTACTCCTTGTCGGTCACCCATTGTCATTCCTCCTCTGATTGATCGAAAGTTAAATTCTCATATTCTATAATCCAGCGAGGATTACAAGGTTGGTACAGAAAAAAGAGAAATCCTCCGTCTTCACGGTCGACCATCACAAGAGAACGTTTTCGGACTCCAAAACTATTTCGAAGATGAAGAATGAGTCCTTCAAGGATTTCCTTTGACTCATGATGTACTGAAACAGGGGTGCGGTCCCAATTGACACGCACAGGCATTTCATCGCCTCATTCAGTCGACTCTGCGCTGTCGGTATGTTGTAACATACCCAGCAATCCAGTTGCGAAGTTTCTTCGATTCAACATCAGTGAGTTCTTGAACCATCTTCTTGTTATGGTCAAAATCATCAGTGAATTTCTCACCGTGATCTTCTACAAGATGGATTGCGCGGATTTTAATAAAACTTGGTCGGATATTTCCCATATGATTCACTCCTCAAATAATTTAACTTCGATTGGAATATCTGGCTCATCGTGTCGAGTAACTTGCAAGCGAATCTTGCGAGGTGGGTTCTCAATACCACGAGACCAAATATGTTCGTTGACACTTGGGTCAATCCAAACTTCTTCATCTTCGCGAACTTTCAAGTGATGAATCACATGTTCACGTATGATTTGGATTGCACGAGGTGCACGCTTGTAGCGGGTTATGCCCCATGCTTTACGCAAAGGGACGGTTAATTCAGATTCATTTGCACGTACCATTTCAATCACCTCATCGTTGGAGCTTGCTTCGGCGCCAGTGGTGTCGCTTTGGGTGCGACACTGTGTTTCGGTCGGTCTTTAACATGACCCAAACGGGGACACGTCGGTTCTGCTTCCCCACTTTCATGAGGCGTATTTTCTTAGCTGCTGGTTTATTTCTTGACATGTTCGAGCACCTTCTCAGATTCTTCGGATGGACGCACTACGGCGGCTCTTCGATTGGGATAGGAGCAATTGTTTCAATTGCTCATCATTCATGATGGAGTTCAACTTTCCTTCATTGTGAAGTTGAACAATGGTTTGCTTAATCATTTCAGCACGCTCAGGTGTTGCCAGAGCAACTGTTGAGAGTCGAGAACGGGCTTCAGATGAAAGTAATTTTTTCATAGCAGCATCGAGGTTTTGAGATGCCTGTTGCTCTTGTTGAGCCTTTATTTCTGCATCGGCTTGTTGTGTAGCCTGTTGTTGCAATTGTTGTTGAAGAGCGATGCGACGCTGTTCGCGTAGTTGGTTCAACTCATTGTCTTGAGCCGAAACCATACTTGACACCTCATTCACTTCCTTCAGTATTTTGAAAGTCCCGGATATTGTTCTTCTGCAAGAGGTCGACATTCATGTGCGACTCCGTCAATCATCTTATGACCAGCAGCGGTAATTTGACGTCCTTTGAACAATTGAAGTTGTTCTCCATTTTCATCTTCGACCAAACGACCGGGGACTTTCTCAACAAGTCCTTTTTCTTCAAGTTGTTGAAGTGAAGTTCGAATAATATGTCGAGAAGCAACGCCTGGTGTATTCGGTCCAGCACCGTTGTCTTTACGTCCACCAAATGCTTGAGCCAAGTGAGTGACTCCAATTGGGCCTTCACGGGCAACCTTGCGAAGAATGGCAGCGGAACGAAGGAACCACCAATTCTCTTGCGATGGTGGTCGTTCTCGATCTGCACCAGTTTTAACGAATTCAGCCCATTTTGGTGTTGAAACACTTTCAGTTTCTTCGAGTCGCGCAGCAAGAGCTGGGTTAAAGATTTCAGCGGGTATATCGTAAAGAGTCGTCATGATAAGACACCGAGCATTTTGCCGACCGAACTCCCCTATATGAAGAGAACGGGTAAAACGGCCCGCAGAATGAGTGCCAATATCCTTCAGTTATGCGAAAAATGACATTAACAAGGGTTCAAGAAAGAGAGGCTCGTGGAGTAGTTGATGAAGAAGGCTTTAGCGCAGAATCCGAATCTCTTACGGACCTTGTTGGGACTGTCTGTAACTTTGATTCTTTTGCTATCATATGCTGTTTATGGGGCCACAGTCTCCCCTTCTTACTATCTCTATGACACGAATACTCAGGAAACAGAACATGTCATTGATGAGCCAATCCCTCTCTATCAAGAATCTGCGAACACAACGACATGGACATGGAATATTCCTGCAAACGGTTCAAATTTGACTTGGGTACACCTCACAGCACTCGAACTTTCCTCGGATTCAACGGTTCGATTAATCAATGCAGCCGGATTGTATAGTCACCGCCTTCTGGGAATCGAATCTGACCAATCATTCAGTTGCGCTGAACAATGTCAAAAAAACACCACCCATGAAGTCGAATCTGTGTCTGGAGGCACCGTTGATATTTTTGCACTGACCTCCTATGACCCTGCACGAAGAAATAACGGCACCGTATATGGTTCTGACATTGCTGAGGCAACTTCAAAGGCAAAATCATTGATTGAATACGAACACAGCCCCTCCATGATACGGGTTGAAATTATCGAACAAGGTGAAAGACAAACATCCCCTGAAATTCGTGTCGTAACCGTCAATGAAGAATTTGACTCCATCGCTGTCTTTTCAGTTGATGCGGCAACCGAATTTTTATGGGCCCTTGCTGCTGTTGTTGGTTGTTTCTCAATGGTCCTTATTCCATCTTTCACGGTCTATTTTGCTGCCAAAGCAAAAGAAAAGAAAGATCAAGTGAAATTACAAGAATCTGAAGAGCAAGTGAAAGCATCTCTCGAAGAATCCTAAGTATTGGTTCCCCCAAATGTCTCATATATATTGAAGACATGTGGTACTGTGAGCACCATGCAGAAGTTTGTAGCATTCCTCTTTTTATTTCTCTTGGTTGGGAGCAGTGTCCCGACTTCTCAAGGGACTGAAATAGTGGAAGCAAAGGACATGCAGGCTTCGGGGCGTGCGACAGGCGTTGATGTAACTCTCAGTGACGTTTCCTTCTCGTATACGACCGCAGGTGATGAAGAGCAGTATCGAATGTTTTCATCAAACTATCCAGTACCCGGATTCAACAGGCCTGCACTCTTGTATGTCGTTGATGCGGTCGTCGATGTTCCAATCCAAGTTGATGTCATGGTCGAAAACCTGGGAACTGCGTCTTCAGGTACTATTGACGTCAATATCAAAGTACTTCATAATGAATATGCTCTTTTTGAAATGATTAATGAGACTGTTCAATTGGGCAGTTTGAGTGGAGGAAATTCCAATTCTATTTCAAAAGTATTTACACCAACTTATGCTGGAAACCATACTCTCTCCATACGGGCAACTTCGACTGTAGTCGACGATAATCCACAAAATGACGAGCAACTCGGAAGCCTTACTGTTGCAAGCAGTTACTTCAATTGTGATAATTTAGTGGGGTGGAGCGCAGGTACTCAATGGGGCCTAAGCACAGATACAGCACTTTCAATGGGAAGCAGTTGTCATGTAGGTAACGGCCAATCCTCCAGTTACACAAACAACCTTGCCACATCGTTGGTAACACCAGTAATGGATATGTCTGATGCAGTATCAAATCCGACACGGACTAATGGCCTGAGTTTCTATTATACTGGAAGCGTCCAGTTCCCTGCTGATGTTTTGAAAATTCAAGTTCTTACTGCGATGGGTAGTTGGCATCATGTGGGTAGTATCAGTAACACTATTGATCAAAATTTCGATGATGGGCAAGATTATCAAACATTTTCAGTAAATAACGCTGGTGCAACTTCACCACTCATACCTATTCCACAGGAGCACTTTCACAGTCAAACACAATTCCGATTCTTGTTTGAATCCGATATTCAATACACCGATATTGGCTATTACTTCGATGATCTTGTATTTGTCTATGACCAGAAAGTTCGCCAAGATGAATATGCACTCTCCTCAAATGGAATTTCAACAGTAGGTTCAGTACCGGGCCAATGGGGAACTGTCCGTGTGGAAGTAACCAACGATGGAAATATCTCTGATTCTGTCATTCCACAAATTGAGGGTTTGCCTCAAGCATGGAATGTCTATTTCGCGCATCCAAGCGGTGTTTCGATCAATACTCAATCAGGGGTGCTCTTAGCACCTGGTGAATCTAAATTCATCGATATCAAAATACAACCTGATGAAAATGCAACCACAGGCCTTCAACAAATGATGTTCAAAGGAGTATCCAGCCAATATACACAGGTGAATACGACCCTACCAATGCAATTTCAGGTCGTTCCAGACCGAGAACCGTATATTGTAAGGCCTGATGTTTCTCCATCATGTCCTCCAGGCAATACCTGCTACTTTTCCATTGAAGTGCAAAACTTAGGAGATGCGACCGATGTCTTTGATTTGACAATTGATTCCTCAACATTACCATCAACCTGGAGTGTGAATTTGGCATGGACACAAGATTCGAGTGTATTGGTTCGCACTGATTCACCCGCACAGGTCGACTTCACATTGACAATTCCTGCCGACGCAATTCCAGATTCAATGTTCAGTTTTTCCTTAACTGCTGTTTCTCAAAATAATTCAATCCGCACACACACCGAGAGTATTGCGGTGTCGGCATCAATGATCAGCGATGCAGGAATCGGATTAACTGAACAGCAAATGCAAAAGGATTTGACAATTGATGCAGGGGAAACTCTTTCCATTGAATATATCATCTGGAACAACGCTACTCGACAAGATATATTTTCCGTAACATTACTTCACGACCCACCTGGTCAATGGATTATTGAACAACCAGGCCTCGATAACGCTGTCCTTAATGGCGAATCTTTTACAACATTTCGTATCGACATTACAGCGCCAACTACTGGTCAAGCAGGTGATATGGCTCCAGCTATCACACCTCAACTAACATCAAAAAGAAGTGGGATGGAATTTCAAGGCACTCCATTCGACGGTATCGTTGTGAGTACGGTAAGCGACCTTGAGTTACGTCTTCTAGAAGCACCACAGAAATTAACGCCGGGTGTGGCGTCTAAAGTCCTCATGGAAGTTGAAAATAATGGGAATGGACAAGTTTTTGCTACCCTTTCCAGCGAAACAATTCCGGATTCTTGGAGTTGGTGGATGCGTGTTGACGATACAAATCATACTGGAAGTATCGAATTATCACCGCCCTATGATGACGCGGATATTGTTGCAATTGAAGTTTGGATATTATTACCGAGCGCTGAAAAAGCGGGTGAAATTCATTCAATTGAATTTTCTGTACTCAACAGCGATGGTCTTCTTGATTTGGATTCGAGTGATAATTTTGTTTCTTTTGATTCCATCACAGCATCTGTCCGGATACCTGCACTGCACGCAAATCAAAGCGAAACAACGGCCAGCGTTGGTGGGACTGCTTCGGTCAATGTTACTGTTCAAAATATTGGGAATGCTGCTGATGATCATTTCTTTGTTATGGCATCAGTATCAACATCACCGCCCCATGAAGGAATAATGGCTTTGATGAGCATTGGAACTTCTGGTGCATCTCGCCCACTTGATACTGCAAATCCATTCATGATGGCAGCAGGTCAAGAGATGCTGGTTGCCGTTTATATTATGATTCCAGATGATTTACCACTCAATACTCGAATCGTAGTTTCGTTCGATGTAATGGCGGGTGAAGATGAAGAATCAAGACCCTATGAATTGAACCATGAAGTACTGATTTTAGTTGATAAGCAAAGGGTGATGGATGCAGAACTGAGTCTTCAATCAGAGCAAACACATACAACTGGTATTCCTGCACCGTTTTGGATAAATGTGACATCTTCTTCAACTCAGTCCGAAGAATATCTTATCCGTGTCGAGCAACCCGAACGCTGGCAAACTGTATGTCAAGGTATATTGGTCAACCAAACCGGCCAGGTCTTGGAACATGATGCTGGGCATCTGACGCCAAAATACACCGATATGATGTGTGAATTACATCGACTTGGAGGCGATACAGAAGGTGAAGTTACGGTGACCATCGAATCAACTGACGGCGTGATGCAATGGTCGGATAGTCGGTCCTTCTCATTCACTATTGTCGAAGAAGAAGGATTTGCAATGAATTCCGAAATGATCGCCAGTTCAATTGCAGCCGTACTTTTTGTTGCGATACTTCTCACCTTACTCTTGCGTAAAAGAAACACACTTTCTGAAGACGACCACGAAGTCGAGTATCAGGAACCGCAAATGCAACACGTAGTTAGCGGGCCTCCTGTATCATCAAATGGCCCTCCAGCGTCTCAAGTATCGAGCCCCCCAGTTGTCAATCAATCACCCGTAGTTGAAAGTGCAGTCAATTCACATGTTGGGCCACAATTGCCACCAGATGGACTCCCGGCAGGATGGACGATGGAACAATGGCAATACTACGGCCAGCAATATCTTGATACGAAACAGTAAGGGACTCGATTCAAGAGGCGAAGACATGGCAAATGCATACCCTCCAGTTTGGTACTTACTCTGGTTGGTAATCGCCTTATGCGGCGTAGGGACTTGGTTTTTACGAAATTTTACAGAGCGAATTGAAGCAACACGCCTTGTTGCTTTCACCGGTGTTGCTTCGATGTTGGTCATGGTTGTTTGGACTTTCAAGGAATTTTGAGGTGAACATATGGAACTCGCTGATTCTGACGAACACCAATATTCAGACAAGTATCCTTGCCGATTACCAGTGTGGTGGGCACGAGTGGGTGAAATAGGCCCACACACTCCACAAGATGGAATCACTGGTAAGAATGTTGTATTGAGAATTGAAAAACGCTTTACCCGTTTTGAACGATTGTTGGCAAAACTACTGCGAGCACCAAAAGAGGTGAGGCGACCTCTTGATTCCATGAACAGCATGCTTTGGGAACTCGCTGATGGCTCAAGGAGTTTTCAAGAAATATGTACAGCGATGGATGATGTTTTTCATGAGGACATTGCACCGGTTGTTGTGAGAACCGCAGCTGGTATTGATGCACTGATTTCAAGGAATCTTATGACGTGCCTTCAGCACACATTCACTCAAAAGTGGAATATTGGTCCAGGACAGACGCCACATCAGCAAATACTTGGAAAGATTGATGAAAAAGTCGGATATGATGTTGAACCGAGAACCGATGTTGAGGCGCATTTTATCGAAGCAATTCTTCAAGATGCTCAACAGGGCGACCAATCCGAGTAGTACCTCCAAAATCAAGCCAAGGCCGTTCCATTAAATGTCCATGTACAGAGAGAAAGCGTGCTACAGATTCTATACTCGAACGGTCGACATCAGGTGATTCGAGTTCTTTGAAAGCCTTATCCTTCCAACGAATAGCCATTCCTATGTCCCCCTCAAGCCGCGACAGCATTGAATGAATAGTCCGATAATCAAGGGGCGAAACCAAATACAGATGAACATTGATTTCATGCGATGATGCATCACACAAGGCAAGTGCTTGCCGTGATTTTGAACATCGTGGATTGTGATAGAGAACGGACATAGAAGTGCCTTGGATGGTTGACTTAAAGTGGTTGCCAAACCAATCGAAATCCAATCCCATCACTGCGAAGACTTTCGATGGCAGAACCTCTTGATGCACATCGGGTGGAGTCCGATTCTGTGAACCATGAGCCTCCTCGATGTACCCTGCGTTCAGAAGAACCTTTCATCGATGTTTGAATTCCCTCATGGCGTTCATAATTTGATTCAAACGTGTCTTCGCACCATTCGGATACTTGGCCATGAAGATCTAAAAAACCCCATGGATTGGACTTTTTCTGACCAACTTCACGGGTACTTGCACCAGAATTGCCAGCATGCCATCCGTAATCATTGAGGTCTGCATCGCGGTCGCCAAAGGCCCAACGAGTGGATGTATTAGCGCGTGCCAGATATTCCCATTCAGCTTCTGTAGGAAGACGCCAAAAACCCATTACTCCTAGGTGTTCAACATCATTATCACGTTGGTTAAGAACGGAGAGAAATTCTTGAACATCGAGCCAAGAAACTTGCTCGACAGGTCGAAGTCCTGCAGCCCATCCGTCTGTGAATGCGGAAGGATTCGAAGACATCACCGATTGCCAATGCGCCTGAGTTACTGGACGTTCGCCGCAAAAAAAGGGTTCAGATATAGTTACTTGATGAGCTGGTTGTTCAGAGCGAGTTCCCTTTTCATCACCCATTAGGAAAGTTCCAGGTTCAACCAAGAGATACCGCCCTCCGAAATCATCATCGAACGATGGACGATTTTCAGTCATTCAACTCACTCAGTTTGAGATGCGAAGAGAGAGGCCGTCTCCATAACCGAATCGACCAATGCCTGAAGGCGATTTGAATTGTCCTCATCTGATAAATTCCCTTCATCATCAAAAGCCTCTTTCACATGGCCAATGGCCAGTTGTTCAGGAACGGGCCAAGCATGAAGCCAGCGAAGCATAATTCGCATGTGATTGAGTGTATTCGAATTTTGCATCCCACCAAGAGTGCACATGAGGCCAAATGGTTTACCTCCAATGTGTTTATCATAAAGCCAGTCAAAAGTATTCTTCATCACACCAGACATAGTTCCGTGATATTCAGGGGAGCAAACGAAAAAAGCATCGCACGAGGAAGCCAAGGATTGAAATTCCTTCACATTTGCATTCTCCCAACATCCGTCTTCACCTACAAAGGGTAGAGGTTTTTCTGCACAATCCCATGACATAATTTCGGCGCCTTTCGATTCCGCATAGGAGAGTGCGAGGTTCACCATCATTCCACTTTTCGAAGTTGGTCGGTATTCGCCGGAGAGGCCGAGGATTCGCAGGGGCGTCTGAGTCATGTTCCTTACTTCAGTCGGAGGCTTTTCAATTTAGTGCCAATTTCCGAAGTACAGCGAGAAGCAATGCTTATGCCGGTCGCATAACCGCTATGTCTTGGTGACACCATGAACGGGACCGATGAAAATTTCGAAAACCCCTCAGATTCCAATGCAGTTTCTGATGCTGTTACGGAATCCATGGCTGCAGCACTGCGTTCAGCAGGTCTGGGAAACATGGTCGAACATGTTGAAGTGAAGCAAATGGGCTATTCGGAAAATGTTCTCGAGCGGGTTATTCAGCAGCATGAAATTTCCGACAGAGAAGGTTTCCTAACCTTTGCTCACTCAATGGATGAAGACGGAAATAATTATTTGCGGGAAGAAGAACTTCAGAAAGCTGCTAAAAAGTGGATTGAACATCAATCCAAAACAGTGGTTGAACAACCACAGAGCGAAAACTCGGTAGAATTCCTTCTTCAACTTGGTGAAGAATGTTCTCGGAAAAATGATTCAAACGGTGCACTTACTGCTTTCAATAAAGCCATTGCATTAGACCCTTCATGCGACATGGCATGGTTTAATCGAGGCGTGCTACTTGAAGCAGAACAGGATGCCCGTGGTGCCAGACAAGCCTTCCAAATTTGCCTCGACATCAATCCGAATAATGCTCCAGCAACTGCCAATATCGCAACTCTTTTGGAAAGAATTGGAGATGACGCTGCTGCATATGAAATGGCTGTTCGCGCACTGCATTTCTTCCCTGGCCACCCCTTATTGCTCGATGTGAAAAATCGATGCTCAGAAAGTGGTGAAAAGATTACCTTGGAATCAATGCCAATACAATCCCCTTCTCAAACCTTCAGCCACCAAGAAGTGGCAGAAGTGATGGAAGAAGTCGGGGTAACCGATAAAGATGCGATACTCGCTGAAGCAGTACACCATGATGATGACCAAAATCAGCATCTTGAATACCAAGAACTGAAATCTGCTGCTGAAGTTGTTGCGGCTACACAAGAAATACAACAAGTGATTGAACAAGTAGAAGAACCAGTGCTTCAAGAAATCCCAGAGGTTATCGAAGCAGTAGAAGAGAGCACTGTTGATTTAGATGGATTGGTAGAACAAGCAACAACAATGATTCGCTCTGGCGAGCCCCAATCTGCTTTAGAATTACTAAGACCTCACCTCAAAACGATTGGTGCAGAACATGCCGGTGCTTGGAGAATTGCTGGAGGTGCAATGGCTCGACTTGAACTTGATGACCATGCTATTTCCGCACTTAAACATGCTCAATCACTTGACCCAAATCAGGGCCCAGGCTGGTTTAATTTGGGCTCAATACATCAAAGAAAGGGCGACAATTCTCAAGCCATTGAATGCTATCTGAAAGCAATGAATGTGCAAAATGGTTACCTCAAAGCCGCAATGAAATGCAGTCAACTCTGTAATCCAACTGGTGATCTTGAAAATTATCTCAACTCCACTCGAACCATTCTACAAATAGAACCAAACAATTCCGTACGAGATGAATTTATTCGAGTTCTCATTGAATTGGCTGAAGGAGAAGCAAATGTATTGGAATCTGTGCAAGGAATTCCTCCAACACTTCCAGAAGGACCACATTTGGCTCAAGAAGCACTTGAGTATCTAGGGGATGGTGAAACTGAATTCCATGCACGTGCACATACTGCTGCAAAGAATGATGTCGAAGCCGTAACTATTTGGAAATCAATGATTAAGGTTGATGGGGAAAATCCAGAAATCTGGAGAGGACTTGCTCGTTCCTTAGAATCTGCAGGTGATTTGGAAACTGCTCAAAAATGCCATAGAAAGGCCGACCAACTCGGTGGCGTCGTTGCAATCGAAGAAGCAGTTCCCGCCCCTGTTGAACAGGCACCTATGGAACTCGAAGTAACTGAGCCAGTTGAAATGATTGCTGACCCACAAGAAACACAAGCAGATTACTACATGAATGCACTTGGATTACAAACCCAGCAAGAACCTCAAAACACTGTAGACACTTCTCCTTCACTACTGATTGATTCTGCACAAACCCTCAGTGAACGTCCTGCAATTCTGGAGGCAGAAGTTCAGCAGCCCATTCAAAGTTCATTTGATTTAACTGAAGCAGCGATTCAAGCACAACAATTAGCTTCTGCACCAATTGATACTGAAGTTGACTCAAGTTCAGTTTCGAACCAAGATGTGGCATGGTACAATCAAGGTGTTGGATTGATTGAAGACGGTAAGTTTAGAGAAGCGCTCTCATGTTTTGACCGTGCACTCCCATCATTTGCAGGCGATGACGAAATGATTATTCGCATTCTCAATGGTCGAGGAAACGCCTATTATTATCTTGAAGAATATCCGAAATGTGTTGAATCGTATCATCAAGCCATGCTTATTCGACCCGCCGAAGTTCGTGGAAAAACCCTCTACAACATGGGAAGTGCCTATGCTGAAATGGAACGCTATCCAGACGCAATAAAATGTTTCGAACAAGCAATACCTCGTGGTCTTGGAATCGAAGAAGTCAAGCGGGCAAAAGAACAAATCCGACGGTGTGGAATTCTTCTCAAAGAAGTCGAACGTAAAAATAAACGTCGTTGAAAGGCTTCAAAACCCTGAATCAAAGAACAGGTTCATAGAGAAGTGGTGTCTAGAACCTACATGGACTGCGGGACATGCGAAACTTCTGGCCCTGTGCAAGTGATGACTCCAGAAGTTGTCAATGTGAATTTAACCATCTCTTCAAAGGCGCAAGAAATGCTTGGTGATGCATTTGGAGACGACCGTTCTATGGCCCTTTTAGTTGGTGTTTTATCCGGTGGATGTTCAGGCTATATGTATGATTTACAAATAGTTGAAGAAACTGACCAAAGTTGTCAAGAAGTCATCATTGACGGCTTCCGAGTATTGGTACCGAATGCATCCAGCCACCTCCTTGACGGAATCGAAATAGATTATGTAGACCGTCTTATGGGTGGAGGATTCAGAATCAACAACCCGAATGCTGAATCCTCTTGTGGTTGCGGCGAATCTTTCGCTTGAGGTTCAACCATGCCTCGTGTGGCTTACAATGATTCTGCACTTACTGTGTGGCAAGGTTCTGATGCATTGCAGTTCATCGATGGATTGTCTTCAAACAAAATGATTGATATGGTCGAAGGTGAAATGAGACAAACTGTTTTCACATCATCACAAGCTAAAATTATTGATCTTGCCACTGTGTTTCATATGGGTGCTTTTCTCGCCGTACATTCTCATCATTCCCAACTAACGGAATTATTGAACCATGTTTCACCTCGAATACTTAATCAAGATGTTTCGATTAACGATGCTACTTCTCGGAATCAATTTTGCATTGAATACGAGTGTTCGAATTCCAAAATTGGGAGTTTTGAATCTGTCGAAGGAATCACGCATGGTTATGTTGGAGAGGGATATTCGCTCCTGATTGCTTCAATCGATGTCGAATGTATCTGTGAGGATGACATCAAATTCTTCCATGAATGGAGAATACAAAATGAAGTGCCTTGGAATAAACATGAAATTCATCAAAAAAACCATCCACTCTCTGCAGGTTTAGCCCACCTGGTTCATCCGAGCAAGGGGTGTTATATCGGGCAAGAAGTCCTTGCGCGTATGATTTCACGTGGACGGCAAGGGAAAAAATTTGTTCGGATCAAAAACGGAGATGTTGATGACAAATTCGTTACAACACACGGAGAGAAATACTCTCTCGCTATTGTTCGTGAACCACGTCAATAACCGAGTAATTCTTTCAATTGAGATTTGTAAAAGTTTCCTGAACCTTGAAGTGATTCAAGTTCACTTTCAGAGAGTTCTAATTCAAGAATTCGTTCGATACCTGATGCTCCAAGAATGACTGGGACACCGATGTAGACATCGTCAAGACCGTATTGGCCAGTTAAATGGGCAGAAGCTGGAATCAATCGCTTTCGGTCATTCAAAATCGCTTCAGCCATAACTGCTGCCGCTGAACCTGGTGCATAGAATGCTGAACCTCGTTCAAGAAGTTTGACAATTTCCCCACCGCCAGATGCTGTACGCTTACAAATGGCATCAATGGTTTCTTCATCAAGCAAATGCGTAATCGAAATTCCACCAACGGTGGTAAACCGTGGAAGTGGAACCATAGTATCCCCATGGCCGCCCAAGACCATGGCCTGAACATCTTCCTCAGAACATCCGACTGCTTTGGCAACAAAATGAGTCATACGTGCACTGTCAAGAACACCTGCTTGACCACAAACACGGTTTGAAGGGAATCCAGTAACTTTTTGCATGTGATAGGTCATTAAATCGAGAGGATTGGTTACCATGACGATTGTTGAGTCTGGTGCATGGTCTCGGATACCTTCACCAACTTGCTTAACGATACTGGCATTTTTTGCGATAAGGTCTTCGCGGGTCATACCTGGTTGACGGGGGAATCCTGATGTGACAACTACAACACTGGCTCCAGCAATATCATTGTAATCCGAAGTTCCAGTAATGGAACCATCGTAATTGAGAACTTGTCCATTTTGAGACATATCGAGTGCCTTGCCTTTTGCAAATCCTTCATAGATATCCAACAACACAATATCTGCGATTTTCATTTGTGCGAGTACAAATGCACAAGTTGCACCAACATTCCCAGCTCCAATTACCGCGATTTTTCTTCGATGACTGCTCATAATAATCTCCTCAGTAATCTTCCCAATACTCGACCATCAATAAGCAACATGGTTGTTTTCTTTCAATCGATTTTGCAAAGGTGAGTAGACATTTTGAGAATTGATATGACAATATCGAAGCGTTTCATCTAAGAACCTCCTTATGGTGCCAAGAACATTCCCCAGTCGTTTTATGGCACAGGGATACGAGGAAGTTGTATGAAACTTGGAGTACCTATGGAACCTGCTGGCGAAACACGTGTTGCTATTGCCCCTTCTAGCCTAAAGAAATTACTGAAAGCAGGCTTTGAAGTTCTGGTCGAAAAAGGTGCTGGAATTGCTTCGAACAACTTGGATGCGGATTATGAATCAGCAGGTGCAAAGATCACTTCACGAGAAGAAGTTCTGTCATGTGAGACAATTATATCCATTCGGTTCCCTGGAATCGAAGGAATTTCAAAGGGCTCACGCATCGCTTGTGTTGCAGATCCCTTTCGCAATCCAGAACATGTCAACTCATGCATCGATGCAGGAATTACTCTTCTTTCCATGGATATGATTCCACGGCGACTTTCCCGGGCTCAATCAATGGATGTTAACTCAAGTCAAGATAATCTTGCTGGATACAAAGCAGTGCTTCTTGGTGCTGCTCATGTTCCAAAGGGAATTCCAATGATGACAACATCTGCAGGTACTGTTCGTCCAGCAAAAGTGGTCATTATGGGAAGTGGTGTAGCGGGTCTACAAGCAATTGCAACTGCTAAACGCCTCGGAGCAGTCGTATATGCATCTGATGTCCGTAAATCTGCTGCGGAACAAATTGAATCTGTCGGTGGACGGTTTATTGAAGTCGATGGTATGGATGATTTTGAAGATGAAGCAGGTTATGCAAAGCCATTGACGCCTGAATTTATTCAAAAAGTCAATGATACAGTGTGTGGAGTTGCAGCAGATGCAGACATTATTGTCACCACTGCTCGAATTTTTGGACGTCCTGCTCCAATTACAGTCCCTTCAAGTGCCATTCAAAATTTCAAACCCGGTGCTGTTGTCGTTGACATGAATGCAGATGTTGGAGGAAATTGTGAAGATACGGTTGCTGGCGAAGTCATAACTACCGACAATGGCGTCATTATCGTTGGAACCTCAAATCTTCCTGGTACACTTGCCACAACCTCGAGTATGCTGTATTCAAACAACTTGACGACCTTCATTACTTCGCTCGTTAAAGAGGGCGAACTGGTCATTAGTGAGGATGATGATGTCTTAGTCGGAGCACCTGAAGGTTCTGATTTCTATGTGAATGGAATGGGTGGGGTCTTGCTCTGCCATGATGGTGTTTTACACCCGAAACAAACTCGCCTTGGAGGTGTACTTGAATGACGCCAGAATACTTAATTGGAAACGTAACCCTGTTTATTTTAGCCATATTCCTCGGATTTGAATTGATTACAAAAGTCCCTGCAACTTTGCACACACCACTTATGAGTGGTGCAAATGCAATTTCAGGCATCAGTATTATTGGTGCATTGATTGGTGCAAATGTGGCTTATGACGCACAACAAACGGTCGTATCTGGAATCCTTGCATTCGTTGCAGTCGTACTTGCAATGATCAACGTCGTCGGAGGATTTACTGTCACCAACAGAATGTTGAACATGATTGCTGGAAAGAAACGCAGAGGTGCCTGAAATGGAAGATTGGGTTTCTATTGGATATTTATTATCGGCAGCCTTGTTCATTTTCGGACTCAAAAAATTGGG